>JBFERY010000015.1:0-47441 GCA_041548785.1 Oceaniferula sp.
CTCGGGTGGCAGCATGTCCGGCGCGTCGGTTTCGATGAGTAAACGGTCTGCGGGCACGAGCCTGAAGGCGTCGCGGACGTTCTGTTTTCTCTCGTGGAGAAAATAGCCGGAAAACGAGAAATAGGCGCCGAGCTTGGCGAGTCGCGGCACCAGTTCCGCCGAGCCGCCGTAGGAGTGCAGGAGAAACCCGCGCCGGGGAAGGGGCCGTGACTCGAGCAGGTCAACGAGCTGCCCCCAGGCCTTGAGGCAGTGGATCGAGATCGGCAGGTTGCGGGCCGCGGCGAGGTCGAGCTGGGTGGTGAAGACCTCCGTCTGCCGATCGATGTCGTAGCCCTCGATCCACCGGTCCAGCCCACACTCGCCGACGCAGGCGTTAGGCACGGTGTCGAGGAAATGGACGAGTTGGTCGAGCCATCCCTCCGTGGGTTCCTTCCAGGGATGCAAACCAAACGACGGGATGATGAGCCCGGGGTGTTTTCGGGCGAGGGCCGCGACCTGTGGCCAGTCGGCCGGGCAAGTGCCATTCACCACGCAGCGGGTGACGCCGGATGCGATCATCTCGTGGATGATCTGGTCACGGATGCCGTCGAAGCGGGCGTCCTGGAGGTGGTTGTGGGCGTCAGTCACGGGCAATGAGCTCGGTGGCGGCACGTGTCAGGTCATCGGGGGAAAACCCGGGCAGTGCCACTGTGTGCGACGGGGCGGGGTAGTTGGACGGTTCGTCTCCTGCGCGGCGGTAAACGAGGTCGTAGTGATCGCGCAGCACCGACGCGACGAATTCCGGCCATTGCCCGGCGTCAATCTGCGCGTGCCATTGCTGGACTTGCGCATGCCCGCGCAGCTTGATGAGTTTGTTTAACAGCGACTTGAGGTGTTCCGGGTCCTCGGTGAAGTGCGGGTAGTCATCAAGGAGGAACGCGGCCCGTTGATCGAGTGGCAGCTCGATATTGACGATGTCGCCTTGTCCGAGTTTTTTCCAGAGTGCCGGTGGGCAATGGACGGTGCCGATGCGATTGCTTTCGGCCTCGGTGAAGACCGGCCGGGTCAGATCAAGTTGGCACAGCGCATGCCAGAGCTGGGTTTCGAAGCGTTTCTGGCTTGGCTGGGTCGTGTCCGGGGCCAGGCCGAGCACGGAACCGCGGTGATGGGCGAGCCCTTCGAGGTCGAGCACCTGTGCGCCTTGCTCTTGCAAGGTATGAAGCAGCCGTGTCTTGGCCACTCCCGTGGGGCCTGCGAGCACGGTGAGTGCGAGCTCCGGGGTGGCGAGCAGCCGGTCGATGTCCTCACTGACAAATTTGCGGAATGCCTTGTAGCCGCCGTCAATTAACCGGGCGCGCCAGCCCACCGACCTGAGGATGTGCGCCAGGGCGTTGGAGCGCATGCCGCCGCGCCAGCAGTAGACGAGCGGGGTGTAGGACTTATCCTTCCGGGCAAGGTGGGTCGCCAGGTGCCGTGCCGCGTTGGCGGCGATGAATCTGGCGCCGAGACGGCGCGCCTCGAACGGATTGGACTGATAGATTGTGCCCACCTCGACGCGCTCCTCATCGTTGAGGACGGGCAGGTTGATGGCGCCGGGCAGGTGGTCCTCGGCGAATTCCGAGGGCGACCGGACGTCAATGATCTCGGTGAACTCACCGAGATCATGAGGCAGGGTGATGGTTTCGACATGTTTCATGGCTTCATGGCGAAACGGTGCTGGCGGCGAGCTTACTCGGCTTGTGCCGTGGCGGGCTGGTTGCCCATGGCGGGTTTTTTGTACGCCAGATAGGCGCTTGCGAGGGCAAGGCCGATGATCAGGACCCATGCGGCCAGGCCGGAGATGACGCGGCGCTTGGCCAGAACCATGGCACCACCGAGAACCACCCAGAGGACGATTTTGAGGATCATCCATGTCGGGAAGCCCGTTCCATACATGATCTGGTAGGCGTCCTTGAGTTTGGCCTGCATACCGAAGCCGCCGAGCAGAATGAGGGCGAGTCCGATGCCGTGGCCAATGGCGGCACCCTTGGTGGTTTTGTCTGCTGCAAAGAGGGCGCCGAAGGCGAAGAGGAGGGTGAAGATTCCGGCGAAGTGAATGAGGCGGTATGTTTCGTAGTCCATGGGTAGTTGGTATTTAGTATTTAGTGTTGTAGTGAATGTCGGTTTCGGGGCGGATGCGTTGGTCGGATTAGTATTCTTGTGGGTTGGTTGGTTCTGGTCGGTCGATCCCCAGGGCCTCCTCAAGGCCGTCGCAAATTCCCTCCATCAACTGGTCGAGGGCATCAATGACGGTCAGGATCGCCTGGGGGTAATCGGCTGCACCGAGGGATGGTTGCGCTTTTTCGAGCGTATGGTCGAGCGCTTTTCTTGGTAAAAATGGCTCAAGGCCGTATCCGACGATTAATCCGATCCGACCCTGCTGCGGGTCGAGACCGAGCAAGATGGAATGGTTTTTCCCGCCCTTGCGGTCGCTGGGGCAAAATTCACCCTGGTTGAACAGCCAGAAAAGATGCGTGCCGATCGGGTATTGGCGGTCGAATTTCTTGATCAGCACGTGCATGTCAACCTGGGGAAACCGTTTGCTCAGGGTGGCCAGGGCGTGGCGGATTTTTTTGTCGGAGCCTTTTTCGAGCACGCCGACGGCGTCGGTCAGCCCGTGGTCGAAGCGGGGGACGGGCCCGAGTAGCGCGTTCGCGCTGTGCAGGGACAGCTGGCAGGACGGACATTCCTTGGAGGTCTCCGTGAGCGGGGCTCGGCAATACGGACATTGCATGGGCGGAATATAAACGGATCCAAGGCCGGGCCGAAAGCCTAATCGCCCCGATCGGATAAAAAAGATCGATTCGCTCTATCAATTGGGCGTCGAATCGTGGTTTTCATTTTGAGCTCGCCGTGTTAAAGGTATTTCCAACCGGACGAGATGTGTGTAGGGTGAACCGGGTTGAGTATGCTTCAAGAAAACGTCAAAGGGATGAGTGTTGAGTTTCTGATCATTGGTCAAGGGCTGGCTGGCAGCATTCTGGCGCTGGAGTTGTTGAGGCGGGAAAAATCGGTTTTAGTGATCGACCGTCAGGATGCGGGGTCATCCTCGCGTGTCGCGGCCGGGCTGATCACGCCGCTCACGGGAAAAGGCATGAACCCGGCGTGGCGACAGGCTGAGTATTTATCCAAGGCGGTGGCCTATTACCACGCGCTGGAAAAAGAGAGTGTCAGGAAGTTTTATCACAAGACGCCTGTGGTCCGCTTGTTCGCCACCGAGCAGGAACGGGAGAAATGGTTGAGCAAGGGGCCGGAGCACGACCGCTGGGCGTATGATATGGGACGTGTCGAGGGGCCGTTCAAAGCGGGCTGCGGCGGCATTGAAATGCCTGACGGCGCGTGGTTGGACACGCTGGCTTTTTTGCGCGTGGCGAAAGACAGGTTGCTGGATGCCGGCGCGTGGCGGGAGGGCGATTTCTCCGAAGATGAGGTTGTGTTCAAAAACTCCCGCGTGCAGTGGCAGGATGTGACCGCCGATAAAATCATCCTTTGTCAGGGGGCCTATGGCTTGGAGGGGGTGGAAAATGTCGGGGGCTGGTTTCGTGACGTGCCCCATCGCAGTGCCAAGGGGGAGGTGCTCAGCATGTGGGTCGACGGGCTCGACGATAGCAAACGCTACCACTGCAATGGTTGGCTGGCCCCACGCGGTGGCGGCATGTGGAAGGCAGGTTCGAACTACGATTGGCTCAACCTGGATTCCACCCCGACAGAGGCAGGGGAAGCCGAGGTCATCGAGAAATTGAAAACCTGGCTGGACGAGGAGTCGGTACCCATGGAGGTCATTGAGCACGAGGCCGGGGTGCGACCGATCATCAGGAATAGCCGACCCGTGATCGGCTTTCATCCGGAGTTGCCGAATGTGGGTTTTTTCAACGGGCTCGGGTCGAAGGGCTGCTTGATGGCACCTGCCGTGGCTGAGCACTTTGCGGCATATCTTTGTGGGGAGTGCGGGCTGGATGAGGAACTGGAGTTGAAGATTTAAGTTTCCACCCCGAATCGGTCATCCGGATGTCATGAAACAAGAAACCATTGACGGTAGTCTCATAGCCACGGCGCATGCACTGGTTGCCGCCGTGGTGAATCCGGGGGAGGTGGTCGTCGATGCCACGGTGGGCAATGGCCATGACACCCTGTTTTTAGCAAACTGTGTGGGGCCGGGAGGCAGGGTGATCGGTTTTGACCTGCAACGGCAGGCGATCGATTCGGCACGGATGCGCCTGACCGCAGCAGGTGTCTGCGAGGCGAGCTATGAATTGCATGCGCGTGGCCACGAGTTGATGGCCGCTCACATTCCGATGGGGGTTGCGGCAGTGATGTTTAACCTGGGCTATCTGCCTGGGGGTGACAAGCAGGTGATCACGCAGGTGACAACGACCTTGGACGCGCTGGCCGCGGCATTTGCCAGCCTCCGCCGCGGTGGCAAGCTGAGTGTGATGTGTTATCCGGGCCACCCTGGGGGTGATACCGAGGCGGAGGCGGTGCTGAAGTGGTTGGATGGGATCCGGGCGGCGACAAGTTCATCGACCTGTTACCGACGTGCCGGTGCGCGTGCGACGACGCCCTTTCTGCTCATGGTGGAAAAAGGCTAAGCGGGTGACTCCGGCGAGAGTTGCTCCGGCGAGAGAAAGTCGAGGGGGCTGGAAAAGAAACAGCCCGTTCCTGGTAGAGAACGGGCTGTCTTGCTAGAATTGACGGGGATGGTTAGAGCAGCTTCCCTTCGAGGGCTTTCACTTCCTTGATGGTTATCTTGAAAGGCTTGAGCGCTTCTGCGATTTTCTCCTGATCAAGCTCAGCCGCTTTGGCAAGGTGGATGATGATGCCGCGATTAACGTAAGCAGCGGCGATACCGTCGAGTTTTTCCAAGGCCACACGGACCTTGTCGTTGCTGTTGGCTCATCCCATGCCGGCGACGGTGAGGGCGTAACCCGATTCGGGGATGGCGATTTCGGTTTTTGCAAAGGATTTCACACCCAGCCCCTTGGCTTCGATCGCCTTGGTGGTTTTTTCCTGATCAAGCTCCTTGCCGTCCTCCATGACGACCGTGGCACGAAGTCCGGAGAAAAGGATTTTCTGGACACCTTCCTGGGTTTTGAGAGCCGAACTGGCTCTCTTGGGAATGCCTCATCCCGCGCCACTGACGTGGATAAGATAAACAGGCGTGGTCTGGGCCACGGCTTCTTCGACCAAGGGTTTGGCGGTCGCGTCGTCTGCGTGTAACGGCAATACGGCGAGACCGAAGGCGGCCAGTGCGGTTGTGAGTAGGATTGCTTTCATGATTTGGTTAAATGAGATAAACGTGTGACTTATCGCATCAAAATTTGTATTTTGCAAGTCGGGAGCTTGGATTTCCGATGGGCATGGGTATGTGCATGGGTATGGGCGACCCGGAATGCGCCGATCGGTCATCCGTTAAAGCTCGCTTTGGCAAGCATCTGTCCATGGTTTGTATTCTTCCGGGATGGGGGCTTGGAATGCCAGCCGTTCTCCGGTGCGTGGATGGTCGATGATGAGCTGCCAGGCATGCAACATCAGTCGACCCGTCTGCACCGGCTGTCGGGCTGGCTTGGCGTAGACGGGATCGGCAAGTATCGGGGTGCCGATATGGAGCATGTGCACGCGGATCTGGTGGGTGCGGCCGGTATGGAGGTCACAGAGAATGAGGCAGGTGCCGTCGGCCGCCTTGTGCAGCACGCGGTAATCAGTGACGGCCGTCTTGCCGCTGCCCGGGTTGACCACGGCCATTTTCAGGCGGTTCACCGGATGCCTGCCGATGTGGGTGAAGATGCTGTCCTCGTCCTTGTTGGGCGTACTTTGGACCACGGTGAGATAGCGTTTTTCGTTGGTGCGGTCATGAAACTGGGCGACGAGCGACTGGTGGGCCATGTCGTTTTTGGCCACAATGATGCAGCCTGAAGTGTCCTTATCGAGCCGGTGGACAATCCCCGGCCTTTCCACGCCGCCGATGCCTGAGAGTTGGCCTTTGCAGTGAAACAAAAGTGCGTTGACGAGGGTGCCGTCGGCATTGCCGGCGGCAGGATGCACCACCATGCCGTGCGCTTTGTTGATCACGATGATGTCGGGGTCTTCATGGATGACGTCCAGCGGGATGTCCTGGGGCTGGGCCTGGGCGGGTTCGGGCTCCGGGATGACCACCGAGACGACATCGCCACTGCTGACATTCTGTTTGGCCTTGGCGGGGGCGCCATTGAGCAAAATGTCACCGGACTTCAGTAGCGCCTGAATCCGTGAGCGCGACAGCTCGGGCAGTCGGCTGACCAGGAACTGGTCAATCCGCTGCGCTGTAAGACAATCCACATCAATGTTCACGGGGGGATAGTGCAGGTCGGAGGCAGTGAAGTCAACGCGGGTTGACAGGATGTGTAATTTAGAGTTTAGCAATGGCGATTTAGGGTTTAGGATGCCGCCGTGAGCCAGTTTACTTTACGGCAAAAACGAGCGATTCTCTCCGTGCTGGCGGCGGTGGCTGTGCACGGGTTTGTGTTCGGGTTCTGGATTCTGCTGATCGTCTGGGATTTGCCCTTGTTTGCGATTGAGTCGGATGGCAATGAGCCCAGGCCGGAGCCGGAGGTGATGGTGGTGATGCGGCCGTTTGCGGCCAGGCCGGAACCGCCACCGGTCACGCTCCCCTCCACCCCGGAGGCGCTGCCACCCCGACCCGACCCTGAGCGTTCACCAGCTGTGGTGCCCCCAGCTGTGGTGCCCCCTCCCGAGGAGCCGCTGGCTGCGGCCAAAAAAACACTGCCCGCGCAGGACCGGAAATTCGCGCGCACGTCAGCGGACCAGGCAGGGGAACCCGACGCCCCCACGGATCTTCTGGGTGAACGTGACACCCGGGCGGCTTCGGAGCGGCCGCCCTCGCCGGGTGCGGAACCCGAAACCCCATCCCAGGACGGCGCGAACCCGCTCTATCCGGGGCACGTGGAAACGGTGGATCAAAAATACCGGGAGGGCTCCGTGGGTGGGGACGAAACCGGTGAGCAAACCGAGACTCCGCAGGAGGCCAGTGCCAGCAAGGATGAATCCCGGATCGATGACGCCCCGAAGGTGGAGTCGGCCAGGCCCGATGAATCCAGTGCGGCCCGGCCGAAGGAAAAGCACCTCCGGCAAGGCCGCCTGCTGCCGGGCACCGAGGGCGGTGAGGGCAGGGCATCCATTGATGACCGACCCAAGGCGCAAGACAGCCCCAAGGAAAAGCCGGACAAGGGGGCCACCAGGGAGGGCGGCAAGGGTGAGGCCGTCGAGCAGGTGCCGAAGAAAAACGACTTCGAAGCGCATTCCCGCAAAACCAAGGTGACCGGCTCGATTTCCCGTCGCGGCAAAAGCGCGCTCAACGTCAAGAACTCGCCCCTGGGCCGCTACCAGGCGCTGGTCAGCAAGGCGGTTGAGTTGCAGTGGCGCAGGAACTGTGAGCAGCATCGCGACCACATCGTGCCGGGGGTCATATCGCTTCGGTTTTATGTCGACAAGGATGGCAAAATCTCCGGGATCAAATTTCAGGAGGTCATCGAAGGGAACTACATCGAGCAGGGGTTCACCCAACGCGCCATCCGCCAGGCCAGGCTACCCAAGATGCCCAAGTCCGTGCTCAAAGAGCTCGATGGCGAACCGCTGGAGCTGATTTACAACTTTTATTTTTAGGGAATGGCCTATTTCCCGCTGGATCATCGGCCGATCCCAGTGCATTGCCTGTGCATCGAATTTATTGACCTCCTGATGACCCTCACCTAGACAGATGACAATACCGATACTTATGGACAGCTCGAACTCCGCGGCCTGGGAGGTCGTGTGGAACTTTTTCAGCAAGGGCGGATGGTTCATGGTGCCCATCCTGGCCAGCTCGCTGATCGCCGTGGGCGTGGTTGCCTATAAGCTGATGACGCTGGGCAAGGCACTGATCATTCCGACGCGCCTGGTGAGTGAGGTGGAGCAGATTGAAGAGCATTTGGAAAATGGCGGCCTGGAAGGGCTGCAGGAGGAATTCAAAGCAGGCGAGAGTTCCTTGGCCCGCCTCTGTGCCGTCGCCCTGCGTAATGCCGGCCGGACGCAGGGCGAGGTCCAGGAGGCGGTGCAATCGGCCGCACGGGAGGAAATTGTCAAGATGCACACCGGGATGCCCGCCTTGGAGGTGGTAATCACCATTGCCCCCTTGCTGGGACTGCTTGGCACGGCGAGTGGGCTGGTGCTGGTGTTTGCCAACGTCGGTCAGGGGGCGGATGCCGCGCGCGTGGGCCAGGGGATTGCCATGGCGCTGAACACCACGGTGGCCGGCCTGGCTGTGGCAGTGCCCACAGTGATTGCGCACAGCCATTTTAACCGGAAAATCGAGATGATGGCGGCCCGTCTGGAGGTGCTCATGGGCAAGGTGACGTCCGCCTGCCACCAGCACGTCTTTTTCAAGAACCGATAGCCTGATCCGAGTCGCCCCAACCCCGTGGAATTTCACCGTCCAAGCCGAACGATCCCGACCGTGCCGATCATCCCACTGATCGACATCCTCGCGATTTTGTTGATCTATTTCGCGGTGGAATACGATCCCAAGATCAAGCGCAACGTGCTCAACATCGAGCTCGCTCTGGCTCAGGACTCTGCCACGGTCGTGGTGGACGACCCCGCTGCGGTGCTTGCCATTGCCGCTGACGGCAGTGTCACGCTCGACGCGACCCGCATTCACGAGGGGATGTTGGTGGAATACCTCAAGGTGTTCCGCGAAAAATTTCCGACCCGACAACTGGAGCTGGAGCCGGACAAGGGGATCCCGCTGGAGCGCTTCATCCAGATCCAGAATGCGCTCATTCAGGCCGGCATCAACCCGCGCGATGTGCCGTCGCGCGTGAAGCTTCCCGAATCCCTGCTCAACTCTGAAAACTAAGTAACTCATGACTCTGAAAATCATTCAATATGGAGACCCGGTCCTTCGGGTGAAATGCCGCGCCGTCACGGAGGTGGACGATGCCATCCTGAAGCTTGCCGATGACATGGTCGAAACCATGGTTGCCGCCAATGGCGTCGGGCTGGCGGCCCCGCAGGTCGGTGAGGAAGTCCGCATGGCCGTGGTGGACGTATCCCATGACCCGGACTGCGTTTCCTTTCTCAGGGTCGACGGCGAGGAGGTCCAAATGGTGGACATCATGCCGCTGGTTTTCATCAATCCCAAACTCGAGTTAGAGGGGCCGCGCGAAAGCGATACCGAAGGGTGCCTGAGTATCGAAGACATCCGCGCCAACGTGCGCCGGCCCAGCATCGTCAAGGCAACGCTGCAGCTGCTCGACGGCAGCGTGATCGAGCTGGAAACCGACGGCCTGCTCTCCCGCGCCCTGCAGCACGAGGTTGACCACCTTAACGGGATTCTTTTTGTCGACCGCATCAGCCCCGCTGCCAAGGTCAGTATCAAGCGCAAGCTGAGACGGCTCGGCTCGAAATAGCAGCCCTTGCCAACCATCCACGACCCACCACCCAAGAATCAAAGTGCCCGATAACCATCAAGGAAATTACCAGGAGCTCGAGGGGCTGAGTGTCCGTGTGGACGATGTCATCTACATGCCGAGCCTTGACGCGCCGAGTGACAAGCCGCATCCCTTTGTCTACTTCATCACCGTGGTCAATGAATCCACCGAGAGGGTGCGGATCATGGGGCGGAAATGGGTGGTGCGCGAGGAGAGTGGTGAATTTGTCGTGGTCGAAGGCGACGGCGTGGTCGGGCAAACACCGGTGCTCGAGCCCGGTGCCGATTTCTCCTACAACAGCTACCACGTGACCGCCATGTCAGCAGAGGTCCGCGGTTCGTTTTTTGGCACCACAGCCGCCGGCCAAAAGGTGCGGATACGCATTCCTGTGTTCAAGCTGGAGCTGCCCGACTGGGCGTAGAGGGGCTTTTCACGCTCTTCATGAAGTAGGGAGCGAGCCCAAGAGATGGGCAACCTCTGCTAGAGAAACTTCTCCGCCTGGTCGATATCCTCGGGATAGGTGATTTTAGGATTGGGGCCGGGGTTGTTGACCAGATGGGTGGGGTGGCCAATCAGTTCCATGGCGGACACCTCATCAGTCACGCGCGCTCCCTTGCTTTGGACGACGCGATAAGCTTCGACTAACAAGTCGGCTTTGAAGATTTGCGGCGTTTCCATGAGCCACAGTTCATCCCGGCTCACGGACTCGGTCACCTGGCCCTCGGCATTGGCACGTTTGACGGTTTCGGTAACCGGTCGGGCGGATGCGGCCCCGCCGTGTTCAACGGCTGTTGCCAGGACACGGGCGATCTGATCGCTTGATATCAGTGGACGGGCACCATCATGGACCGCTACATATTCCGTCCCCGCGGGTAAGAGTGCCAGTCCCGCCGCCACCGAGTCGTGCCGGTCCGCCCCGCCGTCGACGCGGCGAATGATCTTGTTGGAAAACTCGAGATCAAGGGCGTCAAAGCGCTCCCGGGGGCAGACGACGATGATTTCGGTGACCTCATCGCAGCGCACAAATGCCTGGATGCTGTGTTGCAGGACGGGTTTGCCGGCGAGGGGCGCGAGCAGCTTGTCAAAGCCCATACGGCGACTTGATCCTGCGGCAACGATGATGGCGGCCAATTTCATCCGTGTATCTTCCAGGTCGGCTTCAGGGTGGTAGGGTCAGGGTGGCAATCAGGAAAGCCGTTTCATGACCTCTTGCGAGAGTTTTTTGCCATCGGCTCGGCCGCCGGTTTTTTCCTGGAGGAGTTTCATCACCTGGCCCATGTCTTTTTTGCTCTCGGCGCCGGTTTCGGCGACGGCTGCCTCGACAGCGGCTACGATCTCCTCATCGGTGAGCGGGGTGGGTAGGTAGCATGTGAGGATGGTGATTTCCTCTTTTTCATTTTCGGCAAGTTCTGCCCGACCCGCTTTTTCGAATTGTTCGATCGAGTCCTGCCGTTGTTTGATCTGTTTGCGGATGATGTTGATCAGCTCGTTTTCGGGGAGTTCGGTGCCGGCCCCCGCCTTGTCGATGGCGGCATTGGTAATGGCGGATTTAAGGGCGCGCAGGGTGTTGAGAGCCACCTTGTTGCGCTCACGCATGGCGGTTTTCATGCTGGCGGTAATCCGGTCGCTGAGAGAGTTCATGTTGTTGTATGGGTTGTGATGGTGAGCGGGATGTCACTTTTTGAGCAAGGGTCCGATTTCAGCTTCCTTGACGGTGGACATCTTGTTGTTGGAAAGTCCTACCAGGCGGAAGCCTGCGTGTGCCTTGGGGGAGACGACGACGACCTTGATGCCATTGCCGATGCTTATCCTCGAGCTTTTGCCGAGAAAGATCCAGTCAGACTTCTCGCCGCTTGCAGGGTCGGTGTATTGCTTATGTTCGTCCCCAAGGTTGAGGTCCGCGAGGGAGGCCGGCTCATTGTCGTTGTTGAGTTCTTTATAAATCCTGTATTTTTTCATCAAGCCGGCGAGGGCGCTGGCGGCGGGATGATTGTTGTTGGCGCCGCCTGGCGCCGTCGTGCCCTCTTTGATGGCCTTCGCGATTTTGTCGAGCTGCGACTTGATTTGCTCATTTTCAAAGCCGATGACGTGGCCGTTATCGAGCCCGCAGGGGCGGAGGGAGCCGAGTGGTGCGGGTGTGGCGATAACGACGTGGGAGTCCTTTGTTTTCAGCAGGGCACCGAGGTGGCCGAAGTAAATCCAGTCGGTTTTCTCGCCTTGGGTGGTGACGAATTTTTTACATTCCTCAGGCAGCTTTAGCGCGTCGAGGTTGGCGGGGGCTTTGCCATTGTTGGCTTTTTTGTAGTCGGAGTACTTGGCCAGGATGATGGCGAGGTGCTTGTTGACCGTGTCGGCGGCATCGGTGATGGCCTTGATGTAGAGACGCTGGGCAAGACGGAAGGCGAGCAGCTTTTCGGCAGTTTTTATTTTTTCCTTTTCCGCGTATTTGAGCAGGAACGCGATTTGGGGGTCTTTGCTGTTGAGGCTCTTGAGGCGTGTCAGTGCGTCGGCATACGTGTTAGGGCGAACGACTTCGTCGCGCCGGCGCAGTTTTTTCTCGGTGGCTTTATTGAGCTCGAGAATTCGGGAGGACTTCGCGTCCTTGATCATTTTTTCGCGGGCGGCACGTGCCCTTAGCTCGCCCGCAGCCTCGGGATGGGCACGGAAGAAGTCGCGAGCGAAGTCGTCCATTTCTTTCTCCAGGGCATTCTGGCCGGCTGCATGCATACTGACTGAGAGCGCGGCCATGGCCGTGAGGATGAGCAAACTGCTTTTCATGTCGGCATCATTCCCCGATGCCGTGGCGGGGCAAGCATAGAATGGCGATTTTCGCGCCAATGGGCGTGACCGGAATGGAGCCGCGCATCCTGCCGGCATCCTCAAAGCACATCGAGAATCATCAGCTCGGGTTGCTCTAGTCGATCGCCGACATGGCGGCCGAGCAGCTTTTGATAGAGCGGGGCATCGGGTGAGAGTGTGGTCAGCTCATAGCCCTCGTAATCCATGCTGACGCCGCCGGCGCAGGGCGTCAGCAAATAATAATGAAACTGTCCTTCGCGCTCGGTTTCGACCAGGGCGCCATCTGCGATCGCGCTGCCCGCGTGGTGGTCGTCGAGTTGAAGCGACTCGAAGACATGGACCGAGTGCGCAAGCTTCTGGCATTGTCCGGCCTGGGCGTCGGCAAGATACGACGCTTCCAGCCCGCGGGTATCGTATTTTCCTTCCGCCTTGGCTTGGTCGCCTGTGGCCGCCTCGTGAGTGGCTTTCGCCGCGTTCATCATGGCGGCATGCTGCTGCTTGAGATGCGCGGTGATTTGGCGAACAATTTCCTGTTTGCTCATCCGGAGTGCGAGGGACGGGGGGAGTCGGGAAGTCGGGAAGTCTTGAAGTCTTGAAGTCGGGGGAGAAGGCGCTTAGATGAGGTCCTCTGCGGTGACGGACGTCTGTTCCCGGCAGCCGAGCCAGACGGCCTGATCAACGACGCGTGACGCTTCGTTGTCGAAACGGTAACCGTGGCAATTCGGGCAAATGACAGTCCCTGAGCCTACGATGGAATCGCAGCCCTCACAGACTTTGTAATTGCCCGGGTTGTTGGCGATTTCCTTGGCCTTTTCGATACGGGATTGTTGCTTTGGAATGGATGTCATCGTTGCAGTAACCAATAAATCGGGATACGGTCTTGTCTACCAAAAAGTATGTCTGTAGCCGATGCGGGTTCAGGATACAAAAATGCGGCACCGCATGGCGGGGCCGCATTTTAAAAGCTTGGATGATGAAAGCCGTGATCCGGCTTTCGGGCGGCTAGCCTTTGACGTGTTTGTTCGTCTTGCTTTTAATGTTAGCGGCCTTGTTTCTGTGGATGATGTTGTTCTTGGCGCATTTGTCCACCGCTGAGCTGAACTCGGAGAAGGATTTCTGAGCTGCCTCCTTGTCGCCTGCTTCAGCGGCGGCAAGCGTCTTTTTACGCAGTGTCTTCATGCGACTGGTGAGGGTCTTGTTGCGTGCGGTGCGGGTCTCGGTTTGGCGGACGCGCTTGAGAGCTGATTTGGAATTGGCCATGGATTGACTGAGTTGAGAGTGGTGCGTTACTTGGGGGGAATTCTGTTTCGGGGCGGCGAAACTACTCGTTTGTGGTATCCTGTCAAGCTCGATGGTCAGGAAAATGTTATGTTTTCCCGTAATATTCTGACCGGGAAGGGGGGATACGGCCTTTTTCCCGTCGTTTTGCCCGGTGAACAGATATCCGGTTGATGCCATGTTCCGTGCCGTCGCGGCCATTTTGCGACTCGGGCAGGGAGTCAACTCCCTGCAGCGGGCAGATACCTTTCATCTCTGGCGGCGTAGGCCTTGCCTGGGTTGGTTCGTGCGAGCGGCCCGCGGATGATATGCACCCCGGAGCCGACCGCGAGCCGGCGGTAGAGATCGATGACATCGCGCGATTTCATGCGGATGCAGCCGTAGCTCGCCGGCCGGCCGATATTGCGTTCCTCCGGGGTGCCGTGAATGTAGATGAGGCGGGCGTAGGTGTTCCTGTTTTTTGACTGCTTGCCCCGCAGCCAGATGATCCGGCTGACGATGGGGTCGCGTCCCGGGGCATTCGGTTTGATGATCTCACCGGTGCGGCGCCGACTCTTGAATACGGCGCCGGACGGTGCGCCTCCACCGATTTTGCGGGCGACCTCCATCCGGCCGAGCGGGGTGTATTGACTCCCCCTGCGGCTGCCCACCCCGAACTTGGATGTTGAAACGGCGTAGTTTTTGACGGGGGCTCCGTCGCGAACGAGAAGCATTTTCTGATCTTTGACGCTGATGATGACGCCGTTGCGCGGATCGCCGTTGCCACAACTGGCCAGGGTCAGCACGGCGGCAACGGCCGCCAGCGCTGGCAGACCGCGTCCGGGCATGCGCGGTAAGGCCACTTGAAAGTGTGGATTAAAAAAGTAGAGCATTGCGGCTCATACTACCGGACGGCGGGGGCTGGTGCAAGCTTCTAGCGTTCGTCGACTTTTTTCGCGGCGCGCGAGGCGAATACGGCGGGAAGCTGCTGGCCGAGCGAGCTAAGGGACGTGTAGAAGAAGCCGACCGGGAACGGCATCAGCAGCACGGCGGCGATCCAGTTGCCGGTGAGGGCATTGTCGACCACCACCACGGTGAAGAACAGGCCGAAGGCGAGTTCCACGAAAGGAGTGAGCGATTTGATTGCCTTGTAGCGGCTTTTTTTCCAGGAGGCTTTCTTTTCCTCCTTATTGCCGTTGATGCCGTATTTCGGGGTCCGGACAAAGCCGCTTTCGTGGTTGAAGACGGCTTCGAGCACGGCCTTGGCATTGTTGACCGACATGCCGATGCCGAGGGCGAGCAGCAGGGGGAGGTAGAGGATGTCCTTGAGCCAGGTGTCGGGGCGGAGCGCCTTTTGGCTGGTGATGTAGAACATGGCGACCGATACGCTGCCGAAGAAAAAGATCGGGAAGTTGAGCAGATGCTCGGAAATTCCGTTGTCGGCAAACCAGGTGACGCCGCTGTGTTGCTTCGGCCAGATCAGGAAGAGCAGGGCGAAGAGGGCGAGGTAGGCGAAGTTGGAGGTCAGGTGCGCCGTGGCCTCGAGCTTGCAGTAGAGCGGGGCCTTGCTCTTCCAGATGTCGATCAGGCACTTTTTGCAGACCTGGATCGAGCCTTTGGTCCAGCGGTGCTGCTGGCTCTTGAAGCCTTCCATATCGACGGGAAGTTCGGCGGGGGTGGTCACGTCGTTCAGGAAGATGAACTTCCAGCCCTTGAGCTGGGCGCGGTAGCTGAGGTCCATATCCTCGGTGAGGGTGTCGTGTTCCCAGCCGCCGGCGTCGGCGATACAGGACTTGCGCCAGATGCCGGCGGTGCCGTTGAAGGTGAAGAAACGGCCACTGCGGTTGCGGGCGGTTTGCTCAAGCTCAAGATGACCGTCGAGGAACATCGCCTGCACGCGGGTCAGGGCGTTGAAGGTGCGGTTGATGTGTTCCCAGCGCGTCTGGATCATGCCGATCTTGTCGTCGGTGAAGTAGTGGATGATTTTCTTGAGGACGTCAGGGGTGGGGACGAAGTCGGAGTCGAGGATGAAGAGATACTCGCCTTTGGCTGTTTCCGTGCCGTTTTCAAGGGCTCCGGCCTTGTAGCCGGTGCGGTCGGTGCGGTGGACGTGCTCGGCATCAAACCCGCGATCGATGAGTTTGGCGACTTCCTCCTGACAGATTTGCGTGGTTTCGTCGGTCGAGTCGTCAAGCACCTGGATCTGGAGCTTGTCCTGCGGGTAGTCGAGGTTGGATACGGAGTCGAGCAGACGCTCCATGACGTGCATTTCGTTGTAACAGGGGAGTTGCACGGTCACCAGCGGGAGTTCCGTGAACAGAGCTTTAGGCTCAGGACGCTTGCGCGAGTGTTTCAGATAAAGTGTGACAATCATCAGCCGGTGGAATCCGTAGCCGGAAAGACAGATGAGGACGAGAAAGTAGAGCGTGTACCAGAGCCATTCCATGATCGTAGTGGGGTAAGTGGGGGGAGGAGGGTAAGAAGAGTAAGAAGAGTAAGAAGAGTAAGAAGAGTAAGAAGAGTAAGAAGGGGGAGGATGAAGAATACGTCGCGGATGACGTTCTGCGTAAGAAGTGGGCGCGGTAAATGCCCAAAATCTTAAGCTTTGTCAAGCATTGATCTTGGCATCTTATGCTAGAGTCCGCTGGTTAGGCTGGGTTTGGATGAGGGGGTGTTGGCAAAAGGGGGGTGCCGCGTCGAGACACGGCACCCCCCCTGTAGGCTTTTGAGATGTGAGCGAGGTTTAGTGGCCTGCGGCACGCTCCTTGGAGCGACCGACGGCGTATCCTGTACCGCCACCTGCTGCGGCACCGATCAGGGCACCTTCGGCGCCGCGGCCTGACTGGTGGCCGATGATCGCACCGGCGGCGGCACCGATTCCGGCACCAACGGCGGCGTCGCGATGAGCTGGACGGGTGTCGGGGCCACAACTGGAAAGAGTGAGTGCGGATGCGGCGGCGAGTGTGAATGTGATGACTGTGTTTTTCATGGTTTGTTAATGGGGTTGTTGGTAATGCGTTTGGCTTACTTCGGCTGGTTAGGGGTAGGGTCGACATGCGACCGGCCCGTCCATCATTGTCAATCTACGTCATAGTTGACTTGGCTCAAGGATTATTAAGGATTAGTTGAGAACCGGCGAGGATTCTGAAAATGACCACGGGGTTAGGAGCGGAACCGGTGGCGGGTTAGAATGACAAATCCGGCAAAGGCCAGCGTGACCAGGACGTTGGGCTCGGGAACGCGTCGGGTGACGGGTTGTTGTTCGGGTGTAAGTTCCGTCCGGGGCCCCTGTAAACCCATCAGCTCTGTCCGGGTTTCGGGTTTCTCGTTGGCGCAGACAAGCGGCATTGCGGATGCCAGGCTAAGACAGACGGCTGTGACGGTCGAATTCACACGATCCTTATATCATAGACGGGTATTGTGTTGGAGCATTTTGGCGTAGGGCTGCGAATGTTGGCCCTCTTTCCACCGTTTTCACGGGGATGCGGGGAAAGTTATTCACATTCGGGTATTTTTTGGAAAAATGTCCCAAATGGCAAAAGCGCGCGAGGCATGTGCGCCTATCGCTCCACCTCGAGCAACGGGCGGTGGCATGTAGTGGGGGCCTGTTGCGGAGGAAATGGTTAAGCTTTTTTTCTAAGTTTGTAGAGGGTGATCCCAATGATGGCTAGGGCGCAGATGGCAACGGACCACTTGACGTCAGGAAAAGGCCAATCTTCGTGGCCCGGGTGGCCTGGGTGTGCGTAGAGTGACGATGTGGTCAGTGCCATAGCGGCGATAATGCGTGGTAGGTATGTTTTCATAATGTTGTTCGATGGGTGGTGGGTGATTAGAGTTTTCGAAAGCTCATCCCCATTAGCGGGAGATGGCTTTGAATCAGGTTGCGTAGTTGCAGGGTTGTCTTTTTCAGCAGTAGACTTGACGGGGATATTACCCGGGCGACGCCCAAGTGCGGAGTTAGCAGCGAAGTGCCACAGTGGGATTGGGCAGTGAATGCGGCGTGGTTTTGCTGTAGATCCTCGATGACTTGGCTCGTTTTGCCGCCTGCAATCCAGATAGCGGCGTAATAACAGGCGTCCCATCCGGCTACTTCGAGTGGCCATTTTCCCGAGCCCGGGTTGAGGTCGGTATGTTCCTTCGCAACGAGAGAATCGTTTTGATAGATCTCAAGGCGTGTTTCGAGCCGACGGAATTGGTAATTCTCGCCATGGGCGATCCTGCCCGGGGCGAGGGAGTCGAGAAAGACCATGGTCGCTTCTTGTTCCAGATGGATCCGGGTGAGCTGGGAAACATCCGAGTCCTTCTGAGGAATGGTTATCTCCGGCCAGTAGTCGAGCCATGCGTGGTCGGCGATGTGGAATTCCTGGGTGATTGTGGCTCGTCCCTCGGGCATTGTGTGATAGCGGGTGGCGCTTGGAGAGGTGAGGGCTACCTGCGCTTTATCACCGATGGACACATGCATGCGCAGGTGGTCGCCACTAAAGAGACCTGCTGTAGGGTTGACGAGCTGCAGGCCTAGTACCTCCCGATCCCAGTAGGGCTTACTGATCGAACAGAGTCCGCCAGCGCGTCGTTGGCAAAGGACGGTCCTCTGCCTGGATTCATCATGGATGAATTTGAGCCGAACCTCGGACTGGATGCTGCCATTCATTAGTCGAGTAGATCGGAAAAGAGAACTTCGCGGTCGAACCATGCGTAGAGATCATCGAGACAGACGCCATTTCTGAGGTCGGTCATTAGAAATGTTTTCTCGCCCCGCTTGGCGGCGCAGTCGGCGCGCATCTGTGCGACATCGGCTCCAACATACTGGGCCAGCTCGACTTTGTTGACCAGAAGCAGGTCAGAGGTGGTGATGGCGGGTCCACCTTTGCGAGGGATGTCATCCCCCTCTGTGACATCGATCACATAGATGAAAACGTCGGCAAGCTCGGGGGAGAAAATGGCGGTGAGATTGTCGCCGCCGCTTTCGATGAGAATCAATTCCAAGCCTTCGAATCGATGCTCCATTGCCTCGACAGCCTCCATATTCATCGAGATGTCATCGCGGATGGCCGTGTGCGGGCAGCCTCCTGTTTCCACACCCATAATACGTTCTGCGGGCAGCGCGCCGTGACGTATCAGCATTTTTGCATCTTCCTTGGTATAGATGTCGTTGGTGATCACGGCCATGTTCCGGCTTTTGCCATAACGTTCACAGAGTTTGAGGCAGAGCGTTGATTTGCCTGAGCCGACAGGTCCTCCGATGCCGACTCGAATTGCTTTTTTAGCGGGTTTGTCCATGGTCTTTAAGAAATGAATAATCGTGCGGAAGCGTGTTCATGCTGGGATGCTCCGATGTCCCAGACGGGATTGAAGGAGCCAATTTCATCGATGGTCATATGCCGTGATCTTTCCAGTTGGTTGCGAATGATCATCAGCGATCCGTGAAGGAGTTCTTGGGTGGCAGCAGGTCCGATGGGCAGCAGTTTGAGGGCTGCCTGTAACAGGGCCGAGTAGGTTTGGTATGCCATTGACCACAGTGCGGCCATCACGGGTGCTTTTTCGTGGGCGTAGAGAGCTCCCAGGACAACCGGGGATTGTTGGTGGATGAGCGTGGCGCAGATGTTGTCGCTACCGGACCATGTGCGGCTGTAAATGCTGGCCTGTTGTTTGCCAATACGGGAGGCTGCCTCGCGGAGCTGGCGAGTGGGGCGCAGAGCGAAGGATAATTGGTCTAATTTTTGCAGTTCGTCGATTTTGCCGTCCATGGCGGCTTCATAGGCGCGAGCGACAAGCGGCAGGTCGATGTGGGCAAGTGAGGCGACGACATCCCGATGGAGAAATGTTCTGAGTGTCTCCTTGTCGTGGACGATGCCCATCTGACAAACTCCTTCGAGACCGAATGAGTGTGCATAGGCCCCTACCGGAAGGGCACTGTCTGAGAAATGGAGTACACGCGCAAGCCACTCCCAGGGCAAGGACTCCCCGGAGTTTGTCTTCACGATTTCTGTTTCCTGGTCGGGCATTGATAGTTTGGAGCTAGTGCTGGTGACTGTGCATTTTGCAGCGGAACACATCACACGTGAGGGTGTAGGGGATGCCGATGCGATCGAGCGATGCCGCCAGGGTGTCCATTTTTTCGAGAATGATCGCATCAGGCCTCACTTCGACGGGAAGGTGCTGATTGCCGAGATACCATCCGATTTTAGCCGCCATTTCGCTTGTCTTGGGGAGTGCGATGATGAGGACGTCTTCAGCTTGTTGTTTGATTTGGAATAGTTCGCCCGAGGTGGCCTTGAGCATGCTTCCGTCGGAGGCCGGGGCATCCAGATCGATGGCGAGTTCCGTGCCATCTTCGGCCGTGGCGCGCCAGCGACGTTTATAGAGGGTGTGTCGATCCACATGGACGATGACAGGCTGCGCACCCGCGCACTCGGTGGTTATTTCCTGGATCAAAGTGGCCATGAGTGCGGTCGTCAGAAAAGGAAGTATCGTTGTGCCAGGGGAAGCTCGGAAACAGGCTCACACTCGAGGAGGTCTCCGTCAGCCTTTACCATATACGTCTCGGGGTCAATTTCGATATCCGGGCAGCTGTCATTGAAAAGCAGATCCTTCTTGCCCACGTTACGGGTGTTGCCGATGGCGACGAGGCGTTTCTCAACGTTGATTTCATCAGCAAGCCCATGGTCGAGCGATTGCTGACTGACAAAACTCACCGAGGTCTGGAACTTTGCTTTGCCATGTGCCGCAAATTGGGGTCGGTAAAACGTCGGCTGAGGTGTGGGAATGGACGCATTGGGGTCTCCCATGTTTGCCATGGCGATCATGCCGCCTTTGAGGATCAGCTCCGGTTTGACGCCAAAGAACATGGGCTTCCAGATGACGGCATCCGCCAGTTTGCCTACCATCAGAGAACCTACCTCAGTGGCCATGCCGTGGGTGATGGCTGGGTTGATGGTGTACTTGGCGATGTAGCGGAGCACCCGGAAGTTATCCGCGGCCTGGTGGTCCTCGCTTTCCAGTTTTCCGAACTGGATTTTCATTTTGTGTGCTGTTTGCCAGGTTCTGGATAGCACTTCTCCCACGCGGCCCATCGCCTGGCTGTCCGAGGCGATCATGGAAATGGCGCCCCGGTCGTGGAGGATGTCCTCGGCGGCGATCGTTTGTGGCCGGATGCGGGATTCGGCAAACGAGACATCCTCAGGAATCTTCGAATCCAAATGGTGGCAGACCATCAGCATGTCGAGGTGCTCATCAATGGTGTTGACGGTGAACGGTCGGGTTGGATTTGTCGACGACGGCAGGACGTTGGGATGAGAGCAGACTTTAAGGATGTCGGGAGCGTGGCCGCCGCCGGCACCTTCCGAGTGGTAAGTGTGAATCGTCCGCCCGCCGATGGCCGCCAGTGTGTCTTCGACAAAGCCCGACTCATTGAGAGTATCCGTGTGGATGGCGACCTGCACGTCCATTTCATCGGCAACACTCAGACAGGCATCGATCGCCGCCGGTGTGGTGCCCCAGTCCTCGTGCAATTTCAGGCCAATCGCTCCTGCCCGCACTTGTTCGCGCAGTGGTTCATGGGTCGCGCAGTTTCCTTTGCCCAGGAAGCCGAGGTTGACCGGATATTCATCGGCAGCTTCCAACATGCGGTGGATGTTCCATGCCCCCGGGGTGCAGGTTGTGGCATTGGTTCCGGTGGCCGGGCCTGTGCCTCCACCCAACATCGTGGTGACGCCACTTGCGATCGCTTCATCAATTTGCTGGGGGCAAATGAAGTGGATGTGTGAATCAATGCCACCGGCGGTTACTATGGCGCCCTCGCCAGCGATGACTTCCGTGCCTGCGGCAATGATCATTGCGTCCAGTTCGCCGGTGTCGGGGTGGGGGAACTGGGATCCGATACCGTCTTGGATATCGGGATTGCCGGCGTGGCCAATGCCGACGATGCGTCCTGCGCGGATGCCGATGTCCGCGCGAATGATACCTATTTCCGCATCAATGATCAGGGCGTTGGTGATGACGACATCGAGAGATTCCAGGTCAAGCGCGGTAGAGGATTGTCCCATGCCGTCGCGGATCACCTTGCCGCCGCCAAACTTGACCTCGTTTCCGTAGCCGCCATTTTCTGCGATGAGGTCCCGTTCGACTTCAATGAACAATTCCGTGTCTCCCAGCCGGACCTGATCTCCAACCGTTGGGCCGTAGTGTTCTGCGTATTGCTGGCGTGAAAGTTTTAGGCTCATACTCTTAGTTAATCTAGCTTTCCGTTGACTTTCCCATTGAACCCCCACACCGAGCGGTTGCCTGCGAGTGCAACCAGTTCCACCTCACGCTCATCACCTGGCTCAAACCTCACTGCCGTTCCTGCAGGGATATTGAGGCGGAATCCACGCGTCGTTTCGCGGTCAAATTCGAGTGCCGAGTTGACTTCGTAAAAATGGAAATGACTTCCGATTTGCACGGGCCGGTCACCGCTGTTGGCCACTACGAGGACGAAGGTTTCAAGTCCCACGTTGGCATCGAGGTCTTCGGCTTGCTTGGGGATGATTTCTCCTGGGATCATGTTGAGTTGGATTACTGGATGGGGTTGTGCACCGTGACCAGCTTGGTGCCGTCGGGGAAGGTGGCTTCGGCTTGGACTTCATGGATCATCTCCGGAACGCCTACCATCACATCATCGCGGGTTAGGATGCGCGTGCCCTCATCCATTAGCTCTGCCACCGATTTCCCGTCACGGGCGCCTTCGAAAATCTCATAGGTAATGATGGCGATTGCCTCGACGTAGTTGAGCTTCAAGCCACGAGCCTGGCGGCGGCGTGCGAGGTCCGCGGCCACGACGACCAGGAGTTTTTCTTTTTCCCTCGGAGTTAAATGCATGATATGCGGATCGTTAAACGGATAGGTATTGGGCGATGATTTGATCAGAGAGTTCTTCGATGGCGCCGTTCTTGACGACGGACCCGCGCTCCATGATGTAGAAATAATCGGACACTTCCTTGGCGAAGTCGAGATATTGCTCCACCAAGAGGATGCTCATACTGTGATTTTTTTTGATATACTGGATCGCGTTGCCAATTTCGTCGACTTCGGACGGTTTGGTGGCGGCTTGTTCCCCGGTATTTTTCAGATAATGGATCGCATCGCCAATTTGATCGATGATCGATGGCTGGATTCCTTCTGTTGGTTCATCAAGAAGTAGTACGTCGGGGTTGGTCAGCAGGGCCCGCCCGATGGCAAGTTGTTGTTGCTGTCCTCCTGAGAGCACGCCGCCTTTGCGGTTTTTCATGTCCTTGAGCACAGGAAAGAGTTCATAGACTTCATCGAGCCTTTGCAGCGCGGCTTTGCCATGAACGCTGATGCTCACTTTGAGGTTTTCCCATACCGTGAGGTTGGGGAAAATGTCCCGACCCTGCGGGACGTAACCGATGCCGTTTCTGGCGCGCTTTTCGGTGCTGTCCTTCTTGATTGATTTGCCATGCATTTTGATGTCGCCAGACTGTGTGTCGGCAATATCCATAATGGCGCGGAGGGTGGTTGTTTTGCCCACGCCATTACGACCCAGCAGTGATACCACGCTGTTCTTTGGAATGCTAATATTGACATCACGCAGAATCAGTGACTGGTCATAGGAGACGTTGAGGTCGGATAATTCAAGGATAGGCGGGTTTGAGCCAGAGGAGTCGGGGGCTTGCGGCGCCGTGGCTTGTTGAGTGCTCATAATCAATTTCGGTGGGGGATTAGTCGTGTTTCGCGCGCCCCAGATAGACTTGTTTGACTTCCGCGTCATTGGCGACTTCGGAGAAACTGCCTTCCTTGAGGACATGGCCTTGGTGCAGAACGGTGACTTTGCTGGCAATTTGGCGGATGAAAACCATGTCGTGTTCGACCACTATGATACTGTGTTTTCCTGCAAGGCTGAGTAACAGATCACCCGTGCGCTCGGTTTCCTCGTCGCTCATGCCTGCGGCCGGTTCATCGATCAAAAGAATCTGTGGCTCTTGAATAAGCAGCATGCCGATTTCAAGCCACTGCTTTTGGCCGTGGGATAAGCTGCCCGCTTGTTCGTGGCGATGGTCCTTGAGCCGGACGAGTTCGAGTATCTCATCGATTTTTTCCCGATCAGCTGCGGTTTCCTTATAGAAGAGTGTCTTGAGAACGCCGCGATCCAGGTTGAGTGATAGCTGGAGGTTGTCGTAGATCGTGTGTTGGGTGAAAACACTGGGTGTTTGGAACTTCCTCGAGATACCCAGGCGGTTAATCTCATACTCACGTAGTTTGGTGAGATCGAGGTCATGGCCGTCTTTGTGATGGTAGGTTATGCTTCCCTTGTCGGGTCTGGTCCGTCCAGTGACGAGATCCATAAAGGTGCTTTTCCCCGCACCATTAGGCCCGATGATGGTGCGCAATTCACCTTCGCCGAGGTAGAAGTTGAGATCGTTGATTGCTTTGAAACCATCGAAGGATTTTGTGACTCCCTCAATCGAGAGGACTAGATCTGTGTCGCGGTATAGTGGAGGATGGGACATCGTCAGTGAATGGGGGAATTAGGCGCTCTCAACCGCTGTGTTGTTGTGAGTTTTTTTGTTCTTGATCTTACTGATATAGTCCTTGATTTGATACCAGAGACCTACGAGGCCGTTAGGCATGAAAAGGACTACAAATATGAAAATGGCACCAAGAATGATCAGCCAACTCTCGGGGTGGGCCCGGGTTGCCCAGCTTTTGATGAAGTTGACGGCCAGAGCTCCGATGATAGGACCCATCTTTGTTCCTCGGCCTCCCACCGCAACCCAGACAACGATATCAAGGCCCTTGGTTGGCCACATTTCGCTGGGGTTGATGATGCCGGCTTGTGGCACATAGAGGGCCCCCGCGAGCCCGGCGATCATCGCACTCACGGAGAAAATAAACACCTTGAAGTGGGTCGTTGAGTATCCTGAAAAGCGAACTCTGTTCTCCGAATCGCGGATGGCGCGCTGTACTTTGCCAAACTTGGTTTTAAGCATCCAGGAAATCAACCAGTAGACTCCGGCCAGAAGAACCGCAGACGCGCCAAAGAGCCATCGTGCGGTGGACTCTTCCCGGATGTCGGCACCGAGGATGAATTTGAAGTCCGTAAAGCCATTGTTGCCTCCGAAACCAAATTCGTTGCGGAAAAAAAGCAGAGCCGCGGCATAGGTGAGCGCCTGGGTAAGAATGGAGAAATAGACACCCTTGATTCTGGATCGGAATGCCAAGATTCCAAAGGCGAAGCCGACCAAGCCAGGGACGATGGCGGCAGCGAGAATGGCGACTGCGGGGTTGTAAAAGGGTTTCCAAATGGCCGGAAGCTTGCTTATGCCCATAAAGTCCATGAAGTCGGGTAGGGCGGTATGGTAGACAGGATCCTCGCCAATCATCAGCATCAGATACATACCAAAGGCGTAGCCGCCGAGAGCGAAGAAGAGGCATTGCCCCAGACACAGAAGCCCCGTGTAGCCCCAGAGCATATTCAGGCTGATGGCGAGCACGGCATAGCAGAGGTACTTACCCCAGACGCTGAGGGTGAAACTCGAGAAATGGAAGGCCGATCCCTCGGTGCCATAGGCATTGCCGAGGATCAGAATACAGACAAAGAGAAAGAGCAGACCGAGAAATGTCTGGTCGGATCGTTCCTTTAACAAATGGGGAAATCCAGTCATGATTATAAATAGGTTAGGGTCAGTTGCAGGATTTAATCATCAAGGCTGCGTGATCGCGACGGGAACAGACCACCCGGTTTGAACTGCAGGAATATGATAATCATAAACAGTACCGTGATCTTGCCCATCACCGGACCGAACAGGGGCTGTAGTGACTGGTCGATTACTCCGATTCCGAAGGAGGAGATGGCCGCACCGAAGAGATTGCCTATGCCTCCAACAACGACAACCATGAAACTATCGACAATGTAGGTGTTACCCATTGACGGGCCAACGTTTCCGATTTGAGAAATGAATGCCCCAGCCAGACCTGCAAGACCTGACCCGAAGGCGAAGGTGAGCATGTTGACTCGTCCGGACGGTACGCCGAGGCTACTCGCCATCTGGCGGTTTTGCATGGTGGCGCGAACGTGCAGTCCCCAGTTTGTTTTGTTCATGAGTAGCCAGGTGACCACAATGAGTAAGAGTGCGCAGCCGATGAGCAGGAGTCGGTTATACGACATGGAGACTCCTGCCAAATGGTAACTGCCGGACAACCACTCCGGCGATGAGACAGCCACGTTAGCGGCGCCGAACTTCAGGCGGAATACTTGCTGGAGAACCATGGAAACACCCCAGGTGGCGAGCAGTGACTCGAGTGGGCGTTTGTAGAGAAATTGGATGAGTCCTTTTTCGAGGATGGCCCCAGCGATGGCGGCAGCGAGAAAGGAGCATGGGAGTGCGATGACGAAATACCAACCGAATGCCGAGCTGGCCTCACCATATTTTGCAGCAAATGTGTTCTGGATAAAGTAGGTGGTATAGCCACCGATCGCGATGAACTCACCGTGCGCCATGTTGATCACACCCATCTGGCCGAAGGTGATGGCCAGGCCATAGGAGACGAGGAGGAGGACGGAGCCTAGGCTGAGCCCCCTCAGCAGTGTGCCCATCCAGTCGACAAAGCGTTGGTGGTCATCGATTTTTTTCAATGCGGATTGGATGGCCGCGAGGATTTCATCGGATTCTTCCTTTTCTGAATATTCTAGGCGGGTTTCCTCAAGGAAATCACGGGCGGCAAATGATTTTAGATTTCCAAGGTTGATGATGGCCTCAAGGCACTCATCCTTGGATCCGTTCTTTAATTTCGAGATGCTCAGTGACGCGAGGAACTCGTCCTTCACGCGAGGATCGGTTTGCTGAGCCAGCTTTTCCTCAAGTATGCCCACATACTCTGCATTCTGGCTCATGCCAAGCCGTTCGGCGGCGCGGATCCTTTCGTCCAGGTTGGGGTCGTTAAGTTGGAGTAATGTAACGATTCTTCTCAACTTCTTGCGCAGGCTACGAGCGGGGCGGTTAATTTTGGGTTCTGAGTCTGGTGAGAATGAAGATCCGTCGAGTAAATTCTGGTAGCTGTTATCATCCAGCTTGAGCAACACGATGGTGTTCTCGCCATCGGTTTGAGGAGTTGTGCTGATGCCGCCACCACGCCAGGCGGTAACAACGGTGTCAATGATGCCATCGCTTTTATCCGAGAGCGCTTCCAGGCATTCGGCACGCTTCTCGTTGTTTCCCAGGACAAGCTCGACGAGTATCCGCCTGGTTTCCGAGTCGTCTGCGGCTCGTGCATCGGAGAGCGGTAGCAAGAGAAGGGCAAGGAGGCAGGCTAGAAACTGAGGTGGCCAGTATTTCGGATTAAAGAACGAGCTCATACTATGGTTGATAAAAGAAATCCTTATTAAGAGTGCTAGCCTCCCACTCAGGAGGCTAGCACATAACCTAATCTGACAAGTCAGAATCGGGTCTCTGTCGGTGATTATGAAACAGAATTTCTGGTGGCCTTACTTGGAGAATGTGCCTTTGAGGAATGGCTCACCGTAGACGTCCTTGCGGGACTCGATGATGTTGAATTGACCATTCTCGAGGGTTTCGCCGATGTAGACAGCCTTGGTAAGGTGGTGGTTCTTCTGACTCGTTACCTTGCCATTAGGGCCTACGAAGCTTACGCCGGACTCAAGTGCCTTCATCACCTTTTCGGGGTCGAAACTCTTGGCTTTCTCGACGGCGGCTTTCCAGAGGTAAACACCATTGTAAGAAAGAGCCATTGGCGCACATGTTACACGCTTCTCTTTGACGATGCCTGGGACAGTGGTCTTGGCGAGCCATGCTTGGAAGTCGGCAACAAACTTTTTGTTTTCCGGCGAGTCAATCGACATGAAGTAGCTCCAGCATCCGAGGTGTCCGACAAGGTCCTTTGCAGGAAGTGAACGGAACTCATCCTCTGAAATAGAGAATGAAACCACGGGGCAGTCTTCGGAAGTGAGGCCAGAGGCGGCAAACTCTTTGAAGAAGGGCACGTTGGCGTCACCATTGATGGTGCTGATGACACATGCATCACCTGAGGCCGCGAACTTTTTGATGTCAGCAACGATCTGTTGGAAGTCACTGTGACCAAATGGAGTGTAGTTGCCGGCGGAGATAACTTCACCTTTGTCGTTCTTGCGCAGTCCGCCACCGATTTGTTTCACATCGATGCCTTTGGAAGTAAGGTATTCGAAGAGAACCAGGTTGGTAGTCTGCGGGTAAACGTAGTCGGTCCCGATCAGGTAGAACTTTTTGTATCCTTCCTTGAGGAGGTAGTCGACAGCAGGGATAGCCTGCTGGTTGACTGCCTCGGCCGTGTAGAAGATATTGGGAGACATTTCCTCACCCTCGTACTGGACGGGGTAGAAGAGAAGGCTCTTGTATTTCTCATAGACCGGAAGCACGGATTTACGTGATACGGAAGTCCAGCAACCGAAAGTGACGGCTACCTTGTCCTGAACGATCAACTGCTCAGCTTTTTCAGCGAACAATGGCCAGTCAGATGCACCGTCGACAACGACGGGTTCGATCTTCTTGCCCATCACTCCGCCTTTGGCATTAATCTCGTCGAAGGTGAAGAGAAGAACGTCACGCAGTGAAGTCTCGGAAATTGCCATGGTTCCACTCAGTGAGTGTAACACGCCTACTTTCACTGTCTCTTCAGCTTGGGCAGTAGCCAGGCTGGATGTGAGGAGGGCGGCTGTGGCCAGCCCTTTTAAGTATGATTTCATTTGGAAATGATGATTGGAGTTATGATACCTGAGCAGCTCGTTTAGAAGCTAAACGAGATGCCTGCATTGTAGGTGAAGAAGCTGCTGTCAGCGTTTCCAATTACTGCGTCATCGGTATCATAGTAGGTAACTCCAAAGTTCAGGGAGGTGCTGTCGCTCAGCGAGTAGCTGCCCTGCAGGCCGATGGAGGCGAATCCGTACCCTGTTTCAGTCGTGTGGAATTCACTCAAAGCAAAACCCACGGAGACAGGCACGTTGACACTGAAGCAGTCGTTGATTTTGAACGAGTGCTCCGCGCCAACAACGAGGAATGTGCCGTCGAAGCCGCCGCTGGCGCCTTCGTTGAGACGGTGGTGGATGGTGACCGACGGACTGAGGAAGGTGTCGAACGACACGCCGAGGTCAAATACCTCCTCGGATGTTCCGCCATACTGCCAGTTCTGGAAAGTAGCGCTGACTGTGGTGATGCCGGATGTGTAGGAAGCGCCGAACCAGATATCGGTTTCGACAGTTTCGAAGCTCCCAAGGTTGTTGTTGACGTCGAGCCAAAAGCCGGAGTTGAGACTCCATTTGTCATTGATCTTGTAGTCGATACCAACACTGGGGTTGAAGGTGGAGGCGCCGCTGGGACTCTTGCCCCCACCCCAGACATCAAAACCGTAAGAGATGAAGTGCGAGTTGTAGTCAAGGGACAGCGAACCAGACAGCTCTCCCGCAGAAGCGGTGGGGCTTGTGGTCATGCTTGCTGCACCAAGAATAGCGACGAGTGGTAGTTTGTAGTTCATAGTTTTTATTTTTATTGTAGTGGGTTGGGTGAGACATCTCGAATGTGGGTCCCGCCTTAAGCGGTTGAGCATGTATCGTGCCAACAGGGGAGGGATGACTTGAAAGGTTTTCCAAATAGCGCGAGTGTACAACATTTGTTAGTCGGGTTTCCCGTGAATGAGGGCGTCAGACGCTCGATGGGAGTGCTCATCGGGCGTCAAAAAAACTGTGTCATAAGCTGTTAGTTTTGTGTTTGCCGCGCGCATTTCCAAAGTAAGTGGAGCTGGCGGTGTGAACTCCAGGATGGGGAGATGATGCGTGGAACGAGCCTGTGAAGGGGTGAATCCTGTGAATTGAGTTTGCTGGAGTTTGAAGTCTTGTTAAAAGCCTGCATGGACTTCACTGAAATCGACCGCGAGGACTTTCGCAATCTCCTCGGGGAGATTGGCAATACCTTCATGCCCTTTGGTCGTTTTGGTCCCAAGGAATTCCCACCTCACGGGGTGCCGGTTTATGACCTGCCGCCGGAGTATCTCGCGTGGTTTGCCGAACGGGGGTTCCCCAAGGGCCGTCTGGGGGAGTTGATGGCGGTGGTTTGTGAGATCAAGGAGGTCGGGATGGATCGTATTTTTGATCCCATGAGGCAGGCTCGCGGTGGCCGGCACAGTATCCGCAAGCGCAAAAACAAGCGGGGTGACTCGGTGGATTTCGGGCAGTAGTCCCGGTGCCGTGGGGGCCCCGGATTATTGCGAGCCGGGGAAGCTGACGATGGCGCGGCGGAGGTTCACGGCGTTGATGCGGTCGGTGTGGCGCCAGATGATTTTTCCTGCCGGAGCGGGCATTGTCCACGGTGACGCTGTCGCGCCTCCCTGACCAATTGGTCGGGCTGCCGAGCGAGCGGGGTCCGGCTTGGCGCTGGCGCACGGGATGGCGAGTGCCAACAGGCACAGCGCAAGGGTGGTGTGATGGATGGGGGGGAGGGGCATGGGACATCAGTTGATGCCCGCGGGTTATGAACGAGTTACTTCACCCTGTAGTATCCGTCCTTGTTATAGAGGAAATAGCAGTCCTTGGGGGTGAGGCGGGGAAGATACATGCAGGGTTTGCCTTTTTCATCGGTGCCCTCGGTGAGACCGTGATAGGAGGTGGTGGGGGTTGCTTTCTGGGCGTCGGGGTTTTTCAACAGGGAGGTCTCGTGGATACGCTCGACGATGTGGTCGACCCATTTCAGCTTTTGTGCCTCGGTGCCGAATTCCGTCCAGTCGCCGGAGCTCGTCTTGGCATACATCCTCTTGATGAACTCCTCGTTGCTGATACCCATTTTTTGGGCAATCGGGCTGGCAAGGCGCTTCCACCATTGTTGGGATTCCTCGTAGGATTCTTTTTGTTCGGTGAGATTCATCCGGGTGAGGAAGTAGGTGGAGCTGATCTGATGGTGAAGGATGACGGCATTCGGGTAGGCGTAGGATTTTTCCGCCAGAGTGCAGATGGATGCTGCCATGGAGGCCGCGAAGGACTTGACCACGACATAGACCGGGGCGGTACTGCCTTCCATGGCCTTGAGGATACGGTATCCGGCCATGACCGAGCCACCCGGAGAGGTGTCGATGACGATGAAAATGGGTTTTTGGCTATCCTTGTTATTGAAGTAGTTGATCCGTGTGGTGATGTGTTCGGCGGTGTTGTAGGTGACCGGGCCGTTCATGGCGATACGGCGGTCGGAGATGACCAGGGTGCCGTCGTCCTTGAGCGGGTTTTCGAGGTAGACGGGCTGGGCGTTGGCGTAGCCGTCTCGTTTTTGTTGGGTTTCGAGCACGCTGATCTCAGCCTCGAGGCTGGCGGTTTGCATGCCCCACTCGGCCTGTTTGATTTTCAACTCGCTCGCAGCCTGGCTCGCCTTGGTTTTGGCGACTTCCGCGGCGCGGGTGATTTTCTTGAATTCGGCGGCGAATTGGACATCGGCCTGTTGCGACGCCTGCTTGCGTTTGAGTTCGGCGAGGGCGAACTGCTCGGTGATCAGCTCTTTTTCGAGTTTGAGTTTTTGGACCTGGGCGGTGAGTTCGGCGAGGTCTCTTTTGGTTTTCTCGGCGAGCAGGGCATTTTCCTCGGCGAGTCTGGCTTGCTCGGATTTTTTGCTGGGCGCGGCGGCTTGATCCGCAACCGGATCGGCGGCGGGGGCTCCCGACGCGGCGGCGGTATCGCGGGCGTGAAGGTGGCTGCAGAGGGTGATGACGACGAGTGAACTGAGGATGCTGGCTTTCATGGAAGATGTGATGGTGCAGGATATGGTGGAAGGCATGGTGGATGGATGTGACGGGCAGGCGGGAGTCATGTCGCGGGAATCTAGAGGTTGATACGGAGAACTCAACACGGATTTTCCGCCGAGGGCAGATATTTACGGGGAAATTACGGGGAAACTTTTCGGGGAAGCAAGTGGGCGTCCCCGAAAAGTACAGAAAAAAGCCGTAGGTTGGGGGGGACCCTTTCCTACGGCTTTCCGAGATTACAACTTCAACACGCTGATAACATAATTAAAGCTGACATCTGCAATTCACCCTTACATGAATAAGAACTTCGCGACTAGCACGTCGTTCTCGGTAATCATAGACCCCCGAGTTCAGCAAACGTTCAAAGAAACTGCAAAAAAAATGCAGAAAATTGTCCATTCCTCTTAAGTCGTTGGTTGTGAGGCGGTTTGCGATGTCGAAAAGTCGGCTACAGAATGGCGCCCGGTTGGTAACTGGCGGCGTCGGGGTGGCTGTTTTCGAGTTTTCCCACCTCGGCGGCGAAGAAATCGACCTGGCTGCGGGCCGTTCCGGTATTTTCCCGTCCCTCGGCGAGCAGGGCGTCGAGCTGGTCCTGGCTCAGTGGGATGCGGTCGTCACCGGCGAGGCGTTCGAGCAGGTTGTTCTCGCGGATGGTGCCGGCGCGGAGGTCGTTGACGGTGGCGACGGCATGTTCCTTGATGGCGCTGTGGGCGGCTTCGCGTCCGACGCCGGCCTTGACGGCTTCCATCATGATGGTGGTGGTCATGAGGAAGGGGAGGTAATGGTTGTTCTCGGCCTCGATGACAGCGGGGTAGGCGTCCATCTGGCCGAGCACGGTGAGGAAGGTTTCGAACAGGCCGTCGAGGGCGTAGAAGGCATCGGGGAGCATGAGGCGGCGGACCACGGAGCAGGAGACGTCGCCCTCGTTCCATTGGTCGCCGGCGAGGCCGCCGGCCATGGTGACATGGCCTTTGAGGATGACGTGGAAGCCGTTGACGCGTTCGCAGGAGCGCGAGTTCATCTTGTGGGGCATGGCGCTCGACCCGGTCTGGCCCTTGGCAAAGCCTTCGCTGGCGGTCTCGTGGCCGGCCATGAGTCGGAGCGTTTTGCAGAGCGAGGACGGGCCGGATGCGATGTCGGCGAGGACGGAAACGGTGCGCAGGTCGAGCGAGCGCGGGTAGACTTGGCCGACGTTGGTGAAAACCTCCGGGATACCGAGGTGCGAGCAGACTTTTTGTTCAAGCTGGGCTGCTTTTCCGGCGTCGCCATCAAACAGGGAGAGCTGGTCCATCTGGGTGCCGACGGCGCCCTTGAGGCCGCGCACCGGGTAGGTGTCGATCAGGTGACTGAGCATGCCGAGCGCACCGAGCAATTCCTCGCCAGTCATGGCGATACGTTTGCCGAAGGTGGTCGGCTGCGCCGCCACGTTGTGGGTACGGGCGGTGATGACGAGGTCGCGCCACTGGATCGAGCGTTGTTTCATCTGGGCGAGTGTGGCGATGGTTTTGTCGCGGATAACGAGGAGTGACCTGTAGACCTGGAGTTGTTCGACGTTTTCGGTGAGGTCGCGCGAGGTCATGCCCTTGTGGATGTGCTGGTGACCGGCAAGATCGCAGAACTCCTCGATGCGCGCCTTGACGTCGTGGCGCGTGACCCGTTCACGTTCCATGATGGCATCGAGATTGACCTGGTTCTTGACCGACTCGTAAGCATCGATGGCCTCTTGGGGGATATCGAGCCCGAGCTCTTTCTGGGCTTTCATGACCGCGATCCAGAACTCGCGTTCGAGCACAATACGGCCCTCGGCGGACCAGATTTCGGAGATGGCGGCGGAGGCGTAGCGTTCGGCGAGGACGTTGGGAATCATGGGGAATGGATAATTGGAGGGATGGACAAATGAAGGAATGTGACGGCAGTCGGCGGGGGGAATCAATAGGGAAATGGGAGTGCTGACAATTCTAAAAGGTTTGCGTCGTGTCCTACCGCCCCATTGAGCATTCACGGGCTGGAATGCAGGGTGCGGACTGAAGTCGCATTTTGAGAAATGGAGGTCGTCTGGCCCACTGAATCCTCAGCGTTCCAGGGCATTGAGGATGTAATCGGACGGCATGAAGTCGCGGATGATCACCTCTTGCTGGTCACCGCGTTTCATCCGCACTTCGGAGATGTTGAAATTGGGGGTTTTGTGCGGCGCGAACAGAATATCATCGTGGGTGCTGTTTTCGTGTTTCTTGAACATGCCGGGAACGATGTCTCCGCCCAGATGGTCGTCCCGGCCCGTTGCCAGGTGGCAGGTGCCGAGGATTTTTTCATCCTGGATATCCGAATAGGAAACGGGCAGCACCTGCGTGCCAAAGCCGAGTTCTCCCAGGGTGCCGGTCATTGGGTCGTCTGCCAGCCGCTGGTTGTGCTCATCGATCGTCGCCTGATTGCCCTGGATCAATGTTGAGCTGATGATGTTCCGGTCAACCACCTCCAGCACCCCGAGCGTGCCATCCTCGTACTTCATGGGAAACTGGCCATGCGCGTCCTCGGGGACAAAATAAACCTCCCCCGCCGGGAGGTTGGCCACATCCGGGGCGTCCCCCTTGCACAGCCCGTGACTCTTTTGCGCCTCCTGCCCCCCCAGGCCGAGCCAGGCCGTCAGCACCCGCCCGTCCTCAAGGGTGAAATCAACCTCGATCTCGTCAGCGTGGTTCATCGCCTGCCGGACCATTTCGGCATCCGCTGACACCTCATCGTAATTCACGGCAAGGCCTGAATTCAGGATCACATCGTTGACACCATGCAAAGTCGCGCCGCGGAAGCCAAACTCCTTGCACTTCTCGGTCAACGGCGCCGTGGCACTCCAGTCCGTGATACACAGGATGATGTCGTAATTGGTGTAAATATCCTCTGACAACGAAAGCTGTTTGCCTTCCGCGTCCCAACACGGGTCCTGCATGTCGAGGTTGGAGCCGTGGGTGCAGAAATAGGCAAACATTTCACCGCCATTCATGCCGAGTTCCTCCATCACCCCGCCATGGAGCGCCTGGTAGAAATGCTGGTAGGCATTTTTTTGCACAGGGAAACCCTCCGCCTCGAGGTAGGCGTGGTTTTTCATCATCGTGGACGGGTCATCAAAGTCGGTCAGAATACAAATCCGGCATCCTTCGGTCGGCTCAAAGACCGTGCCTAACAATCTCGTCAAGCTGAAGTCGTCAAACTGACGTTTATTGGGGTCGCTCAAAATCTCTTTTTGCAGATAATCGGGTAAAGACATGATTTAAACCTACGTATGAATCACGAGCAGGCAAGAGTAAGTTCAGCGATTTTGCTATTTGGCTAACACCGGCTGATCCGGGGCAGGCAGCGGACGGTTGTCCGAGTGAGGGGGGCGTTCATTGGGGGCGAGCATCAAGGCCACGGTGGTGATTGGAGGTGCCGTCTGGAAATGTGGCGGATGATGGAGCCTTCCATAATATCAACTTCAGCTACACGCAAAGTGATCTGGCGAGAATGCTGGATATTGGGGGCGCGATTTGGCGGTTCGCGTAAGACGGCGCAATCTCCGCGGTAGGTATTGATAATAATTCTGTAGCAGTAGTCCCTGAGCCCTCCGCCGCCGCCCTCGGTGGCCACGGCTTCCTGATGCTGCTGCGCCGCGGCCGCGCCTAATGCGGGGACGCTGGACAAACTATTTTTCAAAACCGTCCGGTCGTTCTGACCTGGGCGCTTGTCGTGGGATGCACGGCATCTCATTATTGCTAGATGATATGTCATTGTTAGGTGGTCGCCGGATTTGCCCCGCCTCATTCGGCGGGCAATTCCTTGATGGCGGACCACTGGCTCCATCCGGCATCGTACCAAAGGACATTTGGGTAGCCTAACAATCGTTTCAGGACAAGGAAAGTCTGGCTGGCCTGGTGTCCGGTGCGGCAATGGATAATGACGGTGGTGTCCTTGGACGGGATGATTTGGGCGTAGGCCTTGGCGAGTTCCCCGACCGGTTTGAGCCGGGGGACCTCGTTCACCTTGATAAGGTCTTCGGTATAGGGTCGGTTGATCGCCCCGGGGATGTGGCCGGCCCGGGCTTCGTTGGATTTGACCCCGTTGAAGTAGTCGGCAGGACGGACGTCCAGGATGATTCCTTTTTGAGATGCCATGTAGTCTCTAACAGTCATGTAATCCGCGGTGAACGCGTCCGGCTGGGGGGCGGGGTAGTTTGAGGGGCTTACTTGGGGCAGCTCGGTCACAAGGGGTTTGCCGGCTGACGTCCAGGCGGCGAAACCGCCGTTGAGGATTTTGTAGGCGCGATGCCCGAGCCGTTCCAGGGCGATGCCTGCCAGGGTGGCATCCTGGGTTTTTGCGCCATAGACGATCACGACGGTGTCACCGGGGCGAATGCCCATGGCCGAGGCATGGCGGGCCAGCATGTCGCCGGGTTGGAGCATTGAGCCGACGCCCTCGCGGTTCATCCTGAGGTGCTCGACATTCAGGGCGAGGGAGTTGGGGATGTGGCTTGTGTTGTATTCAGGCTGGGGGCGCAGATCGAGCACCTTCGTGTCGGCCCGATCGAGCTGTTGCTCCAACCAGTCGGCATCGACCAACAGGTTATCCGGCGCCGGCTCGTCGGCTGGGCCGGCTTTTTTCTGCGGTGTTGGCAAACCCAGGAAAAATGCCCTCCACGCCCTGACTTGGTCGGCTGCCTCAGGCGGAAGCATTTCGTCGCGGAGTGAGGTCGGCTTCAGGCAGCGGTCGATGAATCCGTTCAGCCCGTCTGTCAGGATGTAGGCATTTCGGTAGCCGCTGCGATAGAGCGAATCCCTGGCCTGGACGGGGTGGGTCATGCCATTGGAATAGAGCACGATTGTGCCTGTGTTCTTGTAGGGGCGAAGTGCCTGGTGGAGGTCCTTCATGGCGATGTTCAGGGCACTGGGCAGGTGATAGCCCTGGTATTCGGCGGCGGGGCGGATATCGACAACGATCAGGCCGGGTTCATGCCGGAGCATGCGATCGGCCAGTTCCTCGGGCTCGACGTGGTCCAGCGCCATTTCGACGGCGCCGAGCAATTGGGATTCCGAGGGGGTGTCTCCCGGTGGTGGGCTGGTCGGCCGGCCCGTCGTCACGGCCAGCAGTGCCACGGCCAGGGTCAGGAGCGCGACCGAGACTGCCTTCAGGACAGAATTACCCTCGCCGAGCGGCCGGCCTGTCTTGCGTCTTTCGATCCACTCGCAACCCCAGAACATGGCGACCGCCACAATGCTCAGGAAGACATTGAATGCCTCCATGCTGATGCCGAGGGTATCATCGATGAACAGGATGCCACGTTGGCCCGACTCGTAGAGGGGTTTGATCAGTCCGAACATCTCATTGAAAGCGACCGAGCCGATCACGACCCCTAGCAGAAATATCAGGGCGTCGATCTTGCCGCTGGCGAGGCCGGTGGAGGCCGTGCCGGGGCACCATCCTCCCATCACAAAACCCACCCCGAAGATCAGGCCGCCGGCAATGTAGGCACCGTAGACGGTGGGCATGAGATAGATTTCATTGATCGAAATGATGCCGAGCGACCTGCAGCAGGCCAAGCCGAGTGCCGCAGTGACCACGGCGGTGAACATCACCTTGATGACCGCCATGTCTCTGAAATAAAACACGCCTGATAGTTTTCTGCTCGACCCGAACCCGGCCCGTTCCAGGAAAAAACCAAAGGCAATCCCAATCAATAACGACGCAAGGAAGGCCTTGGCGGAATCGAGGGAGTCCAGTTGATACATGGTGCTAATCATGCCACTGCCTCCTGAATAGTGGTGCCACGGCATAGCCGCCTACAAAAATACAGATCAGGAAAACAAAGCTTCCGGTCAGGAGCAGTGCGGTTCCCGACAATGCCTGGCCGCTGGTGCACCCCTGGGCGAGGCGGCTGGCAAAGCCGACGAGAACCCCACCCGTCAAGGCATAGGTGCTTCTCCGGCAAAGTGAGCATTGCTTGCCACGTTCCACTTGCGGCTTCACGCGGTTGGCCAGCAGGGCGGAGCAGAGCCCGCCGATGAAAACTCCCGCCAGCATGAAAACCAGGTAGTACTGCAAGGGGGTCTCACCCCATCGGCCAAAATATTCACTCGAGAGCGTGTGGGATTTGGCCATGCTGATTTCCGCAGAGGCCGCCAGGCGTGCGAGTCCCGATGATGCGCCCAGACCGGCGCCAAGGATCAAAAATGAGGCAAGCAACACCAATCCCAACCCGACCCCCGCGAGGTAAGGGTTCATCCATCGCTCATTGGCTGATTCGTCTTTTTCCATGTCAGCATCCCGCACTTTTTTTCTTGGTTGCCGGCGGTGTTCCGGGAGGCGTCACCGGCGGTGGAGAACCTGGTCCGGGCGGGAGGCTCCGGATCCGGGGAGTGGTGGGCGCAGGCATGGACGGCCCGCCGGCATCCGACTCCATCCAATAGGATTGCAGCCCGCCATAGAGCACCTTGATCGGCCGCTGGGTCTTTTGCGCCAGGATGCCGCCCAAGGCCATGGCATAAGAGCCGTCGCGATCGACAATGATCAGGGGGGTTGTCCCGACGAGAAATGCGGGGTTCGAGGCGAGTTCGGAAATCTCCACATTCCGGGAATCCGGGATGCTGTAATCGGCGAACATCGCCGCCGGTCGAATGTCCACGATCTGGAACGTGCCCGGCAAGTCCATCATCAAGCGCTTCAGCTCCCTTGCGCCAATCCGGTCGGGGAGCGGGATCATCTTCCGCATCTCGGTTGCCGTCGACGCAGGGCCGCCTCTTTCGGCTGTGTAGACCGGTAGGCCGGCCTCCATCCACGCCTCGCTGCCCCCTTCCAGGCTGGTGACATTTTTGAAGCCCTTCCGCTCTAGGATCCCGATGGCCATGCTGGAGCGGTAGGCCGAGTTGCAGACCGCGACAAGCGGCTGGGACACCTCCAGTTGGCCGGACGATTCCGACAGCCTGTTCAGGGGAAGGTTGAGCACGGTGCCGATTCTCAAGCCCATCCATTCGGTCGGCAGGCGGACGTCGACAACGACCGGGCTGGTGTCGGACTGCATCTGCTGATGCAGCTCCCGGGGCGAGACCAGCCTGTTTTTCAGCAGTGGCTTGCCCGCCTTGCCCCATGCATCAAAGACCAGCGCCTTGGCGCTATATCCTATCCGGTGGAGCCGGTGGTTCGCCTCCTTGAGCTCGTCGGCCGACCCGCAGACGACCAGGTTCGCGCCCCAGGGCACCATCATGCCCGTCCAGGTTTCAAAGCGACCACGCAGGGCGATGTTCACCGAGTTGGGAATGTGGCCGGCCGCAAACGACTTGCCGTCCCTGAGGTCGACCAGGTAATACCTCGAGGGGTCGGTCAACGCCGCTTCGGGTGCGATGGTTGGTGCCGTCTCCTGCCAGTTGACCAGCGGCGGGCCGTTGCGGTTCATGGCGGCATTGTGCGCGAAGTACGGGGGCGGCTCCTGCAATTCCGACAGCACGGTGGTGATGAATTCGCTCCTGTTGGTATGCTGCAGTGTCGGGTTGGCAGTCCTTTCCTCGCCGATGGTCGAGAATGGCTGGTCCTTGAGATGGGCGCCGCAGAGGGAGCCGGCACCATGGGCGGGGAAAACTTTCACCCGGTCCGGGAGCTTCGATACTTTTTCCGTCCAGGCGTCAAAGAGCATGCCTGCCAGGGCGGATGAGGTGGTGCCTGCGACCAGGTCGGGCCGGCCGACTCCTCCGACAAAGAGGAAATCCCCGGTCAGGATCAACTCGGGCGCATCCTCGGTGGCGCCGACGGTGGCACTGGTGCCATCCAGGACGTGACCGGGAGTGTCGATGAATTTGATCATCGCCTTGCCGACTTGCAGGGTGGTGCCGTCGGCAATCGCCTCGATCTTGTAGCGGGCGCCGCTCTTGGCGCTCTGGTAGACCGGGCAGCCGAACTGCTTCACCCATTCCATGTGGCCGGCTACAAAATCGGCATGGCTGTGGGTCAGGAAGACACCCGAAACCGACAGGCCCCTCTCTTTGACAAAATCCGTATAGAACTGCACATCCCTGCCCGGGTCGACCACCAAGGCCTTGCCGTCGCTGATCAGCAGGTAAGAATAGTGCGACAGCACAGGCAGGTTGATCTGGACCAGTTCATAGCCGGTGAATGGGTAGGTATCCACGATTTGGTACTGCGAGGCATCAGCGCCATGGCTGGCCGACTCCGCGTCCTTGAGTGCCGCCGCGCAGAACGGTGCCCAGATCAAAAACAACGATGCCAACATCAAAAACAAGCCGGTCTGCAGAGCGTGCCCCGAGTGTGCTTTCTTTTTCATTTTATTTTTCCTATCAATTAACAACAAAAAATTGACAACAAAACGCCGAGTATAAGCCAACATCGGCGGGAAAACAAAAAACGCAAACGATTTTGCGACCAGCGGTTGGCTGTTGAGTTGGCCTGCCTGGGGGAAAACGCACGGCGCGTGCTGCGCGTCATTTTTTCAAGCGGCGGGATCAGCGTATGCATCCACTGGGCCGCGATCTTTTTTGTTCCGGAGGCGTTGGCATGGCCTTCATCGTATTGATCTGTTTGACCGCCTGTTCGAAGGTTTTGACATCATGGTCATAACCAGCCATCCCCAGCTGGATGTCGCACACCGGGATGGAGGTGGATGCCTCCTCAGACTCAGCATGGATGACGCCTCCATGAACAGCGGAAGGGTCAGCAAGTAGAGGTGGTTTTTCGGTCTCGACCCGATTGGGCATCAGTCGATTTGACAATGCCAGCCTCGCCCGGATTAGTCACAAACCGGATCGCTTGGGATGGTCTTTGGCGGTGGCGCGATGTTGCGAGGAAAAGGGGAGGCTACTTCCCGCCCTTTTCCATGATCCAGATGTTGCGGTAGCGCACGTCCTGGCCGTGCTCCTGCAGCTTGAGGCCTTCGGGTGACGGGCCAAACTTCACGCCGCCATTCACCTTCTTGATCGTCGCGTTATCATGCACCTTCAAGCCGTTCCACCAGACGGTGGCTTTGGCATGTTCCACGAGCTTATCACCCTCCCATTGGGCCGCGGTGAAGATGAAGTGGAAGGAATGCCATTCACCATTGGGACGCCAGGCATTGACATCCGGCACACGATCCATGCAGAATGCCCCGATGCCATGCGCGCCGATTTTCCACTGGTACGGATCATCCGCATGCTTGCCCTTGGGTGATTCGATCTGGATCTCATAGCGGTTCTGCAGGTAGACACCGCTGTTCGTGTAACCCTCGACTTTATCGTCGCCGCGCGCTCCCATCATCATGAACTCGACATGGCCCTCAAAATCCTTGTACTTCTTTTTAGTGACGAGGTCATGGGTGCCCCAGCGCTTGCCGCCGTTGGTCATCAGCACCTTGCCTTCGCCCGTCGGGCTGTCTACCAGCGACCAGGTGATTTTCATGTCGGCTTTTGGCCACATCTGCCAATTGTCCTCGATGGATTTCCGGGTGCCGTCAAACGGCACATCCGCGCCTGCAGGCGCCTTGGCCCCCAGGTCTTTGCTCGGATCATAGCCCTGCTTGTCCTCAGGCTTCACTGGATCGGCGGCCACGGTCATGCCGCCGAGGGCGAACACTGCCAGCAGCGGCATGCATTGATTCGTTATTTTTGAGGTTATCATGGCGATAGGAATCTGTGTCGGGAGTGGGCCGTGGTGAGAAGGAGGGAAGGAGAAAAGGTTTCGGCGGGGAAATCTGGCGCGGAATGGATGAACTTTGGCGAGTGGATCGCGATAAGAAAAGCGAATAAACAGGCAATAAATGGGGGCGGAGCGGAGACGGTGGATTTCGGCGCCTAACCATGGGCTGACGGGGGATTGGCATGATTCGATGGGGCCGTCGATGGGTCTGGGAAGGGCGATTGCCGAGCCGGATTTTTCGCCAGGCAAGCGTGCCTATGCGGGAATTACTATTGAACGGTCGTATTATCTCAATAGATGGACTTGAGTGGCGCAAATGTGTTTAGAGTCTCCCTGCCTGCGAAGCTGCAAATGATCTTAAGGCCTAATTGACATGGAAATGAATGCCGAGATGAATCCTGAGAAACTCCTTGACCAAACGCGGCCCGGGAATGCATTTCTAGCTAGTGAGATAACTGTCATGCTGCTGTTAAGCATTTAAAAATCATTGCCCGTGAAACCCGATAGACGATCCATCCATCCATGAACCACCCCTATCTGCCCGTTCTTATCTTTTTTGGTGTGGCCTTGGCAGTGCCTATCGGGGCGCTTGTGCTCGCCCGTGTGTGGATGAATTTCTTTACCCCGATCAAGCCGGGCAAGGAGAAGAACTCACTGTATGAGTGCGGGGTGAAACCACTCTCGGATAGGCAGACGCGTTTTCACTCGCAGTATTACATGTTTGGTCTGCTATTTCTCCTTTTTGATGTGGAGACTATTTTCCTGCTGCCCTTCGCGGTGGCGTTTCTCAAGCTTTCCGTGGGGTCTTTTCTGGTGGCGATGCTTTTCATGCTTCTTCTCGCAGAAGGCTTGGTATGGGCGTGGAGCAAAGGGTTGCTAAACTGGAGAACAAACTCACAACCCAACTACAAGGTTTATGGCGATAGATGACAAATTGGCAGAGGATCTGAAGACGCAGGGTGTGCACATCACGTCCTTTGAGTCTTTGATCAACTGGGGACGTTCCAACTCGCTCTGGCCACTCCAGTTCGGTTTGGCATGCTGTGCCATCGAGATGATTGCCGCAACGATGGCGAAGTACGACATGGCACGTTTCGGTGCCGAGGTTTTCCGTCCGTCTCCCCGCCAAGCTGATTTGATGCTCATCGCGGGCACGGTGACCAAAAAAATGGCACCGCAAGTCGTCCGGCTCTACAACCAGATGGCCGAACCGAAATACGTCATCGCCATGGGTGCGTGTGCTATTTCCGGTGGTCCGTTCAAGGATGGTTATAATGTGCTTAAGGGGATCGACCGCTATATTCCCGTGGATGTGTTTATCCCGGGGTGTCCACCACGGCCCGAGGCATTGTTGGAAGGTCTGATGACACTTCAGGATATTATTAAAAAGGAAAAACTTCTCGGTGGAAAACGCGCCCGTCATGCGGATCCCGAGGGATACGCCGATCTTCCCGTGCCCGAATACGGTGCACACGATCTCGAGCCTCCTATGAACCCTGATGTCTGGAATGCTCCGGAGTCTCAAGCGAAAGGGGATCAAGCGTGAGCATCATTGTCGAAGAAATAGCCCGCCAAATTGGCAAAGATCTACCCAACGTGGGGGTGGCGTATCTTGAAAACCCATCACCGTCTGAGCAGCACTCGATTCTGGTCGAGTCCGACAGTCTGGTGGAGGTGATGACTTACTTGCGTGACACCTCGGGACTCGAGTTTGACTACCTGTCCAATCTTTCCGGAGTTGACTGGCCCCAAGGTGATGTTGCAGAGAAGGTCGCCATTGAAAAATCCGAGGACGAATCTGAACAGGGTGAAGCGGTTGAAGAGGGGGCGGAGGATCAGGGAGAGAAACCAGCCGGGGAATTCCTCGAAGTGGTTTACCACCTCTACTCGATGGCGCTCAAGGAAGGGCCTCTCGTTCTCCGTGCCCGTACGCAGGATAGGGGAGAAAACAATGCAGTGGCTTCGGTGACACCCGTCTATCGCAGTGCTGAGTTCCAGGAGCGTGAGGCTTTTGATCTTTTTGGGATCGATTTCACCGGCCATCCCGATCTCCGCCGTATTCTGATGTGGGATGAGTATGAGGATTTTCCGATGCGTAAAGACTACGTCAACCCGGACGACTACGAGTATGAGCCCACTCCCCACGCGGATACACTGAAACGTGCCGAAGCGCATTATCCGCAAGCAGAACCGGAGCAGGCGGAATCCAAAGACGAGCAGGTTGAATCCCAAGACTAATGAGTGTCAAAGAAAATATCTTGTCGAAGCCTACGCTCGAAACCGGGGCTGATGAAGACCAGTTGCTGCGGGTTTCTCTCGGGCCCCAGCACCCGTCCACCCATGGTGTGTTCCGGATGAACGTCATGCTTGATGGCGAGACCGTTGTTAGTCTCAAACCTGTCTTTGGCTACCTTCACCGCAACCACGAGAAAATTGCCGAGAATATCCCTTACTTGGGCTCCATGCCTTATACGGATCGACTCGATTACCTCTGCCCACTCACCAATAACCACGCCTACGCATTAGCGGTTGAGAAGCTTGCCGGGATCGAAGTTCCCGAGCGTGCCGAGTATATCCGCATCATCACCTCCGAACTGACACGTGTGATGAACCATACCGTATTCATGGGGTTCTTCCTCGGAGATCTTGGTGCCTGGGGGTCGGCACTGATGTATGCCTTCCGTGAGCGTGAAAAACTTTTTGATTTGTTCGAGGAGCTAACAGGTGCCCGGATGATGACCAATTACATGCGTTTCGGCGGTTGCCGCAACGACCTTCCCGCCGGTTGGATTGAAAAAGCCAAAACATTTGTCGATGGCTACGATGCCTTCCTCGATGAAATGGAATCCCTGATCACGGGAAATGAAATCCTTCTCGCCCGGACCCAGAACATTGGTCAGGTCAGCAAGGAATTGATGATCAATGCCGGTATCACTGGCCCGATGCTCCGCGCAGCGGGCGTGGCATACGATGTCCGCAAAGTCGACTCCTACGGCATCTACGATCGATTCGATTTCAAAGTGCCCTACGGCGAAAAAGGAGACTGCTATGATCGCATGATGATCCGATTCCTGGAAATGCGTGAGTCGTTGAAAATTCTCAAACAAGCGATCGCCGACATACCAGAAGGCGACTATGTAAATCCGAAAATCAAGAGTGCCAAGTTCAAGGCCAAGCCCGGTGAGGCCTATGCGCGCATCGAAGGCCCGAAAGGGGAGCTCGGATTCCATCTCATCAGTGACGGAGGAGTTAACCCCTACCGCTATCACGTCCGTCCGCCCAGTTTTGTCAATTTAACCCTGATCGAAGACATGTGTCTCGGACTCGACCTCGCCGACGTGGTGGTCATCCTTGGCTCGGTCGACATCGTGCTCGGAGAAGTGGATCGCTAATGAGTCGTTCCCGCTAACCTATTTTTTACCCGTAATTCATGGAATCATCTGCCAACACAGAAAGCGCCACAGCCAGCAAACCACCTGCCAAGCAAAAGCGGCAGGCATGGATTTTGCCAGGCTTGGGGTTGTATCAGGGATTGGTTGTTACGGCGAAAAACTTCATCCAGAGCTATTATAAAAAGGATCGACTGACCACGGTGCAGTATCCTGAGGAGCGAGCGCCGATTAGCCCTAACTTCCGGAATTTCCCCTTCTTGGTCCACGATGGTGATGATGCCGATGCCGGTCTGCGCTGCACGGCCTGCACGATTTGTGAAAAATCCTGTCCGCCGCAGTGCATTTATATTGTTCTCGAGCGTGACGAAAACGGAAAGTCGAACAAACGTCCCAAGGTATTTGAGATCGACCTCTCGGTTTGTATGAACTGCGGCATCTGTGCCGAAGTTTGCCCATTCGACTCGATCTACATGGATAGCGAGTTCGAGCTGAGTAAAGACGATCGATTTGGCGGTATGCTCTACGGACTCGACCGGCTGGTGAAGTCGACGGAATACCACGCAAAAATCCGCCCTGAGCAAGCAGCCGCCGTTGCCGCTAGCCGTAAAGCTGCCGCAGAGAAAAAGGAAGCCGCAGACAAGGCCAAGGCCGAACGTCTGAAGAAAAAGGCTGAAGAGGAAAGACTGAAAAAAGAGCAGGAGGCCAAAGAGGCCGCCGAGGCTCCCGCGGATGAAGCTCCAGCAGAAACACCTGATGTGCCGGCCCAAGATGACACCAAGAAAGGAGACAGTGAATGAACTTGTTAGCTGATCAAGCTGGAGTGACCCAAGCCGTGGATGCACCCGCCATCTGGACCACGCTCGAAGCTTTGCCGCAACTTCCTAACCGGCTTGTCGAGTGGATTGGTTTCCAGGTGAATATCCCCGAGTGGTTGGCTACTTTGCTTGGGTTGCTTGTATCGGCTGCCGTGGTCGTGGGCGTGTTTCTCACTTGCTTCGCCCTCGTGTCTCTCGTCGAACGTAAGACTCTGGCCCGTATCCAGAACCGATACGGACCTAATCGAGTCGGGCCATTTGGGCTCTTTCAACCGGTGGCGGATGGTATCAAGATGTTGACCAAGGAGGACATCGTTCCTTACAAAGCGGAAAAGCTCCTTCACCTGATTGCTCCGATCATGATTGTGATTCCTGCCGTTCTCGCGCTCGGTGTTTTACCTTACGGAAAAGAATGGGTTCCCGTGAACCTTGAGCTTGGATTGCTTTTCTTCTTTGCCGTGGGTGCCATGACCGAGCTCTCCGTATTCATCGCAGGATGGGCGAGCGGTTCTAAATTCCCTATGCTCGGATCCCTCCGCGCGATCTCACAAATGGTGAGTTACGAACTGCCTCTCCTTATTTCCGCCATGGGCGTGATTATGATGACGGGATCCATGTCGCTTCCGGCGATTGTCGAACACCAGAGTCAGTATAACTTCGGAGTTCTTTCCAACTGGAATATCTTCACTCCGTGGGGGCTCGTGGGGGGTATCGTATTTTTCATCGCCTGTATCGCGGAAGCGAATCGCTGTCCGTTTGACCTTCCGGAAGGGGAATCGGAAATTGTGGCGGGTCACATGACCGAATACTCAGGTTTCAAATACGCCCTTTTCTTCATGGGCGAATACCTTGGGCTCTTTGCCATCAGTGGCTTGTTTATCACCTTGTTCCTCGGTGGCTGGAGCGCTCCGATTGCCGGGCTTGAGATCGTCCCTACCTGGCTCTGGTTCTTTGGGAAACTGGTGTGCGTGATCATGACCATGCTCTGGATTCGGGGCACATGGATGCGTGTGCGTATGGATCAACTGATGCGCTTCTGCTGGCTTTTCCTCATTCCGCTTTCCCTGCTGACCATTCCTGCTGCCGGCATCTGGAAATTCTGCGGTGAAGGATTCCTTGCCGGACTCCTGGGATGGGGGGTAACCATACCGTTCCTTATCGTTCCTTATATCATCATCACGGTGATTCTTAACCGACGTCTTGCTCCTGCAACACGCCAATACCACTTTGCCGAATGATCGCTCTGTCTATCCTCATACCATTGATTGTCCTTGCTGCACTGGGTGCCATTTGGAAGGCCCGTCCCGTTCACTCGGCGCTTTTCCTCGCACTCGCGCTTTCGTTGGTGGCGGTGCTTTACCTCATTCTTGGTGCCGATTTTCTCGGGCTGATCCAGTTTTCGGTCTACGTGGGCGCTGTGGCGGTGCTGATCGTGTTTTCACTTCTTATTACCCGTCCGTCCGATGAAACCAAGGAGATTGCCCGACGTCCCCAATCGATGCTGGCCGGGCTGTTATGTTCCGTCCCTGTATTGGCGGTGCTTGTTTATGCCGTGTCATTTTCTACCCCCACGGAAGAAGTCGCAGCAGCTGACACCGCCAAAATCGAGTTGGCGGAACTCGGTAAAATACTTTTCACCACCCATGCGCCTGCCGTGATGGCTGTTGCCGTCATGCTCACCGCGGTGATGATTGGTGCTGCATTGTTCGCCCGCGATATCAACGAAAGAGAATCCTAACATGACACCTCTCGCACTTTTACTCACACTTTCCTGCGTGCTCTTCACGCTCGGCTTGTTTGCCGTGCTGACACGTCGGAATGCGATCCTGATTTTGGTCGGGATCGAGCTCATGCTCAACGCGGCGAATATCAACTTCATCGCCTTCTGGCGCTTTGGCCGGGCCGGAGCCGAGGCCCCGGATATGATCGGGCCGATGTTTATTCTCTTTTCCATTGCCATTGCGGCGGCCGAAGCCGCGGTGGGACTTGCCATTATCCTGATGGTATTCCGTCACACGCGTTCAACTGATCTCAACCGCCTCGACTCACTCCATGGCTGAAGCACTTACACCTTATTTACCCCAACTGCTCTGGTTGGTTCCACTGCTCCCGCTGATGGCGGCCGGCGTCATTGCCCTGCTGCCGGATGGCCGCGGCAGGATCGCCTCGAAGGTGGCGCTGGGCGCGTTGTTCGTTTCTTGCCTGATCGCGATCGGCGCATTGATCTGCACCCTGGCGCCGTCGGATGCACCGGTGGTCGCCACGGCGCACACCTGGTTCAGCTA
>JBFERY010000016.1:0-47198 GCA_041548785.1 Oceaniferula sp.
ACCGGATTTTCACCTGCCATTTCCAGGCTGAAGCCGAGGTCGGATGATGTCGTGCTCGTCTGATGCAGGGAAACAGCCAGCAAGTTGACCCCCGGCTGAATGAGCCCGGAAGCGGCAACACTGAACGTATGGAACGTGGATTCACTTCCATCCGCCCCCGTTTCCCTAGCCCACGTATCTTGCGCCGCATCAAGCGGCAGGTCGCCAACCACCGCCACCAGATTGCCATTGAGATAAATGAACGCCCCGTCGTCAGCCAGCACGGAAAACCGGGCCTGGTCATACCCCGTAACCCCTCCGTCGAATGTCCTGACAAAGTAGGCCGCCCCCCGGGTCTCATTGTTTGGGATGGGAATGGTCGTATTGGCCGATGGAATACCTACAACCCCCCCATACTGAAAAGGCCCCTGATGCCCGGCCGTAAATGCAGGCCCATCATAAACCACACCCGGGTAAGCACCCACTGCCTGGTTCCTCCAGGTCGTGTCAAAGTCGGCGTCCGCAACCTGGCTTCCGTGCCCGACGACCGGGTCGTAGCCATTGCCCGTCGATGGCTCAACCGGACTGAGCATCGACCAGCCACCGCTCTCGTGACCCACGAGAACAGGCGAAGCTTCCAACTTCAGATCGAAACCCAGATCGGAACTTGTCAGGCTTTGGTTGTGAACAGAAATGGCAAGCATGTTAGGCCCGGGACGAAGTGCGGGATTGCCTATCAGCGGGATTGCATCGTAGCTGGTTTCATTTCCGAGACTCGAAAACTGAGTATACGTATCCGGATCGCTCACACCATCACGGGCAATCAACACTCCATTGAGGTAAACAAAGGCACCATCGTCCGCCAGCAGAGAGAGCCTCAATGCCGTATACCCCTCGCCACCATCAACGACTTTGTAAAAATAGGTGGTTACTTTATGGGCTAATGTTGTCCCGCCCGTCAGCCCGTTTACGTTGTCATACTGGAAAGGGGAGGGCAGGCTCGGAGTGAATGCCGGGCCGTCGTAGCTGCCGCCCGTGTAACCCCCTTCAGAGGGGTTGAACCACGTCGTATTGAAATCCGTGTCGGCAATCGCGGGATCCACATTGCTGTTCAGCATGCTCCAACCCACACTCCCCTTATCAACAATGATTTCGGCATGTGCCGAAAAATTCGGGCACAGGGACAATACCGTGAGTATCATAACGCTCGCGATGCTGGCTGATTTTTTCATTGTTTTTAAGAAGTTGCCCATCATCCGGGGCAGGGTAACCGGTTGCGGAGTTTTCAATTTACGGGTCGGGGGTCGCCGCTGATTTTTCGAGTATTTCCTGATGCTGCAATTTCAGGTGAGGCAGTGCCCGTGTCCTTGTGGGAAGAAGTGGCCACGACCGACGGGCGCCCCGCAATGCCTGCTTCATTTTTTCCTTATCACATCCTTCCCACATCAAGGCCTCTTCCCTCCACCAGCTGAAACCCAGAGTAGGATTCTTCTCCCGCAACCTCGCATAAACCGCTGACGCGTCCCCCCTCCTGCCCCGGTCCCGCAACATGCGCGCCTTGGCGGCCAATAGGACAGGTAATGCCCCCAGCGACTTTTCCGCCCCGGCGTAAACCTTGAGCGCCGTCTCGACATCATCCCGTGCCAAAAGGAACCCGACATACTGCCTGTAATAGCTCAACGGTGCGCGGGAATGGAGCTCGATCGCACGCCGAATGTCGCCCTCCGCCTGCTCGGCCAGCCCCATCTGCCAGCACACACTGCTACGCAAAACCAGAGCCGCCACATCACGCGGATAAGCTTGCATAAACGTGTCCAACTCAAGCTTCGCCGACCCCCACTTTTTCTGGTCCCCATAAATCTTTGCCAGCACCAGGTGACATGACTTCAACTCAGGCTGGAGCTTTCTGGCCCGAGCCACGTCTTGCATAGCCTTCCGAAAGCATCCGTCTTTTCGAAGGTAGTCGGCTCGCTCAAGCAACAAGCCGGCATCCCGCGGACTTGCCTCGATCTTCAGGCCGAGCTTCCCGATCACCTCGTGCAACTCCCCATGGCCATACAGCCCGTGGGATGTCAGACTTAGGATCAGCATGCTCAACATGCGGCCAACGCTACCATTCTTCACATTCCGAAAATCACCCTTGTCACAAAGCGTGTCAAGTCGGCAGGCGCCTGCTTTATCCGGCGCGCTGATTACGGCCGATCCAATGCCTTGATACTTTCCAGGAGGCACCTCCTGGTGCTGACTTCCGGGTATTCCTTCGCCAGCTTGATCAGTTTTTGCTGGGCGGCTTGGTCACCGACACGCCCCAGTGCCACGGCCGCTTGGCGGCGCACGCTGGGTGCGTTGTCGAGATTGGCAACGCCAGGCGTGGGTGTGGTAAAGCGTGGGTGCGTCCAAACAATGACACCCTTGTCATTTCTTGCCCATCTTATCCAACACACGCGTCTGGGTGAAGACCACCTTATCAGCCAAGTAGTATTTTTTCACCTCCTTGATAAAACCGATGCCCGGGGCAAACCAGTAACCACGCTTGATCTCCATCGGGCCATTCATTCCGGTGACCTGCACATGCAATGCCTTGAACTTGCCGGCAGCCGTCTCCAAGGTCTCCCACCCGAGCACCTTGAACTTCCGCACCATCCGCACCTTTTGTTTGCCGATCACGTGATCAATCATCAACGGAAATGCCTCACCGCCTTTCCACTCCGATCGCACCAAAGGAATCGGCTTGCTCAATGGCATCACGTCTTTGGGCACTTTCCCTTCCTGCTTCGAACCCGCCGCTTCCACAGCATCATCCGCAATCAGCATGTATTCGATCTCCTCAAGCTGATCACCGTTAGAAACATAAAAGGCGTGCACCTCAGGACCGTCTTTCAGCATCGGCTTGAGCCCATGGTAAACGTTGGTCTGCATGAATGTCGCCCGGACCTTCCCTTCCAGCTTTTCCACCTTCTGTCCGGCAACCCCGGCAGGAAGCTCAGTCCCCTCCCGCACCTCAACCACGACGCGATACGTCCAGGAGTCGCCGACGGCGGGTCGCCAAATCGGCTTACCCTCGGTCACCTCGGCAACAATCGCCGAAATGGAAAACAGGAGAAGGCAAAACGACAGGGGGGCTTTCATGGTGGGCAAACTAAACTCAATCCCCATCACACTCAAGGGCAAACACCTCATGCGGCATGGCTCAGTCCAGCAGTGCGGCCATCCGTAAGGCATGCACGTTCGCGCTGACATGATGCACGCGGTGAAGAAGGATGCCGCTCCGGTACGCCAGCGCCGTAATCACGGCCGTGGCCGCATCCCGCTTCTCAGGGTCCTCTTCTCCCGTAAGGGTGCCAATGAATGACTTGCGGGAAACGCCTAACAACAATGGCCGGTCTTGCTGAAGCTCCGCCAAATGACGCAGCAACTCAAGGTTGTGTTCGAGCGTCTTGCCAAACCCGATGCCCGGATCGAAACAGATCGCGCCGGGATCAATCCCCTGGGCAACGAGCGTTTCCAGCCTCTCTGCAAAAAACGACTGCACCGCAGCCACCACGCCACCGTCACCATCATAACCCGGGCACTCCTGCATGGTGCGCGGCTCCCCCTGCATGTGCATCACGCAGATGCCCGCGCCGCTGTCGGCACAGACCCGGGCCATCTCAGGATCCCCCCTCAACCCGGTCACGTCGTTCACAATATCCGCCCCCGCCTCCAGTGCCGCGCCGGCAACGGCGGCCTTCGAGGTATCAATGGAAATCAGCACCCCGGACTCACGCCGGAGGGACTCGATCAATGGGACCGTACGCCTTATTTCCTCGCCCGCATCAATCCGAGCAGCGCCGGGGCGTGTCGACTCGCCCCCGACATCGATGATCTCCGCCCCCTCCCGCACCATCTGCAGCGCGTGCCCCAGAGCCGCCTCTCCCTGTGCGTGCCGGCCCCCATCGGAAAACGAATCCGGCGTGGCATTCAAAATACCCATCACCACACCCCGGCGGGTAAGGTTCATTGAACGACTGCGTGTTTTCCAGATCATAACTGATGGCTTGAAATAATCACCTGCAGGGCTAGGCTCCACGAACACAGCGATGAAAACAACATTTAAAACCTGCATCCTTGGATCCGGCGCGCTTGCGGCATTTTTCGCGGTGGCCTGCCCATTATGGGCGCAGGCATCAAACAGCACCTCTCAAACCGAAGCCCACTCCAATGTCCGCATCATGAAGAACGAGGACGGCTCCTACACCGAATTCCGCCGCAGTTCCGACGAGCGCGTGATCGAACGGCGCACCTACGGCGACCGGGTCGGCGGCAATGGTGACCGCGTCCTGCGTATGAGCGTGATCTACCGCAAGGACGCCTACGGCAAACTCCGCAGCGGCAGGGTCCACGACGGCTCGGGGAAAGTGCTCTATCGCGTCGTCTACGGATACCGCAAATCCGACGGCAAACTCGCCGCCGAAGACATGTTCGACGCACGGGTCAAACGCACCAAAACTGTCAAAAACCCGCAAACCGGGCAACTCGAGGAAAAGGAAGTCCCGGTCAGAAGGCTCTATCATCGCTACGACGCCCAGGGCCGACCGTCCAAACCGATCGTCTTCTGTGCCCCGGCCGGCAAGAGGGCGGAAGAACTTTTTGGCAAGGACAAGGGCAGCTACGAGGGCGCCGACCCCTGGGACAAAGAGAACCGCACCATCAATCCCAACGCACGCCCGACACGATAGGCCGCGGCCTTTCTGCTACGGATTCCCCGGCAAGGTGCGAACGGCATCCCGCTTTTTCAAGTAGTTGGGAAACTCCTCGTTCAGGGTGTCGAGATAGTGGCCGGCCTCCTTCTCATCACCCTTTTTGTCCAAGGCCTTGTGGGCTTTGAACAGGGCTTCGGGCCGAAGCTTCGGATCGTCGACGAAAAGCTGCACGACCACGACGTAATAAGCCGCTGCAGCGGCGTAATCCTTGTTGTTGTAGGCAATGTCACCAAGGATCATCCTCAGATCCGCATTGACCCGCCCCTTGGGCCGGAGCTGCAAACCCTCCTCGGCCGACCTCTTGGCATCATCCAGCTTTTCCAAACCAAGGTATGCCCCGGCCTGGTCAAGCAGAGTCTCCGCTTTCCAAAATGGCTGCTCGACAACATCAAGGAAATTTTTGATCGCGACAAGTGCCTCCTCATACTTCCCCGTCTCGACCCGCGCCTTCCCTAACATCTTCCAGAACGACTTGGGCGTCTGGCGTGGCTCCAATGGGGTCGTCCCCATCGTCAGATAGCGCTCGCAAAGCTTCATCTCGCCCGCATTAAAACACTGCACACCCAGCCACCGGTAAATAGCCGAGGAAATCTTCTCCTTTTTGTTTGATTTCAGGATTTCATCGACCGCCGACTGCAGGTGCTCCTTGTCTTTCATCGCGTAAGCACTGTAAACAATCAGCATACCGGCATTGAAACCGTATTTATCAGGTTCCAGTTTGATCGCCTGCTCAAGAGCTGGAATCACATCTGCGTATCTCTTCAACTGATAATTTCCCCAGCCGATCCAGTAGTTGGCATTAGCCACCGTACTCTTGCGAAGGTCAGGGAACCCCTTGAGCATCGCCTCATAACGACGGATCATATCGGCATAATCCTGATCCTCCTTTTTAATGCGCGCACTGTTTTGCCAGGCCAAAGCCGCGAGCTTGTCCTTGGGAAACCTCTGGATGAGCAAGTCGAAATCCTTCAGCGCCGATGCACGGTCGCCGAGCGCAAGGTAGGATTTGCCTCGGCGCGCAATCACCTTGGACGACCGCTCATCTTCCGCATAGCCACTCAGAAAATCCGTGAAACTGCGCACCGCACCATTGTGGTCGCCGGACAACGACAGGCACCAGCCGCGCTTGAACAGGAGATTGGCCCGATTGGCTTCGCCGACGGCGCTGGCATTGATCTGATTATACGCCGCAGCGGCCTCACGAGGCTTGTCACCATCGAACAATGTCTCAGCCTTCATCAGCAACGCCTTGTGGATCCTTTCATGTTTAGGATACCGATTCTGATAGATCTCCAGAAAGGCATCCACTTGCATCGGAATGTTCGCCCCCTTGATATTAAAAAAACAGAGCAGGCGGAAGTAACCAGCCTCGAAAGCCTCGGCCGACAATGGCATCTGCCGCTCCGCCTGGGCAAAGAGCTTGATCGCCTCGTGGTAGCGTTTGAGCTGGTAGGAACTTCGCCCGGCGATGGCATACTTGATCGCTTCGGTCGCAGGTGTCCCCTTGTGATTGCCACGTTTCATCACATCAACGACACCCTGGTAATTTTTGGCCGAATACATGCTGTTCATCAACGCCGCCTGGGCGCTCGGTTTGAACTTCTCCTCACTCGATAACAGCACCGCCTTGAAACAACGCTCCGCCTTTTCGGAGTCCTTCCGCTGCAGGGCAAGCAAGCCGACGTTCAACGTGGCCTCGATACGCAGATTCGCAACAACGTCCGGCAACATCAACGCCTCGAATTTCTCCGCAGCCTTCTCCAGATCCTTTTTGGCGAGGTAAAGGTGCCCCAGCCTGAGCTTGGCATTTTCCCGGTAAACAGCAGGGGCGTCCTTGGCCGCCTCAACCATGGCATAGGACTGGATCGCCTTATCGTTATCTCCCGCATAGCGATAGCAGGATGCCTCCTGGTAACGACCCCGATAGCGCTCGTGAGCCGTCGAGGACATCGTGGCAACACGGCCGAAATGCACCGCCGCCTGATCGTATTTTTTCAAGGCCACCGCATCATAACCCAGCCGGTTCGACGCCAAGGCGACATAGCGGCCTTGGCGGTAGCGGTTGACCACACCATGCAGCACCCGTTTGGCGTCATCCAGGGAGCCGGAATGATAGTAGCACTCGCCCAGATAATACATGGCCGCCTCCGCATTGGCATGCCTGGGAAAACGCTCGAGGTAGGCCGCCAAGCGCGGAATGGCACGCTGGTATGCCAGCACCTTGCTAGCCTGATCGTTCGTGGCGTTGGCCTGCCGGTAGAGCTGCTTGCAAAACTCAAATTGATCCTGCCCGGGGTCGGCCACCAGAGGGGCGTTCTGGGCAGAGACCACGCAGGTGGACATGACAACAGCGAGTAGCAGGGGAAGTATGCGCATAGGAAAAATAGGAATGGTCGAGCGGCTATCTGACAGGCACCAAAAAAAATCACGGCGCCTCCGGTTTGGCGGCGAAGCTCACATGCCTCAGGCCGGCCGCCTTGCTGATTTTGACAGCATTCGCCACCATCTGATGTGGCGTTAAAGCATCCGCCTTGAGCTCGATCTTCCGTTGCGGGTCGGCGGCCGCCATGGCCTTGAGCCTGTTGACAAACTGCTCTTCGCTAAGTTTCGCCCCTGCCATGGCGAATGAGCCATCCGAGTTGACGGTGATGACCAGCGGTGCGGCATTCTCGGCCGGCCTCACCGGGACAGCCCGAAGCTCCCTGACGGGTTCTCGAGCCGCATGTTCCGCATGTTCCGCGCGAGCCGCTTGGGCTTGGTGCATATGGGCGGCTTCCTGCCTCACCTTGACGAGGGATAAGCCGCCGAACATGATCAGGACAATCTTCAATGGCGCGGGTAGGGCGAAAAACAACAGGCTGAAAAAACTCATGGAGGACATCATCATAGGGGTTGGGGGTTGTTTCCGGGGGCGATTTCCGGCGGGAGAGCCGTCGTCAAGTGGCTGGCCGTCAGTTACTTCTGCTTGCGCTGGACCTGGGTTGCAAATGAAATGTTCGGAATCCCCGCCTTCTGGCAAACATCGATGACCTCGACAATCTTCTGATACTCGACCTTGCCGTCACCCCGAATACGGATCGCCTGGTTCTTATGCACGGCCGCAATCCGGGTCAATTTGGCAAAGAGCTGGTCCTGGGTCATCTCCGCGTTGTCAACCACGACGCCGCCATCCTCGCGCACATTCACAATGATCTCGCCCACCGTCTGCCGCGCATCCGCGCCCTCCTCGGCCACCGGCACCGAGACATTGAGCTCACGCTCACTCTGCGAAAACTGCATGGTGGCAATAAAAAATATCAACAACAGAAAGACAACGTCGATCATTGGCGCCAACGGAAAGACCGCCAGTTCAGGCTCTGTGGTTTGAAATTTCATAGTCCGAAAAAAAGCTGGCCCACTCCACTACATCCCGTGAATCTCCGGACTGTCATTGGACGGTCGGGACAGGGGAACCGGCATGACACGGGAATCGGAGTCATCGTGACGCCGGCCTTCTGACTGGCCATGCTGGTGGCCTGATTGTTCACGCCCCGGCTGGTCATAGCCGTGATGATGCACCTCCCCTGCATACACAGGCTGCGGGGCCACACCGCCACGACGGTTGTACTGGGCCGACAGCAGCGCCATCAAATGGGTGGCCGCCGCTTCAAGCTCGGCAAGGTACTTCTGGACGCGCCCACGGAAAACCGAGTAAAAAATAACCGCGATAATACCAATCACCAACCCGCTCGCCGTGGTCACCAGCGCCTGGTAAACACCTTCGGCCAGCTTGTTGGCATGCACCCCCTCGTAGTTGCCACTGGCGATCTCCATGAAGGCACGGATCATGCCAATCACAGTCCCCAACAGACCCGCCATCGGCGCAATCGTTCCCACGTCGTTCAGATAACTGATCCGGTGAGTCAGGATCCCCGCCTGGCGCGACCCCTCCGCCTGCGCCACCTCACGCACCTCCTTGAACGTGGTCCCCGTGTTTTTGGTCATGAAATCAAGGGTCTTCTCCGTAATGCGGGCAACACTCTGGTTTTGACGGTTACAATGCGCGACGAGGCCAAGATAATCGCGCTTGCGAATCAACGCCTCGGCCGCATTCATAAACTTGTCACTCACCACCGTATTCCGACGGATGGTGAAGAAATAGAGCAGGATCAATACCACCGCAATCACCGACAGCAGGGCCAGCGGATACATCATGAATCCTCCCATCGAGAGGATTTCAAGGATGTCTTTGTTGGCCTCGGGGGCTGCCCCCGAAGCATCGGCGGCAAGGGCGCCATGAGCCGTACCCAACATCACCACAGAGATCAGGCCTAGAGTTAGAATAGAAAATTTCATAGAAATGCGTTCGCGGCCATTGTAGCCTTATTTTTCACGGGCGCAAGCGCGGGGAATATCCCATGCTGACAGCTCAAAACACCGGTCCAGCCGACAACTCGCCCCACTTGAGCTTGATTTACGCTGTTCTTGGCCCATCTCTTTCTCGACAATTGATCCGACAATTCATCCGATGAGCACTCCCGAGGTAAAACAAAAACTCCAGAAAACCCCGCACAAACCCGGCGTTTACCTGATGAAAGACCGGATCGGGGGGATCATCTACGTCGGCAAGGCCCGTGACCTCCGCAGACGGATCGGCAACTACTTCATGCCGTCACAAAAAATGCGGGCCGACCTCAAGACCCGCGCCCTGATCGACAGCATCCACGACTTTGACACCCAAATCGTCCGCAACGAACAGGAAGCCCTCATCCTCGAAAGCAAACTCATCAAGCAATACCGGCCGCGCTACAACGTCAGCCTGCGCGACGACAAGCGTTTCTACATGGTCAAGGTGCAGCTGGACGCCCCGCTGCCACGCTTTGTGCTGACCCGACTGAAAAAGGACGACGGCGCCCGCTACTTCGGCCCCTTTGTCCACTCCACCGCCCTCAAGGCCACCCTGGAATGGATCAACCGGGAGTTCGGCCTGCGGACCTGCCGACCGAAGTCGCCCGGCGAAAAAGAATACCGCCACTGCCACGCCGATGTCATCCGGCGATGCAGCGCCCCCTGTATCGGGAAAATATCCCCGGAACACTACCGCACCCGCATCAACGAGGCCGTTCGCCTGCTCGAGGGCAAGGGCCGGCGGGACCGACTGAACGGGCTGCGCGCGCAGATGGACGAGGCCGCCCACAAACTCCAGTTTGAAAAGGCCGCCCGACTCCGCGACATCATCGCCAACCTGGAAAAAACCCTCAGCCCGGCACGCAGCTTCTCACGCGGGCGGGGCGGTGTGCCCAGCACGGTCAACCCCAGCGAGGACCTGGTCGAACTTCAACACGCACTCGATCTGCCCGACCCGCTGCACATCATGGAGTGCTTCGATATCTCCAACGTCTCAAGCAACCACATCGTCGCCTCCATGGTCCGCTTCGTCGATGGCGCGCCCGATAACCAGAACTACCGCCGCTACCGCATCAAAACCGTGCAAGGCCAGGACGACTTCGCCAGCATGGCAGAGGTCGTCAGGAGACGCTACTCCCGCATCCTCCTGGAAAACAACGTGGCGGGAACCGAGGAGTCGCAGGAATCCCCCCTCGAGGCCCTGCGCCGGCTCGCCCGCGACGGCAAATCCCCGCTCCACTTGCCCAACCTCATCATTGTCGATGGCGGCAAGGGTCAACTCAGCATGGCCGTCAACGAGCTCAACCGCCTCGGGCTTCACGACCTGCCCGTCATCGGTCTGGCCAAGCAGCGTGAGGAAATTTTCCGCGCCGGCCGCAGCGAACCGCTCCTCCTCCCCCACGACACCGGCGCCCTGAAGCTGTTGCAACGCATCCGCGACGAAGCCCACCGGTTCGCCAACAACTACAACGAACTGCTCCTGCGCCGACGCGTCACCGAGAGCCTGCTGGACGACTGCCCGGGCATGTCACCCAAACGCAAGGAAGCCCTGCTGCGCCGGTTCGGCTCGGTCAAACGCATCCGCAAAGCCACCGTCAAGGAGCTCGAGTCCGTTCCCGGCATCGGCAAAAAAACCGCCGAGCAGATGACGTCCTGGTTGCAGACAAAAAAATAAAGCCACCCTCCCCATCACCGGCATGAAACTCATCCCCGCCCTACTGCTTTGCCTCTGCGGCCCCGTTCACGCCGACATGCCACTCCCCCGGTCGCCCGTCACCATCAACCACAAGGAGTACATCCCGCTGACCAGCGTCCGACAGTTCTATCAATTTGACCAGGAAACCATCAACGGCAACCAGGTTCGGCTCCAGAACCAGACCGCCACAGTCGACCTCACCATCGGCGCCCAGGCCGCGCGTATCAATGGGGTGAGGTTTTTCCTCTCGGATCCGGTCGCAACCCGTCACCAGACCCCCCATCTTTCCAAGCTCGACCTGACCAGGCTGATCGACCCCGTGCTTCGCCCCCACCAAATCAAAAAGGCGAAAAGTTTTGATACCGTCATTTTAGACCCCGGCCACGGCGGCGCGGATCGGGGCTCTGCCGGCCTGGAGGCGAAACACACCCTCGCCCTGGCTCAACTGACCCGGAAAACACTGGGGAAAAAAGGCTACAAGGTGATGATGACTCGTAGCGGCAATGAACGGCTCCCCCTCTCATCCAGGGTCGCAATAATCAACCGCCTGGATAATGCCATTGTCATCTCCCTCCACTTCAATTCCGGCCGCAAGGAGGTATCAGGCTTCGAAACCTATGTCATCAGCGCGCGCCAACCCCATCCGGCCGGCCAAGCCAGCGTCGCCCTGGCTGCCGCCGTACACACCCGCAGCCTCATGGATCTGAACCATGCCCAGTCGGGGCATCATTTCAAAATCAAAGACCGCGGAATCCGACACGCCAGGTTCAGACTCCTCAGGGACAGCAAACACCCGGCCATCCTGATCGAGGCCGGATTCCTCACCCACAAGGAAGAGGCCACCTTAATCACCACCGAGGCGTATCAACAAACACTCGCCGCCGCCATTGCACAGGGCATCGCCGACTACAACACCGCCATCTCAAAAAAAGAACGAGAAGACCGGGGTTCACCCTAGCCCGCATACTCCAGCGCACGCTGCTTCATCTGGGTAGCCATCAGATTCAAGGCGTTGGCGCGGGTCGGCGCCAGATGCTCCTTGAGCCCTGTTTCATCGACAAAACTCATATCCGCCTGAAGAACCGCGTCCGGCGTCTCACCATCAAGCACGCGCACAAACAAGGCGATCATCCCCTTGGTGATCAGCGAATCCGAATCGGCCCGATAGCGCATCACGCCATCTTCAAAGCTGGCGTCCAACCAAACCTGCGACTGACAACCTTTGATCAGCCGGTCAGCCGTCTGCTTTTCCGGGGGTAACGGCTCAAGCTTCTTGCCCAGACCAATCACGTATTCATAACGCTCCGTCCAGTCATGGAAAAACCCCAGTTCCTCGAGCAACTCCCGCTTTTTCTCTTCGATGTCCATCAAACGTTTTAACCTTGCTGAATCAACGGCAGAATACGAGCCACCCTTTCCTTCATTTCCTTACCAGGCTTGAATTTCACCACCGCACGTGGGGGAATTTTCATATCCTGACTGGGGTTCTTCGGATTGCGCCCCACCTTCCCCTTCATCTCGCGCACCTGAAAGGATCCAAAATTGCGAATCACCACTGAGTTCCCCTGGGCCAGCTCTCCGGTCATGGTGTCAAGCAGGGTCTCAAGAACGTGAAGCACGTCAGCTTGGCCCATCCCGGTTTTATTACTAAGCTTCGTGACAAGGTCGCGTTTTGTTATGGTTTCCATGGGTGTCTGAGAATCAATGGTTCAGCCTACATAGAACAAGCGGCTGTGCGCGTTTTGAAAACCATAGTACAGCGGAATTGTCCCGCACAAAATGACTCTAATTAGCCCTCTCCTCCAGTCGCGCCTCGATTTGAGCCAGCAACCCGGCAATTTCCGGCACCCCAACCCCCAGTCGTCGCGCCCGTCTCACCGGCTCGCGCCAGATCGCATCCACTTCAACTTCGCGCCCCTCCACATAGTCGATCATGCTCGACGGCCGATACGCGTCCATCAGACGCGTCATCGCTATCTGCTTCTCCAGAAAATCGTCCGCAATGCAATACCCCAATGCCAATGCCACCGCCTGCACCTCCCTCATGATGCGCCAAATGCGCTCTTCCACCCCCGGCGTCTCAAGCAGCACCCGCGTATCCACCCCACCCAGCGCGATGGCAAGACCGTTAAACGGGATGTTCCAGACCAACTTCATCCACTGCGCCTGTTCCAGATTTTCCACCGCATGACAATCAATGCCGCCACCCCGCAGCAAACCGACCAGATCCCGCAACCTGCCGGAGCCATCCGGACGATACTCCCCCACCCGCATCAATCCCGACGCCGTGTGACTGATCCTGCCCGGCCCAACCCGGTTGATACAGACAAAACAAAGTCCGCCCAAAATACGCTCCGCCCCGAAAATCCGCCCTAACTCCTCGACATTTCCCAAGCCATTCTGCAGCGTCAGAATCATGCTGCGCGCGTGCAGCAAGGGACCAATCACTTTTTCATAATGACGGTTCGAGGTGGCTTTCCACGCAATAATCACCCAGTCAACCGGCCCAATCGCTTCCGCACTCTCAGCACACCGCACCTCAGGCAACTCAAAATCGCCGGCAACACTCTCCACCACCAACCCATGACTTTTGACATGCGCATAATCGCTGCGGAGCAGAAAACTAACGTCCATACCCGATTGTGCCAACCGCGCCCCGTAATAGCCGCCAACAGCGCCCGCGCCGACGATGGCCACTCGGTTAGCCTTCCTCATGTTCCCCATATCACCCATGATTATAAATAATATACGTTAAAGTTGTATTATTACAGATTTATTACTTTACCAACTCACTCAAACTGTTATTAGTTCATTGCGCGCAGGGGGAATTTGGTCGCGCGCACACACACACACACACACGTCCACCCCCTGATCTGCCCTCCTTCATTGGAGGGCAGATCACTTTTAGGGGGGGACGCCTGCGCGCCCCGTTGAGCCTCAAGCCAAGCCTTCATCCTGGAAATAATCGTTGATCGCCGCCTCAAGGGCACGAAACATGTGGTCGATCTCATCGCTGTCAATACTCAACGGGGGCATGATCACCAGCGTATCGAGAATCGACCTCGTCAAAAGCCCATGCCGTCTGGCCAGCAGGGATACCTTTTCGCCGGTCCGGTCCGCGGCGGCGAAGCGATCACCCTGCCGGTCGCGCAACTCGACGCCGGCGACCATTCCACACTGACGCACCTCGTACACGACATCATACCGATCCGCCAATCGGGCCAGACCCTTTTCCAGCTGCACCACTTTGGCCGGAATTTTTGCAAGGGTCCGCTCTTGCTCGAAAACATCCAGGCTCGCCAAGGCCGCGGCGCACCCCAGTTGATTCGCCGTGTAGCTATGACCGTAATAAAACGCCTTTTCCGCGCCCCCCAGAAAAGCGTCGTAAATCGCGCCCCGCACCATCGTGGCCGCCATCGGCAGGTAACCACCGGTCAGCCCTTTCGCCAGACAGAGAAAGTCAGGGATCACGTCTTCGCGCTGACAGGCAAACATACTGCCGGTCCGACCAAAGCCCGTCATCACCTCATCAAGGATCAAATGCACACCATGCGCATCACACCAGTCCCGGAGCTGCCGCAGCATCCCCTCAGGCCAGGGGCGGATTTGATTCACCCCCTGCACCAGCGGCTCAATGATCACCGCCGCGGTCCGCGCCAGGACGGCCTCCTCCAGCGCCATGAGATCGGCCATCCCCGCCACATGGCTGACCGGAAAACCCAATTTCCTGAACCGGTCGAAAAAGGCTCCAACCCCCCCCAGGGCGGCCGCGCCCATGGTATCACCGTGATATGCCTGGTCGAACGCAATGAACTCGGTCCGGTTTTCCTGCCCCGACTGCAAACGGTACTGAATCGCCATCTTCACCGCACACTCGACCGCCGTTGACCCGTCGTCCGAGAAGAAAACCCTCTCCAGGCTCCGCGGAGGAAACAGGGCACACAGCCGCTGTGCCAACTCACTCGCACGGGGGTTGGCAAATCCCAGGTAACTGGTGTGCGCCACCTTGCCCAACTGCTCAACGATCGCCGCATCGATTACCGGATGGCGGTGGCCATGCACATTGGTCCAGATCGAGGCATTGCCATCAATATATCGGCGCCCCTCGGAATCCGTCAGCCAGACACCCTCGCCGGCCACCAACACCAGAGGCTCGGCAGGCTCGCCAGCAACCCATTCGTCCTGCCGGGTGAAGGGATGCCAACAATGTGCCTTGTCCGCTGCAGTCCAATACTCCGTGTCCACAAACCCATCTGGCCACATCCTGCTCCGCAAAGCAAGCACGCCTCATGGGACAACTTAAAAAAAATAAGTTGAATTTATCACGCGGAGCAGCGTCTATGTACTACCATGAAAGCTCCATCATTCCCTAAAATCCTCCTGATCGCACTGAGCACCGTCATCCTCCTGGCCCTCCCCTCATGCGTCGACCCCGGCTACGGCTACTACGGCAGCACAGGCTATTCCGTTCTCCCCTACGGCTACAGCACGGTTCACGTCAGCGGCGTCCCCTATTACTACTACGGAAACAGCTGGTACCGACGAAGCAGCGGCCGCTACATCCGGTGCGCACGCCCTCATGGATACCACGGCACCATCGGTAGACACTCGTCCCGCCGTCACGGGATCACCCACCTCCCCCGTGGCTATCGCTCCCATAAAATCGGGGGCTCGCGCTACTACTCGTACGGGAACACCTGGTACCGCCGCAGCGGTAAAACCTATCATGTCATCCCCCGCCCTCACACCAAGCACGCACCCAGCAAATACCACTCCCCCCCAAGCCACCGGTCAAGCCCAAGCTACCGTCACAGTCCCTCAACCCGCTCAGGTTCAAGCTACCGCTCAGGTTCAAGCTACCGCTCAGGTTCAAGCTATCAACCCAGATCGTCTTCCAAGTGGAATACCTACCGGCCAAGCTCGACCCGTCACTCCAGCCGCCAGCCAAACCTGACCCGCAGCCATACAAGAAAATCGGTCACGCCCACACCGAGCTCCACCCATCGCCCGCGCACATCCACCTATACCCCACGCAAAGGCCAACAGCCGCACACATACAGCCCACGCTCAACCGCAGCCCCGCGCAGCCACCGATCGAACAGCAAACCGCAGCCAACACCCAAGCGCTCTAAAAAGTCACATCCGCTTTCCAAGCCGGTTAACACCCGTTAATTCACGGCTGAATGCGCCCAGGACATCCATCACATCCGCTCGGGCACCTGAATACCTAACAATCCAAGGCCTTTTTCCAACACCCGACTGGTCAGCTCACAGAGCACCAGCCGGGTGTTCTGCGTTGCACCATCAGACTTGAGCACCGGACAAGCTTCAAAAAACGAGTGGAATGCCTTGGCCAAATCCAAAAGGTAGTTGGCTAACAAATTGGGCCGGAAGTCGTCGAGCAGCGACGGCACCGTCTCCCCGAAGCGCACCAGCATACGCGCAAGATGCACCTCCGCATCAGCCTCAACCACCAATGTGGCAGCGTCGAGCTGAACCCCGCCCTCAAGCTTACGAAAAATGGAACGCACCCGCACGTTGCTATACTGAAGATAGGGTGCCGTGTCGCCCTGCAAGGCCAACATCCTGTCCCAGCTGAAGACATAGTCGGTCATCCGGTGCTGCGAGAGCTCGGCAAACTTCACCGCTCCGATCCCGACAATGGCAGCCACCTGCTTTTTCTCCCCGGGATCCATACCAGGGTTTTTTTCCTCAATCACCTTGGCGGCGCGCTCGACCGATTCATCAAGCACATCAACCAGTTGCACATTATCTCCACTCCGGGTTTTCATCAGCTTCCGGTCCTCGCCCAGGATGGAACCAAAGGCAATGTGATGCATCTGCGGATTGAGCCCCCGCTTGCGCGTGGCTTCGAATATTTGCTGAAAATGCAGTTGCTGCGGCATTCCGACGACATACCAGATCTGCTCCGCACGCCACTCTTCCACACGGAAATCAATCGTGGCCAAATCCGTCGTCGCATACAGAAACCCGCCATCCGCCTTGCGTACGACCGTCGGCTTGTCCTCCAGCTTCTCATCCCCGTCAAAAAAGACACACACCGCCCCCTCACTCTCACGAGCAACGCCGGACGACAGCATATCATCCACAAGCGGAGCCAAGCGATCATTGTAAAAACTCTCGCCATACCAGTAGTCGAAACTCACATCAAGACGATCATAGATCCCCTGCAACCCCTGCTTGGAGAGATCAACACACTTCTCCCAGATCAAACGGTTTTCAGCATCACCGGCCTGCAGCTTGACCAACTCCCGCTTGCACGTCTCCCGGATGGACTCGTCCGCGTCACACTGAGCATTCACCGCACGATAAACACGCAGCAATTCCGCCACCGGGTCAGCCTGAAGCGCGGCATCATTGAGCACCGTCTTCCAGCCATGGATGATCATGCCAAACTGCGTCCCCCAGTCACCAATATGGTTGTCAGTGATCACGTTGTGCCCGAGAAAACGCGCAATCCGTGAAAGGCTGTCACCGATGATCGTCGAGCGGATATGTCCCACGTGCATCGGCTTGGCGACATTCGGTGCCGAGAAATCCACCACGATGGTCTGCGCCGGACTCGCCAGCGGAACCCCCAAACGATCATCACCCAACAATTCTCCGACACGGCGGCTCCACGTTTCTTTTTCAATCCTGAAATTGATAAAGCCAGGACCCGCAATATCCGCCGTAGCCATGCCGCCAAGATCCAACACATCGATGAGCTTGGCCGCAAGCTCGCGAGGGTTCATCCGCAGCCGCTTGGCCAGCACCATGGCCGCATTACTCTGATAGTCGCCAAAACGCAAATCCGCGGACGACTCCACCTGCACCCGAAACCCCTCGGGAAGCTCAACACCCGCCCCGGCAAGTGCAGCAACCATCGCCTGTTCTAATTCTTCAATCATCATCGGTTTTAAAAAAAATCTACAGCACCACCCCTGCCCCCCTACTTCTCAGAGTGGGTGCGCGATGGGCGGGAGGCAAAAATATCGAGCACTTCCTCAACCGCCTCCGCCTCCTGCAACTGCTGCCTGACTTCGCAGTTGTTGAACATCTTGGCAATCGCAGCCAGCGCCTGCAAATGAAGGTTATACTCCTTCTTCGGCACAATAAACAGAATGATGAAATTGACCGGCGCATTGTCCAAGGCCTCGAAGTCGACCCCCTCCTTCGATCGGGCAAAGGCGGCCACCACCTGGTCGACCGAATCAGAAAACGCATGCGGAATCGCCACACCGGAGCCAATCCCCGTGCTGATCTGCTGCTCACGCTCCCTCAGCGACTGGAGAATCTCGTCCCGCAGCCCGGCATCAAGCAGCTTCTTTGAAATCAAATGGTCCACAATCGCGGCCGTCGCCTCCTCACATACCTCTCCCTTCAAATCAAGAATGACTTGTTGAGGCGTTAGCAAGCTTGCAAGTTTCATAGGCTCCTTATAATAATCACCTCCAGCCCGCTCCCACGGAAATACCACTGGCGGGACTGGCAATTACCCCGAAGCCCGCGACCATGCAAGCCTATTTAAGCCTTTAAAAGGCCGCCGCCGTACCACCAATCGCAGCCACCCACCAAGCGACGGAATCCCCCGACCCACCGAAATTCTCTTGATTCTTCGCTCTTAGCTCTTAGTTCTTTTTCATGCCCGCCTCCCATCGCACCAGCGGCTCGACCGCCCGCGACGACTATCTTGAACAAATCCTCCACCTCATCGAGGAAAAGGGATACGCACGCCCCATCGACATCTCGAAAAAACTCGAAATCTCCCAGGCCAGCGTCACTAACATGCTGCAACGCCTTGATAGCGAAGGCCTCGTCGCCCATGAAAAATACCGCGGCACCACCCTCACCGAGGAAGGCCTGCGCATCGCCCGCGCCATCATCGACCGCCACGAAACCCTGACCCGCTTCCTCGAACTCTTCGACATCGACGAAGACACCATCTACCGCGACGTCGAAGGCATGGAACACCACGTCGCACGTGCCACCCTCGAGGCCATCCGCGCCGTCACCAACCACCTGCAGGAAAACCCCCATACCCTGGAACAAATCAAATCCGCAGCCAGCCAGTAGAGCCACCGCAGCAAGCCTCGGGCGCCAAACCTGCCCGTCCCACTACCCCGCTACCCCCGTTCCTCCCATTTCCCAGCGCGTGTGGACCCCGCCCCGTGACCCCGCCCATATCGCCCAGCTAATCCCTTGCCATAAGGCCGAAGCAGGTGTATGGAACCCCCCGCGCGAACAACAATCACGCGCTCTCTTTACAATGCTTAAGTGGACTCTTCAAAAAATCGTCGGCAATAAAAACCAACGCGAGGTCAAACGCCTCGGACCCGTCGTCGCCAAAATCAACCAAATCGAAGAAGCCTACCAGCTCGAATCCGATGACGCGCTGCGCGCAAAGGTAGCCGCATGGCAAAAGTACCTGCACCGCTACCTCCCCTTGCAATCAGCCACCGTGCGCGAACTCGAGCTCATGGACAAGGACCAGTTGAACGCCGCCGCTGATAGCCTGAACGAACGCCTCGACGCCCTCCGCGACGAATTCCCGACACTCCCGAAAGCCACGGCCGACGTCGAATCCATCGAGCAGGCCAAAGCCAGCTTCCGCGAAACCGAGGAAAACCACTTCGACGGGGCCCGCGCCAAGTACCTCGACCAAATCATGCCCGAGGCATTCGCCGCCGTGAAAAGCGCGTCCCGCCGCCTCTGCGGCCAAACCATCCAGGTCTGCGACCAACCCATCGCCTGGGAAATGGTCCACTTCGACGTCCAGCTCGTCGGCGGCATCGCCCTGCACCGGGGCATGATCGCAGAAATGCAGACCGGTGAGGGAAAAACCCTCGTCGCCACCCTGCCCGTCCTGCTCAACGGCCTCACCGGCCTGGGCGTGCACGTCGTCACCGTCAACGATTACCTCGCCCGCCGTGACTCCGAATGGATGGGCGCCGTCTTCAAATTCCTCGGCCTCACCGTCGGCTGCATCCAAAGCCAGCAACCGTCACAACTGCGCCGCGAACAGTACGAATGCGACATCACCTACGGCACCAACGCCGAGTTCGGCTTCGACTACCTCCGCGACAACGGCATGTCGTCATCCAAGGAGGAACAGGTCCAACGCGGCCACTACTACGCCATTATTGACGAGGTCGACTCCATCCTCATCGACGAGGCCCGCACCCCGCTCATCATCTCCGGCCCGTCCACCGTCTCCAACACCGAGCAATACGGCCGCTACCGCCCACTGATCGAACAACTCGTCAAACGCCAGAACACGCTCTGCAACGAACTCGCCGAGGAGGCCAAAAAAGCCCAGGAGGCCAAGGACGAGATCGCCGCCGGCCGCGCCATGTTCAAAATCAAACTCGGCAACCCGCGCAACCGACAGCTGATGCGCTTCATGGAGGACCCGGATACCCGCCGCCTCATCGAAAAAACCGAACTCTCGATGTACCAGGACGCCCAGAAACGCGACCTCTACGCCATCAAGGAGGAACTCTACTACACCATCGACGAAAAAGCCCATGACGCCGACCTCATGGAAATGGGCCGCGAATACCTGTCGCCCGACGATCCGGAATCATTCGTCCTGCCCGACCTCGGCACCGAATACGGCGAGATCGATGCCGACCTCACCATCTCCGATCAAGAGCGCGCCGCCAAAAAGCAAAAGCTGCAACTACGCCTCGATACCCAGGGCGAGAAAATGCACTCCATTTCCCAACTCCTCAAAGCCTACTGCCTCTACGAAAAGGATGTCGAATACGTCGTCGCCGACAACAAGGTCATCATCGTCGATGAAAACACCGGCCGTGAAATGCCGGGACGGCGGTGGTCCGACGGCCTCCACCAGGCCGTGGAAGCGAAGGAGGGCGTGGAGGTCGAGGCCGAAACCCAGACCTACGCGACCATCACCATCCAGAACTACTTCCGCCTCTATCAAAAGCTCGCCGGCATGACCGGAACCGCGGAAACCGAGGCCGCGGAATTCCACGACATCTACAAACTCGACGTCCTCCCGATCCCCACCAACGTCCCTAACATCCGCATCGACCACAACGACCAGGTCTTCAAAACCCGCCGGGAAAAATACAACGCCGTGGTCGCCAAAATCCAGGAAGCCCACGATCGCGGACAACCCGTGCTCGTCGGAACCGCATCCGTCGACGCCTCCGAATTGCTCGGCAAAATGCTCAAACGCGCCAAGATCCCCTGCAATATCCTCAACGCCAAGTACCACCGCCAGGAAGCCGAAATCATCGCCAACGCCGGCCAAAGGGGCGCCGTCACCGTCTCCACCAACATGGCCGGCCGGGGCACCGACATCAAACTCGCCCCCGGCGTCGCCGAAGTCGGCGGACTCTTTGTCATCGCCACCGAACGCTACGAATCCCGCCGCGTCGACCGACAACTCCGCGGCCGTTGCTCCCGCCAGGGCGACCCCGGCATGTCCCAGTTCTTCATCTCGTTCGAGGACGACCTGATGCGCAACTTCGCCGCCGCCGAACGCATGACCAACATGATGGAACGCTTCGGCATGGAAGACGGCGAGGCGCTCGAACACAAATGGCTCAACAAGTCGGTCGAAACCGCCCAGAAACGCGTCGAACAGCGGAACTACACCTGGCGCAAACGCGTGCTCGACTTCGATGACGTGATGAACAAGCAACGCGAGGTCGTCTACGGCTACCGCAACGAAGTCATCAACTCCGAGAACCCGCGCGAACTCGTCTACGAGGTGATCGAAAAGGCCATCCCCGATGCCGTCCACGGCTTCATGGAGGACCGCGACGAAGGGGCACCCGACTACGCCGAGCTCCTCAGCTGGGTCAACACCACCTTCCCCATCCAGCTCAGCATCGAAAACAGCGGCTTCCACGACCGCGATGCCGAGGGCAACTCCGAGTTCCTCGTCAGCAAGGTCAAGCAAGCCTACGAACTCAAAATGCAACACGAGCAACCCGAGATGCTCGACATGCTCGAACGCCACATCATCCTCACCGGGATCGACAAACTCTGGCAGGAACACCTCTACAACATGGACGCCCTGCGCGAAGGCGTCCACCTCCGCGCCCAAGGCCAGAAAGACCCGCTCGTCGAATACAAAAACGAGGCCTACTCACTCTTCGAAACGCTGATGGCCAACATCGAGAGCGAGTCACTCAACAACCTGTTCCGCTCCACCACCAACCTCGAACAGTTTGAAAACTTCATGCGTAACCTGCCCCAGCAGCTCACCAGCGACGCAAACGCGGCAGGTGCGGTGCCAGGCATCACCAACGCCAACATCGCCCAGACCGGCAATACGTCCAACCTCGCCATGACCCCCTCCGACGACGGCCAGCAGATCAAGATCAACCTGCCCAAACGCCGCCCGACCGTCAAGGTGAACCGCAACGAGGACTGCCCATGCGGCTCCGGCAAGAAGTACAAGAAATGCTGCGGCCGCGAGGCGTAGGAGCCGGGCGTCAGGGCGACACCCCCGCTCCATCTTCGGCGGCTACACGGCATCCACCAGCGCGCCCACGCCTCACTCGGGTGCCGACCAAAACCGGGTCGCGATCCGTGTCAGCAATGCGCACGGTCGGATTCGCGTCCCACTCTCCGGTGACTTCAACCAATACGTCGGACTCTCCCGCAACGTCACGCTGATCACCACTCCCGGTGGCGGCGAGAATCGCGGGGCGATGCCGCAGCTCATTTCCTACCCGGTGCCAACAAAGCGACCGCACGAGGAGCCGTTTTTGAATAGGGTCGGGGCGGCGGGATTCGAACCCGCGGCCTCCTCGTCCCGAACGAGGCGCGCTACCAGGCTGCGCCACGCCCCGACATGATTCATTGGCGGCATGATGTGCCGGAAACTCCAGCTGTGGGAGAAAATCCCGATTTACCCCCGAAATGCAAGTGGAAACTCATCAGAATGCACCACACGCACGGTGCGCTGCCTTGACGCGGTGTGAGGCCGGGGGCCGGGAGAACCGCCCGCATGGCACCGAGACCGAAGGCAAATTCGCGCGCATCCGCAATTTCCGCATGATCCATTACAACCGATGCGGGGAAATGTCCCCCGTGACATGGCATGGTGACCCCACGCTGGCGCAACCAGCTTTGATCCAAGCGTATTTCCCGAAAAATGAACCGAACCACCCATCCCGAGGCCCTGCCCGCCAAATCGCGCGAAGTCCGGATTCCGTGCGGCGATGTCTGGCTCGACGGCGATCTCACCGTGCCGGACGGGGCTCAGGGCATTGTCCTCTTTGCCCATGGCAGCGGCAGCAGCCGACGCAGCAGTCGGAACCGATTCGTCGCGGAGCAGATGAACGGCGCGGGATTGGGGACGTTACTTTTCGACCTGCTGACGCCCGAGGAGGCGGAGGCGGAAGCATACACGGGCGAGCTGCGCTTCAACATTCCTTTTTTAGCCGGCCGACTGCGTGATGCGACCCGCTGGGTCAGGAAGGACCCCGACGCCTCGCTTGAGGACCTGCGGATCGGCTACTTCGGTTCAAGTACCGGCGCCGCCGCAGCCCTGGCCAGCGCCACCGACGACCCCGCCATCGGCGCGGTCGTCTCACGCGGCGGGAGAACCGATCTCGCCGGCACCGAGGTGGAGAAGGTGCGGGCGGCGACACTCCTGATTGTCGGCGGGCTGGATTATCCGGTCATCCGCTGGAACCAGGAGACCTACGACCGACTCCGCTGTGAAAAGCGGATATCCATCGTCGAGGGCGCGTCACACCTGTTCGAAGAGCCGGGCACGCTCGAGAAGGTCGCCGAACTCGCGGCGTCCTGGTTCAACCACCACCTGAATCCGTCCTGATGATCACCACCCGCACCTTCAGTGACCGCGCGGATGCCGGAAGGCAACTGGCGCAAATGCTGCCGGAGTCCCTGAAGGACGACGACCCACTCATCCTGGCGCTGCCTCGCGGGGGCGTACCCGTGGCAGCTGAAATCGCCGCCGCCTGGGGGCTTCCTCTGGATGTTCTCGTTGTTAGAAAGGTCGGCGTCCCCGGAGCGGAGGAGTTGGCGATGGGGGCAATCGCCGGCGGCGGCGTCAAGGTGCTCGACGAGGACCTGATCGCGAGGCTTGGCCTGAGCGAGGACGAGGTGGAGGCCGTGGTCGCGCGCGAACTTTCGGAACTGCGTCGCAGGGAGGATCTCTATCGCGGGGACCGCCCGGCCCTCGATCTCACCGGCCGCACGGTGATTCTTGTGGACGACGGCATCGCCACCGGTTCGACCATGATGGCGGCCATCAGCCTCCTTCGCAGCCAAGGCGCGGGGCGGATCGTGGTCGCGGCCCCGGTCGCCGCGCCCGAGACAGCCGACATCCTTCGCGCAAAGGCCGACGAGGTCTTCATCGTGCTTGAACCGGAATATTTCAGAGCGGTCGGCCGCTGGTACCGAGACTTCTCAGAAACAAGCGACGGGCAGGTCAGATCCCTGCTCGACACATAGAGCCCCGAACATGCCTCCCCCCAATCCTTGAACTGTCATGCGCGTCCAGTCCATGCCCAGCGCGCCATCGGTCGTCGCCTCCGCGGCGAAACCACTCGGCGGAGACGACGATGAAATGCTCGAACGCATCGGCAGCTCGGAAATCGTGCTGATCGGTGAGGCTTCGCACGGCACGCACGATTTCTATGCCGTGCGTGAAAGACTGACACGGCGGCTGATTACCGAGAAGGGGTTTCGCATCGTCGCTTTGGAAGCCGACTGGCCGGATGCCCTCCGAGTGAACCGCTATGTGAGCGGACGCAGCAACGACAGCAGCGCGAACGAGGCGCTCGAAGGCTTCCGGCGTTTCCCAACATGGATGTGGCGGAATACGGTGATGGAGGAATTCGTCGGATGGATGAAGCAATGGAACTCCGGACGCAGCAGGTGGGAAGCCGCCGGCATTTTCGGCATGGACCTGTACAGCATGCACAGCTCGATCGAGGCGGTGCTCGACTACCTCGACGATGTCGACCCCGCGGCCGCAGAACGGGCGCGCGAGCGCTATAGCTGCTTTGACCACTTCGGCAGCGACCCGCAGCAATACGGCTACATGACCTCCAGCGGCGCCGCCGAGCCTTGCGAGGAGGAGGTGACCAAGCAACTCATGGAGCTTCGCGAACAGCGCAAGGAATTGGTCCGGAAGGATGGGAAAATCGCCGAAGACGAGTTCTTCTACGCCGAACAGAATGCCAGGCTGGTAGTCAACGCCGAGCGATATTATCGCTCCATGTTCCGAGGCGGGCACAGCTCGTGGAATCTCCGTGATGAGCACATGACCGAGACACTTGCCGCGTTAAAAGAATATTTTGGAAACGGCGGCGGCAAAATGGTCGTCTGGGCGCACAACTCGCACCTGGGCGACGCGCGGGCGACGGAAATGGGTGCCCGCGGCGAGTGGAACGTCGGCCAGCTGATGCGCCAGAAGTTCGGGTCGCGCGTTTTCAACATCGGCTTCAGCACCTACAAGGGGACCGTTACCGCCGCTCGCAACTGGGGCGATCCGGCCGAGAGGCGGCGGGTCAGGCCCGGACTGCCGGGCAGTTACGAGGCGCTCTTGCACGAGACCGGCCTGGACAGGTTCTGGCTCGATCTCCGGGAAGGCGGCGCGGCGGCGGAAGAGCTGGCGCAGCAGCGCCTCCAGCGGGCGATCGGCGTAATCTACCGACCCGAAACCGAGCGTGGAAGCCACTATTTCAGGGCTTCGCTGCCGCAGCAGTTCGACGTGCTGATCCACCTTGAGGAAACGCGGGCGTTGGAGCCGCTGGAACGCCTCAGTCTGTGGGACGAGGGTGAGTTGCCCGAGACCTATCCATCAGGACTGTAGTGCCGCCCGGGCAATCCACTCAGCCACCGAACTCAGCACTGACCTTGCCTTTGAAATGCGAGTCACCCGAGCGCGTTCGTTTTCGAGCCCGGCAACAGAGGACCCGCTTCCACCCCAGGGAAACGCCGTGCCCGTGACCACCGCCTGAAAGTCGCTCCCTCAAAGCAAATTCCCGGCAATATTGTTGTATCGCCCTGAATAAAACCCCATGTTCGATACGTAATGTCTACCATCATGCACTCCACTATTTTTTTATGCCTCGTCATCCTGACTCCGTTTCTGCTGGTCGATTCAGCCGACGCAGCCCGCAGGGTGAAGATGAAAAACGTCGATCTTACAAAGGGAGAGACGATCCCGAAAGAAGCCACGCACGATTGGAATTTGGGTGCCACGGGGGCTCGCGGGTGGATTTTTAGCGAGCGCCTGGAAACATCGATGGGGCGCCAAATCGGAATTACGAAAGTGGCCAAAGGCACGCCGGCTGACGGGGCGCTGCGAGTGGGTGATGTTATCCTGGGAGTTTCCGGCAAGCCCTTCTCATACGACCCCCGGGTCGAGTTTGGCAAAGCACTCACCGCAGCCGAAGCGGCATCGGGCAAGCTGTCGCTGATTCGTTGGCGTGATGGCAGGCAGGTGCAGGTGGACCTCGCATTGCCGGTGCTGGGATCCTACAGCAATACCGCCCCTTACCATTGTCCTAAATCGAAGCGAATTCTGGAACAAGGCTGCAAGGCCTTGGCGAAACGCATGGCAATGCCCACCTACAAAGAGGGCACGATCCCCCGGTGCTGGAATGCCCTGGCTCTGCTGGCGTCCGGTGACAAAAGCTACATGCCGTTGATCAAGCGTGAGGCCGAGTGGGCATCCAAATTTTCAGCCGATGCAATGGCGACGTGGTACTACGGCTATGTGATTACTTTTTTGGCCGAGTATCAAATGGCAACGGGTGACGACTCATTCGAAACGGGCATGACACGTCTTGCGCTCGAGGCGGCACGCGGCCAGAGCATTGTCGGTTCGTGGGGGCACAAGTTTGCAGGAAATGACGGCCGACTGGTCGGCTACGGAATGATGAACGCACCCGGACTGACGCTGACGACATCGCTGGTCCTGGCCCGGATGGCGGGCTTGCAGGAAGCGGATGTCAATTTAGCCATCGAGCGCAGTGCCAAGATGCTACGCTTTTATGCCGGCAAGGGTGCGGTGCCTTACGGGGATCACGCGCCTTGGATCCAAACCCACGAAGACAATGGCAAGTGCGGCATGGCGGCGATGCTGTTCAACCTGCTCGGGGAAAAGGATGTCGCGACTTATTTTGCACGAATGACCCTCGCTTCGCATGGCGCAGAGAGAGACACCGGGCACACCGGCAACTACTGGAACATCAGCTGGGCGATGCCGAGTGTCTCATTGTCCGGCCCAGAGGCGACGGGTGCCTGGATGAAAGAATTCGGTGCCTGGTACTTTGATTATGGCCGCCAGGCCGATTACAGCTTCCGCCACCAAGGGCCACCGGGCTCGAGTCCCGATCACACCGGCCGCTGGGACGCAACCGGGCACTATCTAGTCGCCTATGCGCTGCCATTGAAACAACTGATGATTACCGGCAAGAAAGCACCGGTAGTATCTGAACTCACCACGCAAGAAGCGCAGGCGGTCGTCGCGGACGGTCGTGGCTGGAGCAACCTCAACCGCAATGGCTTTTACGACGCACTCGATCCTATGGAATTGTTGCGCCGACTGGGAAGTTGGTCCCCGGTGGTGCGCGAGAGAGCGGCCATGGCGTTGGCGAGACGCAACGATGTCCAGGTGTCCGATGTGATCGCGTTGCTCAAAATGGAGGATGTTAAAATCGCCCTTGGCGCTTGCCAGACACTGGCCAGCATGGGGGAAAAGGCAGCACCCGCGGTGCCGATGCTCCAGGAAACCTTGAAATCGAAAGACCTATGGCTGCGGATCAAGGCCGCTGAGGCATTGGTGTCGATCGGCCAGCCCGCCATGCCAGCCCTCCCCAAGTTGTTAGAAATGATCACCCATGGGCCTTCCGCTTCAGATCCACGTGGCATGGAGCAACGCTATCTATGCTCGGCCGTTTTCGGAAATATGTTACAGAATTCGATCGATGGGGTTAACCGCGATTTACTGCGCAAGGCGGTGACTGCAGGTTTGCAAAACCAGGATGGCCGCTCCCGCGGCACCATTGGCTCGGTCTACGACCAACTCACCTACGAGGAAATTCGTCCGCTGTTACCGGCGATTCGTGATGCGGTTGTCACGCCAGCCCCAAGTGGCATCATGTTTGCCGACAGGATTCGGATGAAGGGTTTGGAGATTCTTGCCAAGCATCGCATCGCAGAGGGAATCCCACTGTGCCTTTCCTTTGTCGATACCGATCGATGGAATAAAAAGAGCCGCATACTCGGATGCTTGAATGCGCTGGCGCAGTACGGGGCCGCGGCCAAACCGGAGTTGGCGAATTTGAAGCAGCTCGAAAAGGTGCTCAGCACACATCGTGAGAAAAAGGGATTTGACGAACATTTGGCCAAAATCCAAAGCATCATCCAACAGATTGAAAGCGGCCAGAACCCGCCAAAACTGAGAAAACTCCGATGAGCGACGGCCACCTGTGTAACGCCGCACGTATGTTGGGAGAATGATTCCCACCCGAGTCTACTCAGCAGCCTTCACTAGCCATGTAGGGTCATCACCATAGACACCTGCACGTTTGGGATCGAATAACCTGAAGCCAATTTTTTCCAATAGCATTGTATTCCGCGGGGTATAATCGCCCTTTTCGGGATTCACAAACCGAGGGTCGCCGATCACGCTATCGACATCCCGACCGCTTTTCTGCCAGGTTTCCCACGAGGTTCCGCCGAACAACCGCCCTTTGGGGTCCATGATCTTTTTCGGATCGGGGGACCAGATCAGATTGTGGCTGATCCGGTTTTTAATCTTCATGAATTGCCCGGCGTAGATCGTCCCTTGGTTGAACCAAACGATGTTGTGGCTGAATTCAAATGATACGTGAGCCTCTGGCCGGGTCGCCTGGACCTGATAGAGCTTCCCCTCTGCAAAGATGTTGTTTCTGATGATATTCCCCTTGCCGTAGTGCTGATGAAACCCACCACACTTGGTCCGGTAGACAAGGTTGTTTTCCATCCTGATCCCGCTGCTTCCTTCGTCCGTATAGAGCCCCCAGCCGCCATAGCTGTAGCTTTCGATATCGTGAACCAGATTATGGGAAACCTCCGTCCCAGGGCTGACCCCCAAGGTGTAGACCGCGCCCATATCACTCAGTAAACCGTGCCCGAGGTGATGGATGTGGTTGAAGAGTATTTTATTGTTTGTCGCCCGGCTCCGCCCATACCCCCATGTCCATCCAACCGAAATCCCGGTGTAGTAGAAGTCGTTGATCTCGTTATGGGTGACTCGGTTGTCCGGGCTTTGGCCAATCCAGACACCGACGGCAGATGGAAGCAATCGACCGCCTCTGCGGATGATACAATTATCAACCACCGTTTGCGATGTCGGCGAACTGCTGCGGGTATGCGTTTCTCCAATCCTAATCCCGCCGGCGCCAAGATCTTCGACTATGCATCGCTTCAAACTACATCCTTGGCAATTCTCCCTAAACCACAAAGCGTAGCGACCTACTTGTGAGATGCTGCAGCCATAAAACCGGATATCTCTGGCATGATCCACCATGACGGCGGCATCTATGCTGCTTGCAGCCTGATTCGGCGGCATTCCGTTAGGCAGGTTTAACGTCGAGTGCATCCACCTAAAACCCTCGAAGCGGATGTGCTTAACAGGCTCTTCCCGCCTCCCCTTGATGATCATTAATTTCTCCAACTGGGGAGCCAGCAACTCAACCTTACCCATTTTTTCGCCGGGCCGAGGCGCGTAGTGAAGTATCCGGCCGTTCAGCATCCAATGTCCGGGCGCCAGTTGCCCGCCTGCCACATTTTGCAAAAAAAACCGTGTACCTTTCCCCCACTTGTTCCAGTTCTTCATCTTTTCTCCACGCGTGATGATGGTTTTCCGATCCCTGCCAAACTCGAGCCCATTCCTCAGGGTGCAATTCCACTTGTGCAACACATACATTCGGGCGTGTGTGAGATCGACTCCTGTTAATTGCTTCGCAGTATGATCACCGAGCGCGATCGTCTGTGTCGCCTTGCCCACGATGCGTTGACTCTCAGCCGGAACCCCCACTTTCTGCTGCACGCCCAGCATGGAAAAAAATCCCTGCTTGGGAAAACGTGCTGGCTCCGCACGCACACCATCAACAAAGAGCTGGTCAAGCTTGAACCCCCTCGGCAGTTCACAGCTCCAGTAACCCGCCGCCGTCTGTCGCATGGCGGGAACGACCTTGGCCGAACTGAATGTCGTCCTGTCCGGCTCAGTGACTTTGAAAACCACCGGGCGCTCAGCCGTGCCACTGTCATCGGGGGATAGTAAAATAGGCTCGTCCAGGGTGTAGCGACCGGGTGGTATATTGACCACCACGGGCCCCTGCCCCTCCACCGCCTTGAGCTGACGGGCTTGCATGATCCAGGGGATCAAATCTCCGGCACCCCCGTCAGCAGCCACACATGCCGGCCCGGCGGACAAACATACCCCGACGGCTATAAGCTTCATCCTCATACACTCGGCTACGTGTGCAAGTGGTGGATTTTTGCAGCAATCCTTGCCGACCCGCATCGGACCGGCACCTCACTCCTTGTGCTTCTCCCGCTCCTCCTTGACCACCGCCAGCATGTCGTAAAGGGCAAGCAGGATGAGCATCACCGCGTAAAGCATCGAGGCGCCCCACCAAACGAGGAAGAGCCAGATGTTGCCACCCAGCCAGTTTGCCAGCGGCCAGGCACCAAGCCCGACCAGCACCAGCAACACGATGACAAGTTGAAACAGCACCTTGCGCCGCATCTCACGCGAATGTAAAATCATCCGCGCCAATCCCGCACTGACGGCCACCCAGCTTGCTCTCTTCCCCGACATCAGGGTGACTCTAGGTTTTCTCACCCAAAGGCCAAATACCAATTTGAGAAATTTCGCGTATTTCGCGTATTTCGCGGTTTTAAAATTGGCTCAACCCGCTATCACTCTCGGGCCATGCTTGATATCAAAGCCATTCGCGAAGACGCCACCGCCATCAAATCCCGCCTCGCCACCCGCGGCGGCGACGCCCACTTGCTCATCGATGAGGTGCTCGCATGCGACGAGACACGCCGCAAGGCGGAAACCGACAAACAATCACTGCAGTCGCAACGCAAACAGCTCTCCAAGCAAATCGGCGCCCTCATGGGCCAAGGCAAGGCCGACGAGGCGGAAAGCATCAAAGAGGATGTTCGCGTCCTCGGTGAACAAATCAGCGCCATCGATGAAGTTTCTGAAACAGCCGGTAACCGACAAACGGAACTGCTCATGAGCATCCCTAACCTCCCACACGCCGATTGCCCGGTGGGTGCCGATGAGGACGCCAACCCCGAACTCCGCACCTGGGGGGAAAAACCCGCGATCACCACCCCCCTCGACCACGTCGCCCTCGCCGAAAAACACGGACTGATCAGCTTCGAAGACGGCACCCGTATCACCGGCTCCGGCTACGTCGTCTACCGCGGCCAAGGCGCCCGCCTTGAGCGCGCCCTGATCCAGTTCCTGCTCGACACCCAGACCATCGACCATGGCTACGAGGAGGTCAACGTCCCCCACATCATCAAACGCGAATGCATGGAAGGCACCGGCCAGCTACCCAAATTCGAGGATGACATGTACGGACTCGAGAACAATGCCCTCTTCCTCGCCCCCACCGCCGAAGTCCCCGTCACCAACCTCTACCGTGACACCCTGCTCACCGAAGACCAACTCCCGATCAAACTCACCGCCTACACCCCCTGCTTCCGCCGCGAAGCCGGTAGCGCCGGACGCGATAACCGCGGCATCATCCGGATGCACCAGTTCGATAAAGTCGAACTCGTGCAAATCGTCCACCCGGAGCAATCAACCGAACTGTTAGAAGAGCTCACCGGCCACGCCGAGGCCATCCTGCAGAAACTCGGCCTGCACTACCGCGTCATCGAACTCTGCACCGGCGACATCGGGTTTTCCTCCACCAAAACCTACGACATCGAAGTCTGGTCGCCCGGGCAAAACAAGTTCCTCGAAGTCTCCTCCTGCTCAAGCTTCGCCGATTACCAGGCCCGCCGCATGCGCCTCCGCTTCAAGGACGCCGACGGAAAAAACCAGATTTGCCACACCCTCAATGGCTCCGGCACCGCCCTGCCCCGCCTCTACGTCGCCCTCATCGAACAGTACCAGCAACCCGACGGATCGATCCGCATCCCCGACGCCCTGGTGCCCTATTTCCAGGCAAAAACCATCGGCTGACCCACGAGGATTGACCAAATACCCAACCACCCAAACACCTAAGGAAATCCGAAACCCTAATAAGCAACCCAAGACAGGACACTTCACATATCCTGCGCTGTGGACAGGAGTGACCACACTCCCTATCCGCCCGCTCCACGGGCCGACGGCCTAGGGAGGAGGGACACTCCTGTCCCTCGGCAACCCAAGCCCGCAACCCATGTCTTCCTTTCGCGTGTTTATCGTATTTCGCGGTTGAAAACTGAAGTAGCAACCCAAGCCCGCAACCCATGTCTTCCCTTCGCGTGTTTCGCGGTTAAAAACGAAGCAGCGACCCCAGACCATGACCACGCCAGCCACCAAGACAGCCTCCCCGCGCCTCGCCTTGATCGCCTGCTCGGTCTTCGAAAAGGAAATCGCGCTCCACACCAGCGGTTCGGCCAATATTGCCAGGGTGCAATACTTTGAAATGGGGCTGCACGACCGCCCTGACATCCTCCGCAGCACACTGCAGGAGGAAATCGACCAGATCGATGCTCTCGACGGCATCGACGCCATCATTCTCGCCTACGGCCTGTGCGGATGCGGCACCGCCGGCCTGCACACCCAAAAACGGCGCCTCGTCATCCCGCGTGGCCACGACTGCATCACCGTCTTCCTCGGCAGCAAAGAACGCTACGCCGATCACCAGAAAAGTTGCGCGTCCTGCATGTATTACACCCCCGGCTGGAACCAGGGCCGCAGGGTCCCTGGCCCGGAACGGCTCGAATCACTCAAAGCAGAACTCGCCGAAACATTCGACGAGGACGATGTCGATTTCCTTGTCGAGTCAGAGCGCTCCACGTGGTCGATGCACGATACCTCGACCTACATCGACCTCGGCACCGACGATGCTGAAGCCGAGGCCGATTACGCAAAACGCTGCGCCGAGTGGCTCGGATGGAAGTTCCAACGCCTCGGAGGCGACCCGACCCTCCTCCAAGACCTCCTCCACGGCCGCTGGGACGACCCCGCCCGCTTCCAGATCATCGAACCCGGCGAACAACTCGTCTTCTCCCCCGACGATCAAATCATGCGTGCGGCACCAGCCCCCGGGAAATCATGAATACCATCACGGTCATTCTCGACGACGGCTCGCGGCACGAAATCGACGCCAGTGCCGCCACCGCCACCCGCACCCTCGCCGGCTACCTCGAAGCCCACGGGTTCCCCCTCAACACCCGCTGCGGGAAACGGGGTATCTGCCGCGGATGCGAAGTCGAACTCAGCGACGGCACCACCGTCAAGTCCTGCCAAGTCGGGGCCATGGGCGTGGCTTCCATAGCCATCCCCGGCCGCTCGCGCATGGAACACCAACCCCAGGTCGGCGACACCTTCCGGATCGATATCCCCACCGCCCATCAGCCGATTTTCGAACCAGTCGAAGGCGTCCGCGACACCGCCATCGCCATCGACCTCGGCACCACCACCGTCGTGGTGATGCTTATCGACCTGACCACCGGCGACATCCTCGCACGGGCCGGCGGATTCAATGAACAAATCCGGTTCGGCGACAACGTCCTCACCCGCATCGACGCCGCCCGCGACCCCGCCATCCTCAACGACCTCCAAGCCGCAGTGACCGCGGCCACATTGCCCCAACTCATCGCGTCGGCCTGCAACCGGGCAGGACGCGCGCCCGAGCGTCTGGCGGGAGGCGTGATCGCCGGCAACACCACCATGCTCCACCTGCTCGTCGGCGAGGACCCGACGCCACTCGGCATCGCCCCGTTCACCCCCCGTTTTATAGCCGGCCGCCAGCTCAGCAGCGCGGATATCAAACTTGTTATCGACGGCTCAAACACGCCGATCCCCATCCACCTGCTCCCCGGTATCGCCGCCTTCATCGGCTCCGATATCGTTGCCGGCATCTACGCCACCGGTATGATGTTCGACCAACAACCCAGCCTGCTCGTCGATATCGGCACCAACGGCGAGATCGTCCTGCAACACGACGGCCAACTCAGCACCTGCGCCACCGCAGCCGGACCCGCCTTCGAAGGCGGCGGCCTACGCTGCGGAACCCGCGCCAGGGACGGCGCCATCAGCCGACTCGAACTCACGCTCGACCCCTGCCGAATCGAAGCCGAAATCATCGGCGACATCCCGCTCTCGAGGGCCGCGGGAGTCTGCGGCTCGGCTTACATCGATTTTCTCGCCGAAGCCCGCCAAGCCGGGCTGCTCACCACCTCCGGCCGCTTCGAGGCGTCCCAATGGAACTCCCTGCCCGCATCCCATCGGGTGGAAGACGACGATGAACGTGCCCTGCGCCTCGCGAGCCAGGACGGCCGCGGTGGCATGGTCGTCAGCGAGGTCGATATCGCCGTCATCCTCCAGGCAAAGGCAGCCATCGGGGCGGGCATCGATATCCTGCTCGAAGCATCAGGGATCCAGGCCGACCAAGTAGGGAAAGTCTACCTCGCCGGAGGATTCGGTATGCACCTGGACGTTTCCCATGCCATCGAAATAGGTCTGCTCCCGGGCTTCAAAACCGAACAGGTCGAGGTCGTTGGCAACACCTCACTCGCAGGGGCGATGCTCGCGACCATTGACAAATCAACCTTCAAGGAAATGGAGGAAATTCGCAGCCACACCCGGGTCATCGAACTCAATTCACAAGATGGGTTCGAGGACTGCTACATTGACCACCTGATGCTCCCATGAACGATTTCCCTTCAATCCCCCTGCTTGAGCACCGCCCGTACGACCGCGTCCGGGAGCTCTACCTCTACCTCGAACCCGCACTCATGACCGCCATCCGTAACGAGGACATTGGCGAGGCGCGCCGACTGATCAACCAGGTCCTCGTGCAAATCTACAGCGCCGGTGAGCAGCGGAACGACCTCCTCAAAGGGCTGCTGCTCGAACTCGTCGTGATGATGTCCCGCGCCGCCATTGAGGCAGGGGCCGAACAATCCGATGCGCTCGGCATGAACTTCCAATTCATCACCCGACTCGCCACCATCGATGACGACGAGCAGCTCGCCGCCTGGCTCAAGGAAACCCTCGAGCGCATCATGAACACGATCAGCAAACAACGCGATTTCACGCCGCCGCTGCTCATCACCAAAGCACTCAACTTCATGCGCGAAAATATCGGCAATGACATCTCGCGTGACGAAGTCGCCGAACACGCCGGAATTTCACCCAGCCACTTTTCCCGCCTGCTCAAGGAACGCACCGGAAGGTCATTTACCGAACTCCTGCGCCAAAGCCGGCTCGACCTCGCCAGTGAACTCCTGCGCGACCCCGCACTCAATCTGGCAGATATCGCCATCACCTGCGGCTTCTGTGATCAAAGCTACTTCACCAACGTTTTTCACGATGTCAAAGGCGTCACCCCCAAACAATTCCGATCGTCCCTCCAACAACATGAGCCAGAGAATCAGCCCGAAGCCTGAATCATCGTCGGCTTCCGACGGATGAGCACCATTTCACAACTTTATCATCCCAGAGCACAAGACCACCCGGCCACATTTTGATATTATCACGCGCATGGACAACGAACATCCGCTCACATCGGCCGTCATCCGGGGAAAACGCAAAGAGGTACCACCGCTCGTGCAGGAATGCCTCGATGCCGGCGAATCCGCCCAATCAATCGTCGAAGCCCGACTCGTCCCCGCCATGAAAACCGTCGGCGATCGATTCAAGCGCAACGAAATCTTTGTCCCCGAAATGCTCATCGCCGCACGGGCCATGAAGGCCGCCCTCGGCATCCTTGAGCCGCTGCTCGTGGAGGCCGGAATCCAACCCGAATTCAAAGCCCTGATCGCCACCGTCGAAGGCGACCTTCATGACATCGGCAAAAACCTCGTCTCCATGATGTGGAAAGGCGCCAACATCGAAGTCATCGACCTCGGGGTCAACATCACCCCCGCCTCGTTTGCCGCAGCTGTCGTCGAGCACAACCCCGACATCGTGGGACTTTCCGCCCTGCTCACCACCACCATGCCCGCCATGCGTGACACCATCGATGCCATCCGCTCCACCGGCGTCGCCACCAAGATTGTTATCGGCGGCGCACCCGTCACCCAGGATTTCGCCACCGAAATCGGCGCGGACGGATACGCCCAGGATGCAGGCACCGCAGCGGACATCGCTCTCGGATTGCTCAAGAGCGCCTGACGAATCCCGCAGCGGATCAATGCGGCGACGGCGCGTGCCCACGCCCCTCGCGCCACCATGCGCGACCGTCCGGCGGAACGCATCCGGCGCATCCGCGCCGCCATACAAACCAGCAGACACGCCGACAGACCCCTGGCCAACAGCATGCAAGCGCTTCGCGACATACTGGAAGACAAGACCGGCAAATTTGCCATCGGCATCGAACTGGTATCCACCCGAGGCACGCTCAATGATGTCAAAGCCGTCAAGGCCCGCGAGTTCTCCATCGAACTGGCGGGCACGGATGCCGTCGACTGGGTATCCATCACCGACAACGCAGGTGGCAACCCGATGCTCGCGCCCGCCGCCCTCGGCAAGGTGCTGCTGGAAAAAAACAAAGAGGTCGCCATCCACCTGTCCTGCAAGGACTTCAACCGCAACGGTCTCGAAAGCGTCGCATGGCATTTGAACTCGGAAGGATTCCACAACATCCTCGCGCTCAGCGGCGACTCGCCGATCGACGGTCACGACGGCCAGGCCAAACCCGTCTTCGACATCGATTCGGTCGGCCTGCTCACCTTGCTCAGGGAGATGAATCAGGGCCTCAGGGTCAGGGGGCCCGGACGACAAATGCGCCAACTCGGCGTCACCCGGTTTTTCACCGGCGCCGTGGTCAACCACTTCAAAGGCCACGAAAACGAAGTCGTGCCCCAGTATCTCAAACTCGACAAAAAAATAGCGAACGGCGCCCGCTACATCATCACCCAGATCGGTTACGACGCCCGCAAGATGCATGAACTGCGCTGCTACATGCAGAGGCAAAAAAACGGCCATGTGCCGCTGGTCGGAAACGTTTATGTGCTCAATGCCTTTGTCTCGAAAATTTTCCACAGCCAGAAGATCCCAGGGGTTTATGTAAGTGATGACCTCCTTGCGCTGGCCACTCGACACGGTTCATCCGCCGACAAAGGTCGATCGTTCTTCTATGAGTTCGCCGCCAAGCAACTCGCGATCTATCGTGGCCTCGGCTACAAAGCCGGCTACCTCGGCGGCGTGCATAACTACAAAGCGGTCGATCAAATCCTCACCCTTGAAAAAAGCTTTGCCCCGGACGACTGGAAACAATTCGCCCAGGAACTCAACTTTTCCCACCACAATGAGTTCTACATGTTAGACAAAGACAGAGAGAGCGGGCTCAGCAGCATGGAGCTCGAACCCGACTACGCAGCCTCCTTGGAGAACCGTCCCAGGAGAAGCGCCGGCTACGCCCTGTCCAAGGCCTTTCACCGCCTGATGTTCACCAAGGGCAAAGGCCTCGCCCCTCTGTGCACCAAACTCTGCGCCAATGCCAAAGACCCGTCACAAGGCCCCGGCTGGATGAGAGGCATGGAGCACCTCAGTAAAACCCTCCTCTTTTCCTGCAAGGACTGCGGCGACTGCTCACTGCCTGAAACCGCCTTCCTCTGCCCCGAATCCCAGTGCGCAAAAAACCAACGCAACGGCCCCTGCGGCGGCACACGTGACGGCTACTGTGAAGTCAGTGACAAACGTTGCATCTGGGCGCGCGCCTACAATCGGCACAAAAGCGACGGCACCGAACTCGACCTCCTGGCCCATGTCCCCACCCTGCAGGACCAGTCGCTTCGCTCCACTTCAGGCTGGGCAAACTGCTGGTTGGAAAAAGACCACATCGCCAAGAAAAAGGAACTCCAATCTCAACCGTCATAACTAACAAAAGACAACTAACAACCAAATCATCATGAAACTTAGAATCATCGGAGAGCTCATCAATAATGCCTACGCACGTTCACGCCGCGCATGGGAAAACCGCGACATCGAAGGCTTCCAGGCCCTCGCCAAAAGCCAGGTCGACCACGGTTCGGAATACCTCGATGTGATCATCGACTCCACCGCCAAGTGCACGGTTAACAAGGAGGAGGCGATCGCCTACCTCCCCACCCTCGTCCCCGCATTGCAGCAGGTGACATCCGTGCCGCTCTGCTTCGACCACTCAGACATCGAATACCACCGCACCGCGCTGCAGCACTACGACCGCAATATAAGCCCTGCACCACTCATCAACTCGATCGCCGTCTCACGAAGGAATCTCGATGGCATGATCGACCTGATCCGCGAGTTCGACACCAACGTCATCGTCGTCGCCTCCGAAAAATTCGGTGACGCCGGGGGGAGCCAGCCGTGCCACAAACCAGAAGACGTGCACGGTGTCGCCGGATGGTTTGTCGACAAACTCAAAAGCGAAGCCGGCCGGACCAACGAGCAAATCTTCATCGACCCCGGCCTGGCACCTGTCGGGGCGGACACCTACGGGCTGATCAACGTCGGGCTCGACGCCATGAAACTGATCAGCAACGACCCGGCGCTGAGCGGCTGCCACCTCGTTGTCGGCCTATCCAACTTCGCCTGGGGCACACCGGTCAAGGTGCGCCACCAACTTGAAAAAGCCTACCTCACACTCGCCGCCGCCAACGGCCTCGACTTTGTCCTCGGCAACCCGGAGACCCATCCACAACCGATCCCCAGCGATGATCCGCTGGTTGCCAAACTCAGCGCGGCCTTACAGGAAGGCCGACCCAGCCCAGGCATCCCCCAGGAGGAATCGGGATACGACCAGACGGAGGCCATCATGGAAATCTGCTCTGAATTAGCCGTCTAAGTCGACGCACGGAAATGGATACCGAGTTCCTTGCTTGCTCCACGCCGGCGCGGCAGCCCCAGCGCCCGATCTCGCGGGCGGCGAACTCGCCCCTGACAGACGGAGCAGTTATTTTTCCCCCAATCTCCCGAAGAGCGGCTTGCCGAAGCAAGCAGGCACACCGGTGACCAGCTTCGTTCAGGCATCATCAATTTTGAAAGGGGCAGGGTCGCCGCCAAACCCCGGATGGATGCGCAGAGGCTGCGGGATCTCGTCGGCGCCACCTCATGGTGCCACCTGTCAACCATGCTTTCGCCACGGATGCAGGTACTGGTGCCGCCCGTGCCAGTCAGGCAACTCATGCGCCGCCCAGGCTATCCCTGCCACATAGGCAACAGGCACCACCACGAGGGCCACTCCGAAGGTCGCCAGACTCAGCAGCACGGTCACCAACGCGGCGAGGAGGTTCCCGCCAATGAGGATACCCACCCCGGCCAGGTAGTGATGCTTATAAATATGCCCGACACCGGGGAGCACACTCAGCGCGGTCGCGATCAGGTCGCGGTCTTTTTTTCTCAAATGTATTTCTTCCATGATGGTCTCCTTTTTAATTCTGCGCGTATAACCTACAGCAGCTCGTAAAAATTTCCAAGTGTTAAACATGCGTTCCCCGGCCGCTCGAAGATTGGGGGTGAACATCCGCTCGCCATTCGTCACGCCCGTTTTTGGTTTTTGAAGTTTGAAGTTCGAGCTTTAAAGCCTAAGAGCATCCATGCCCAAGCACGCCTCATCACCCAAACCCAACGCGACCCGGCATCCGCTGAAAAACACAAGCGCGTTCCAGCTGGCACTGGTCCGTTGGTTCGAAAATGAGGGGAAAAACTACCCGTGGCGCGACACCAGCGACCCCTGGGCCATCCTTGTCTCGGAAATCATGCTGCAACAAACGCAGATCGCCACCGTCCTCGGCAAGGGACACTACCTTCGGTTCATGGCGCTCTACCCGACACCCCGCGACATGGCCCAGGCAACCGAGCAGGAAATCCTGAAAGCCTGGGAAGGACTCGGGTATTACCGGCGTGCCCGAAACCTCCACGCGGCGGCGCGCGCCATCACCCGCGATCACCAGGGGAACTTCCCGCGGAAGTTCGAACAAATCCGCGCCCTGCCGGGAATCGGCCAGTACACCGCAGGGGCAGTGGCTTCATTCGCCTACAACGACCCCCAACCGATCGTGGACGCCAACGTCGCCCGCGTGTTTTCACGCTTGTTCGATTTCCAGGAGCGCATCGATACCACCGCCGGAACCAAACAACTCTGGCAGTGGGCAGCACAACTGCTCCCTGACAAATCACCCCGGGATTACAACTCCGCCCTGATGGAACTCGGGCAGACGTTCTGCTCCAACAAATCACCCGATTGCACCAACTGCCCGGTGAAATCGTTCTGCCAATGCACCGACCCCACACCGCTCCCGCTGAAAAAGGCGGCCGCCCAGGTGACACGCGTCGATGAGTTCGCCGTTTTTGCCACCGATAGCCACGGCCGCATCCTTCTTCAACAACAACAGGAGGGCAAGCGCCGCGCCGGGATGTGGTCGCTGCCACGCCGCGATCACGAACACACGCTCGACCTCGCGCTTTCGCTCAAAACCACCTACACCATCACCCGCTACCACGTCACCCTGCGGGTGTACACCAGCCATGCCGATCAGACCGAGACGCAGGATCTCGAAAAATGGCATTCCCCCGACAGCATTGGGTCACTCCCCATGCCCAGCCCGGACCGGCGCGCACTGGAGTCGCTGTTAGCATAACGCACCCCCCGCCTCAGGCTTACCTGATCAGCTCAAACCCACCAGGTTGACCAAAGTGCCGGTCAAAGGACACCGCCGCCGGGATTTTTTGCCGTTGGATAAGGGCAAACGACAAGGCGTCAACAAACGACCACGCCTTGTCCTTATACTCACCAAGCCACTGCAGCGCCTGCTCGCGGTCGCGACGGTCCACCGCGTGGCTGACCACCACCGGGTTGTTCAACAAATCACGCATCACCTGCTCCCTCTTGGGCACTGAGCGGACAAAATAGGCATGTGTCTCCGCAAAAACATAATCCGTGATCGCCAACTGGACGCGGGCGGCAAAAAACTCGCCCATCAACACCTTGGCACGTCGATGGTTACGATCCTTTTCATCACGCAACGCAATCCAGAACGAGGTATCCACAAAAATCATGACTCGTAATCCCCATAAACAGACTCATCCACCGACTCAGAACCGCTGCCTGAACTCTTGAAATCGACGTCTTCCACAACCTCATCCAACAAGGGGTTACCCACCCAACTCGCCGCCGCCGGCCTCATACTCTCGGAAATAATCTCCCGCAACGCCGCCGCCATGGAAATCCCACGACGCTTCCCCTCGCTTTGTAAATAATCCCTCTGGCCAACCGATAAATACACCTGCGTCCGCACCAACTCAGAAGCTTCACCGCCCGAAACCCCGGAAACATCCCCCGAGCCAAGAGAACCACCCGTCGGGCCAGCCAAGCCGGCAGCATACCTCGAGATCACCTCTCGCAGCTGCCCCGCATCCTTATTTTCTGACTCATTCATATGTGTATATGCATATACACATACACATACATGTCAACAAGGATTTCAGCTCGTCACTTCTCCAGCTTCCCGGCCGACCAAAGGATGCCGCGGGTCACGAGGTCGAGAAACACCGGGTCGCTGAACGTGGCGTCGCTGTGACCGAAGCTGGTGCCAAACACGCGGGTGCCGTGGAAGTCATTGACCCAGATCACAGGGTGCACCTTGCCGTTTTTCTCACTGGTGGCCGTGGCGAGCGGGGTGGTGCCTTTGGCCACATGCATGACAATATAAAGCTCGTCCTTGGGGGTCACCCATTGGGCAGGAAACCCCTTGAGCACAGGATGGTCTTTTTTCACCACCTTGACCGGATAGTTGCTCTGGTGCTCGTGATGCCGGCTGGTGACGCCGAGAAACTCCCGCCAGTCGTCGATCTCGGCGTCGCGATAGGTGTGCATGGCACAGTGGATGACAACGGCAGGCACGCCCTTTTTATGCACCTCGGTGATCTTGCGGATATAGACGGGGTTGCTCGTCTTGGCAAAACACTCGTTGTGCACCACGACATCGTAACCCTTTGCCCAGTTGGGGTCGTTGTAGAGCTCGATCTCGGCGTGCGTCCCCTTGCCACCCTTGTTCACCACCGTCCATTGGATCGGTGCCCGGGCCTCCGATGCCATGGTCAGTGCCTTGGACTGAAACTGATAGTTGTGACAGCAGCCACCCGTGATGAGCAAGGCCTTGACCGGCTCGCCGGCGTAGAACTGCTTATTGTCCACATCGGCCAGCGAAGTTCCCGATAAAACCACGACCAGCGCAACACATTTGGAGAGTAAATTCATTTGCATCACACCTACTACCCGCTGCGGCGCGGATTACTTTCAAGCAATCCTTGATTCTTCCGCCTTACCTCATCATTCTCCGACCCGTGATCCACAAGGCATTCATCCTCGGCGCCGGACTCGGCACACGGCTGCGCCCGCTCACGCATGTGCTGCCGAAGCCTCTGGTTCCCATTTTCCATGAGCCGCTGGCCAACTACGCCCTCCGGCACTGCCGGGCCGCAGGCATCACCGAGTTTGCCATCAATACCCACCACCTCCCCGAAACGTGGGCAACGCAGTACCCGGACGCGCACTTCATGGGGGCGCCGCTGCACTTTTTCCACGAGCCCACCCTGCTGGAAACAGGGGGCGGACTCCGGAACATTGCCCGCTTCATCGGCAATGAGCCGCTGCTCGTTTACAACGGTGACATCCTGACAACCATCGATGTCGGTGCCCTCATCGCCGCCCATCAGGCCTCCGGGAACGTCGCCACGCTGGCACTGCGATCGACCGGAGAGAACTGCAACGTCAATATCTCCGGCGCCCGCGTGACCGATCTGCGCAATACCCTGGACGACACCCCCGGCACCCACCAGTTCACCGGGGTCTACTGCGTCGAACCCGAAATCATCGCCATGCTGCCCGACGACGAAGTGGTCTCGATCATACCCGCATTCATCCGGTTAATCCAACAACAGCAACTCGGTGCCGTGGTGCTCGATCAGGGTGACTGGTTCGACATCGGCACCATCGATGCCTACCACGCGATCCACCAACATCTGCGACGCGAGCGCAACGACGCCATCCACCCCGCAGCCCGAATCCACCCCGGCGCCCAGATCGAAACCGAAACCTGTATCATCGGCCCCCATGCCACCATCCCCAGCGGAGCCAGACTGCGCAACACCATTGTTTGGCCACACGCGTCAGTGGAGGAAAACAGCATCCACCAGGACGCCATTATCCCGCATTCTTGCTCTTGACTCTCACTACTATCACCCTAAACCCACCTCATGCCCGCCGACACCCTTCTTACCGCCATCCGCAACTACCTCGAACTCGGCCCCAAGCACAGTTGCATCATGGAGCCCATCACCAAAGGGGCTTCAGGCCGGACGATTATCCGACTGAAACCCGAGGGCTTCCCGACCTACATCGGTATCCATTACACCATGGACCGCAAGGACAACGCGAACTACCTCCCGGTTTCCCAGTTTCTCAGCGCGGCCGGGTTCAATGTGCCCGAGGTGATCTACGACAACCCGGGCCGCCGCGTCGCACTCGTCGAGGACCTCGGTGACGTCGACCTCCTCAGCATGAAGGACGAACCCTGGGAAAAACGCGAACCCATCTACCGCTCCGCCTTCGAACAACTCGACAAACTCTTCTACACCCGCCCACCCAAGGAACTCGAATTCCAACCGCCGTTCGACAAGGAGATGTATCGCTGGGAACAGGACTATTTCTATGACCAGGTGGCCGATGAATACCTCAAGATGAACCCCGCCGTGGTCGATGAACTCTCCGAACACCCGGCACTCGCCCAAATGGCCAAAGACCTCGGCGCGTCCTCACGCAATCTCGTCCACCGCGACTTCCAAAGCCAAAACATCATCGCCAAAGACGGCAAGGCGTGGCTGATCGACTTCCAGGGCATGCGCCGCGGCCGGCAGGAATACGACCTGGCGTCGCTGATCTACGACCCCTACATGAACCACTCCGCCGAGGACCGGCAAAAACTTCTCGACCTGTGGGAGGAGGTCTCCGAGGAGGAGCCCATCGCGCCCATCCTCCAGAAATGCGCCACCCAGCGGCTGATGCAGGCGATGGGGGCGTTCGCGAAGCTGGGCCGCCAGCCGCACCACGAGTGGTATCTCCAGCACATCCCCACCGCCGCAACCATTCTGCGCGAGGTGATTGTGGGATCCGACCTTGAAGAACCCCTTCTGCCTGTGCTAGATGAGATCGATTCACTTTGAAATCCACTCACCTCAAGTCCCGGCTCCCCGTTGCCACCCTCGTCCTGAGCGTGGGGGTCGCCGTGCTTTTTCTGGGCAAAGTCACCACCTGGCTCCCCGCCTTTGATCGCGCCTGCGTGCGCGCAGCCTCACCATCGGACCAACTGGTCTACGATCACGATGCCGCATCGGACACCATCAGCGCGCACACCCTGGCCATCCAACCGGACAAAGCCCGGGACTTCCAGCTGGTCGCCGTCACCGACGACCCCGACCACATTTTCGAACACACCCCGCCGTCACCACTCGACTACGCCGTGATCCTCGAATCCCTGCACAACCGCGGATTCCGCAGCGTCGTGCTCACCACCCGCATGACCTGGGACGAGCAACCGGGACTCGAGGCCAAAGGCCTCAGCAGCAGACTCGCCCTCTTCAACAAAGCCGTCATTGCCCTCCCCGTCACCCGCGGAGCCACCGCCCACCCCATTCCCGCCGCCCTCCAGCGCGCCCTCATCCCGCTCTCGAGAATCACAGGAAACCACCAGCACATCCCCACCGTCAACCAGGTGACCCTGCCCAGCCATGCCGACGGGGCGGCGCAGACACTCGCGGGTTTTCACCAGATCGAAAGCGCCCCCCCATCGCCCGGCCACATCCCCATGCTCGCGCACTGGCAGGGACAAGGGTTGATCCCATCCCTCGAACTGCTGGCCATCATGAGTGCCCACGATGTCGCTCCCGCCGACCTCATCATCCACTGCGGCAAACACATCCGGCTCGGCAGCCAGGGTCCCGTGATCCCGATCGACGCCTACGGACAAACCCCCTCCCCCAAGTCAGCCGTCCCCACCCACAACGCCCTCCCCCCAATCATCGCCGAGCAGGTGATCGGCCAACCCACCACGCCCCCAGCCCGCCAACCCGAGCACATCGCGCTGATTCACGCCACAGGCACAACAACATCCGCCACCAATACGCTCAGCCCCACCCGACTCCCGATCCTGCTCACCCTGACCGAAACCCTCCTCATCCCGGAAAAAACCACCCACTACCACCGACCGCCACGCGTGGCGGAAATCGCCGTTTTACTGGCCATCACTCTCGCCGCCACCTGGTTCGCAGGGTTTTCACCCGGCAACCGCTACTTCGCCCTCGCCATCACCGCGAGCCTCCTTTTCCCCCTGCTGCTGGCACTGATGGACATCACCCACCACTGGTTCGCCCTCTCCGCGCCCCTGGCCGCCCTCATCAGCGCATGCCTCATCCCGTCACAACTCCGAAAACAAAAATCCGGGCAGGCATAATCCGCGGATAGCCCCGCCCTTGCAGGATTCCCCATCTCCCCCCTGCCGCCCCAGCGGCACACTGCCTATTCCCCCATCCCCACTTCCTGATCCCTATTCTCAATTCTTCATTTTTGGAGTTTAATTCCTGAAAATTAACGCTTAATAAACCCGCATGTCCCTGGACGCCACCATCAACAAAGCATCGGTCCTGATCGATGCCCTCCCCTACCTCCAGTCGTTCCGCGGCCACACCTTCCTCATCAAAATGGGCGGCGCCGCCATGGAAGACCCGGATTTGGTCCGCAAGGTCATGCGCGACATCGTCTTCCTCGAGGTCGCCGGCATCAACCCCGTCGTCGTCCACGGCGGCGGCAAAGCCATCTCGGCCGCCATGCAGGAAGCCGGCCTCAAGGCCCAATTCATCGGCGGCTTCCGCGTCACCACCCCCGAAGCCATCGATATCGTCGAAAAAACCCTCCACGGAACCATCAACGCCGGACTGGTCGAAACCATCAACAGCTTCGGAGGAAAAGCCACCGCCATCCACGGATCATCCATCTTCGGGGCCGAAAAACTTCCCGCCAAAGACGCCCAGGGAAACCCCATCGATATCGGTCAGGTCGGCCAGGTCACCACCTGCCACCCCGAGGACATCCTCTACGCCCTCAGTTCCAACATCGTGCCCATCGTTTCCCCGCTCGGACAGGAGGTCTCATCAGGCAAGCTCCTCAATATCAACGCCGACCTCGCCGCCGCCGCCCTGGCATGCTCGATCAAACCCACCAAACTCGTCTACCTCTCCGATGTGCCCGGCATCCTCTCAAACCCAAAGGACGACACCACCCTGATCCCCTCGATCAACCGCTCCGAGGCCACCGAACTCATCACCAATGGCACCATCTCCGGCGGCATGCTGCCCAAAATCAACTCCGCCCTCGACGCCCTCAACGCCGGCGTCGGCAAGGTCCACTTCATCGACGGGCGCACCCCCCACTCCCTGCTCCTCGAAATCTTCACCCGCTCCGGCATCGGCACCGAAATCGTGTCCTAGCCCGACTAGAAAGCCCTCGGTTCCTGTTTCATTAAGAAACCCGTGATTCCTGAACCACTAACTTCATAAATTTGAGATTGCCACCCGGTGACAAAATGAATATTCTGGCCGCGTTTCTCATAGGATTCATATCTTCCGGGGCGTAACCATGCCCTCTTCCGGCACCAAAACGACTCTCACCATGGCTAACTCCACACTCAACCGCATCGGCTTGCTGGCGCTTCCCATGCTCGTCAGCGCCTCTCTGAACGCCGCCATTTTATCCGATACCGTAGGGGTTGTGAAACATACGCTGAAGTCAGGACAGTTCAATCTCGTTGGCTTGACGCTTCACAACCCTATTGAGATCTCTGGTGCGCTCGATTCGGTTTCCAGCACCACACTGACTGATGCAGCTGTTGATTTCACCACGATACTTACAACCGGTGCGACGTATATCTTGGAGATCACTGAAAACCCTGCAAACACATCACTAGTAGGAACTATTCAAATAGTGGACTCAGGGACTTCTACAACTCTAACTACTCCCCAGGATCTAGGAACTCTGGGTCTTGCTGGCGAGACGACATTGGACGCTAGCGATGGTGCAAAGTACCAACTGAGAAAGGTGGCTAGCCTCCAAGATATTTTTGGTGCCAACCCGGCCTTAAAATCTGGGCCTACTGCCGTTACT
>JBFERY010000017.1:0-46851 GCA_041548785.1 Oceaniferula sp.
CGCGGCAGCAGGACTTCGCCGAGCTCGCCGCCGGAGTCGAGGAAGAAACCGGGCGAGCTCTCCCGTAAAATTGTCAGTTGTGCGCGTTCGCCGATGTGTGCCATGCGCGGAGGATAGCGGCGATGGTGGCCATAGGCGATGTTAAACGTCCGGGTGGGAATTTAAGAGTTGTGGATCAATGGGGGATTGGTCTAGGCTGCGCGAATCCAACCTATGAAAGACTCATCATCGACCTCAAAAGCCTCCCTCTTGATGGCTGCAGCGACTACCGGGCTAGTGGCCACTTCTCAAGCTGCTGTTATCTACAATGAATCCAGCGGCGGTGACCTTGCCAACAGCAGCGGCGCTGCCACGGTTCTTTCCAGTGGCACCAATGAGGTCATTGGTGAGCTGCATCACATCGATGATACGAATGACCACTTTATCATTGGTAACCTCTCGCCTGGGGGGACGGCTAATTTTTCTTACAGTTATGAAAAGACGGATTGGGCGATCGAGGTAGGATTTACCTTTAGCGATCCGGCGGGGGGAGACTTGTTGGCGACCGGCTTTATGCTTCCACTCACAGGATCCGGTTCGACAGGGAACTTGACTGTCCCGGCTTCCGGTCAGATCAGGGTGTCGGTGCAAAATCAATATACCTCGGAAGGAGGTGGACCGACGACCACCTGGTCCGTATCCACGGCCGACGTTGTGCCCGAGCCGTCCGGAGCGGCACTCATTGCCTTGGGGTCGTTGCTTGCGCTGAGGCGTAAACGCGACTAGGCGCATCACTCACTTCCCAGCGCGACCGAGACCATGATGCTTTTTGAAAATGTGCTGTCGGCCGAGGAATTGGTTTCCGTGCGTGAATTTTTGACGGACGCACCCTTTGTGGATGGCAAATACTCTGCGGCCGGCTACGTGGCGGAGCGTAAGAACAACCTCCAGCTGAGTTCGGAGGCCGAGGGGGCGGAGATCGTCGGACAGGTGGTCATCGACGCTCTACTTCGCCATGAGGTTTTCCAAACCTGGGCGAGACCGCTGCATCTCACGCCACCGATTTTCGCGCGTTACCAGCATGGGATGCATTATGGTGCCCATGTCGACGCGCCGGTGATTGGTGCGGGCTCGCCGCTGCGTAGTGATTTGTCAGTCACGGTTTTTTTATCGGATCCCGCGGGCTATGAGGGTGGGGAACTCGCCATTGAAATTCCGGGGGGAGTGAGAAAGGTCAAGTTGCCTGCCGGCAGTGTTGTTGTTTACCCGACCCAGGCCGTGCACCAGGTCTGCGAGGTCAGCGAAGGCGAGCGGCTTGTCGCCGTGCTCTGGGTGCAGAGCATGATCCGCGACCCTCACATCAGGCAGACTCTGTTTGATCTCGAAGCCGCAACCACCAGCGTCAGCGAGCAAATGCCGACGTCCCAGGAAACCATCCTGCTCCAGAAATCGCTGAGTAACCTCCGCCGTTATTTTACGGAGATCTAGCAGATTTTTTAGGTCATGCGCTGGGGGGGGCGATCAACTTGAGGTTCCAACCTCCAAGTGCCATACGCCGATTCGGAAAGTCTGAATGATAATAAAAGAAAAAAAAGTAGTCATATGGCGGATTGTGTGTATAGAATGCCGGTATGGCAGAAGCACACGTTCACGATATTATGCAGATGATGATGGAAACAGGTGAGGTTTACACCCGCGAGAGCCTGAAAAAGGCCATCATTCACAAGTTTGGCATCACCACGACCTTTTGCAGCTGTTCCGAAAATGGAATGACTCCGGCTGCGGCGGTCACTTTTCTCGAAGGTCGCGGCAAATTCATCCCGACCGAACAGGGGTTTTATACGGACGAGAGCAAAAAGTGTAAGCACTAGGGGGTTTGAGTAGCGATGGGGCCTTCGCCCTGCGTGCATGCAAACGCGAACCTACCCTGAAACCGACGAAGAGTGAAGACTCTTCGCTACCTTCGTCAACGGGCAGGCCGGGCACATTATTTGCTGCAGGCCGGGCAGGTGCCGAAGAATTCGAGTTCGTGGTAGAGGTTTTTGTAGCCGCTGGTGAACTGGATTTCCTTTTCAAGCTCGTGGACCGGGCAGGGGGCGTTGATGGGTTCGATGCTGCCGCACTCGGTGCAGATCAGGTAGTCGCGGTGCTGGCCAGGGATGAGCAGGGCGAAGTAGGCAGCGCGCTCGTGCAGGCCGAGCCGGCGCAGGATTCCTTTGTCGGCCAGCCGCTGGAGCAGGCGGAAAATGGTGGCTTTGTCACACTGGTTCCTGAGTCGCGGCGACTCGGCGAGTTCGGTGATGGTCATCGGCCGGTCGCTTTCTAACAGTGTGGCGAGGAGTTCTTCCAGCGCCTTGGTGCGGCGCAGCCCTTCGGTGCGGCAGCGGGTGATGATGTTGTTCAGGTCGTTGGACATGAGAGAATGGTCATTGGTGATTCGAAGGGCGAAGGCCCTTCGCTACCTTGGTATTTGGAGTTTAAAACTTGGAGTTTCAAAGCAGCCCTGGCTGCTGGGGATCTGGAGTGGCGCCGATTTTGCTGTAGGCGGCGGGTAGGGCGACGCGGCCGCGCGGGGTGCGTTTGAGGAACCCTTGCATGATGAGGAATGGTTCGTGGACTTCTTCGAGGGTGGAGGCGTCCTCGCCGATGGCGACGGCGAGGGTGGACAGGCCTACCGGGCCGCCATTGAATTTGTAGATCGCGGCTTCGAGGATGCGTTTATCCATTTCGTCCAGGCCGTCGTTATCGATTTCGATCATCGCGAGGGCGTCGTGGGCGATGCGCGGAGTGATGGTGCCATCGGCGCGGACCTGGGCGTAGTCGCGCACCCAGCGCAGCAGGTTGTTGGCGATACGCGGGGTGCCGCGGGAGCGCGACGCAATCTCGGTGGCGCCCTCGTCCTGGATGTCGACGCCGAGCAGTTGGGCGGAGCGATTGATGATATGGGCGAGCTGGGCGGTGGTGTAGTAGTCGAGCCTGTTGACCAGACCGAAGCGTGATCGCAGCGGTGCGGTGAGCATGCCGGAGCGGGTGGTGGCACCGACGAGGGTGAACTTCGGAAGATTCAGTTGGATGGATCGCGCCGACGGTCCGGAATCGATGATGATATCGAGCCGGTAGTCTTCCATCGCGGGGTAAAGGTATTCCTCGATGGCCGGGTGGAGCCGGTGGATCTCGTCGATAAAGAGGATGTCGCCTTTCTGGATGTTGGTGAGGATGCCGGCGAGGTCACCCGCCTTTTCGATCTGGGGGCCGGAGGTCGTGTGGAGATTGGTGCCCGTGGCGTTGGAGACGATGTTGGCGAGGGTGGTTTTGCCGAGTCCGGGAGGGCCGGAGAGCAGGATGTGCTCGAGCACGTCGTCGCGCATCCGGGCGGCTTCGACCATGAGCATGAGTCGCTCGGTGACTTTTTCCTGGCCGTGGAAATCCTCAAAGCCGGGCGGACGCAGTGACTGGTCAAATTGTTTGTCAGGCGACTCGTTAGTCTGCTGATAGAAGGATTCGGGCATGGAGTCTTGAAGTCGGGAAGTCGGGAAGTCGGGAAGTCTGGAAGTCTGGAAGTCTGGAAGTCGTGAAGTCGTGAAGTCTTGAAGTCGTGAAGTCGTGAAGTCTGGAAGTCGTGAGGTCGGGTTAGCGGATGAGGTCTTCTTCGTAGTAGACGCGGAAGCCGGCGCGGTGGAGGACGGACATGCCGAACTGGGTGTCTTCGAGGTGCAGGGCCATGAGGTTTTTTCCCTCGGGGCGGGCCATGAGGGAGTAGGCGAAATCGACGTTAGTTTCGGCGGCGCGGAGGGTGTCGAGTGCGTGGGCGAGGCCCTGGCCTGATTCGTTGAGTGCGATGACGGCGATTTCCGAGGTGGTGTGCGGGATCCCTTTTTCCATGAAGATGCGCATGGCGGTATCCGGGTCGGAGAGGACGAGGCGGGCGATGGCGGCGTCGCGCGAGTCTTGCACGCTGAGGCCGATGACCTCGATGTGCGCGGAGCTCAGCATCCGCACCAGGGAGCTGAGTGCGCCTGCACGGTTTTTGAGCATCACAGAAAACTGGATGGGCAGCGTGCCGGGGGGCTTTATTTCGCAATCGGGCATAGGACTGCGGTATTAAACCATGGTTAGCGAAGTGTGGAAAGTGGATAAGTTAAGAAGTGGATGCAGCGTGGTCTGGAGTGCGGGCGGGTTGCTCTCGCCCGCTCACGCCATGCTGGAATGCAGCCCTCCTCCTGCGTCGGGCTGGGGATACATTGTGCCTTGCCACCGCTTTTTTCTAGACCGGCTTGACGGTTTTTCCCCGGCCATAGCCGCACGATATCTTTGCATGGCGGATCCCAGCACGATGAAACCCCGCCACACGAGGCAAGCATCGCCCACCACAAAGCGGAGGCAAGCCGTCCGCGCTCCAAAAACCACACGCTATAGTTCCTTGATGTAGATATTGCGGAACTCGAGCGAGCTGCCGTGGTGTTGCAGGGCAATCGGGCCTGATTCGGGCACGCCGGGGAGTTGGGCGTTTTCGATGACGGTTTTGCCGTTGAGGATGACAGTGAGGCGGTCGCCTTTCAGGGTGATGACGAAACGGTTCCAATCGCCGACCGGGTGATCGGCTTTGACTTTCGGGGTGACGGCGGCGCGGACGGCTTGGGGGAGTTTTTTATCGGTGCGGTATCCGTAGACCTCGCCGGAGCCGCCGGGCCAGTTCCAGATGTTGACCTGGCTGCGGCTGTTGCCGCGGAGGTAGATGCCGCTGTCGAGTTCGTCGACGAGTAGGGTGATGGGTTTGCCCTTGGCATCTTTCTGGGTATCGCCGGTGGTAGGGTCGAGCAGCGGGCGTTGGCGCTTTCCGTGGGCGGGACCGGCCCAGCGCCAGTCGCAGATCAGGGTGGCATCGCCGTAGGATTTTTCCGTCCAGAGGTTTTTATCTTTGGCGGTGGATTTGCCGTCGTAGTGGAGGACGTCGCCCTTGGCCTGCCAGTGGCCGGCGTGGCCCGGATCATGTTTCCATCCGGTGAGGTCCTTGCCGTTGTAGAGCGGGGTGAAGCCGGTGGTGTCGAGCGGAGGGAGCGGCGTGGCGGGCAGCTCGGTGATTTTCATGCCGCGAAACTGCACGGGGTCGCCGTGGCCGCAGAAGCAGAGGTGGCCGGAGCGGCGTTTGGCACCCTGGTGTTTCGGGTATTGTTTCTGGATTTCGTCGAGGTTGGCCTGATTGATCACGGTGCCGTTGAGCTCCACGGTGACCATGCTGCCGTTGACGGTGACTTTCTCCTTGTTCCATTCGCCGACGGGTTTGAGATGGCCTTTTTTCGCGGCTTTCAGGGTGTAGAGGCCGCCGTGGAACTGGTAGTCCTTGAGCTTGGCGTATTTCTTGGCGGTGTCGTCGAGGATCTGGACCTCCATGCCGGTATAGGCGGGGTTGCCGGTTCCCGGGTAGTGGATGCCGAGGCCGTTGTTGCCGCCGGGGGGGAGTTTGAATTCGAACTCGAAGATGTAGTTGCTGTATTGTTTGGCGGTGGTCAGGTTGCGGCCTTCGGGGGTGCAGACGATGGCCCCGTCTTTGACGACGTAACCTTCACCGGTCCAGCCGGTGAGGTCCTTGCCGTTGAAGAGCGAGACGGGGGCGGATGTCGCCACCGATAGCTGGATCGGAAAAGTGGTGAGGGTGAGGATGGTGAGCGCGATTTTCATAAGGTGACGATGGCTGTATACGTGGGTGACAGGTGGGATATTTCACCTGACGAGCGGGCTGTAAAGGGATTACTTTGACCGCGGGTATGCGGGGAATGCTTTTTAGATGACGGTGAGTTCGGGCCCGGCGGGTGGGTTTATGACAGGCCGGGGGATGGTTTTGGCGCAATGCGGGCTGAGTGGTTTTAGGGTGTCAAAAGTGGGATTCCATGCCATAGTCGGGCATGAGTTTGCCTCCCAGTCTATTTAACGATGTGCTTGGACCCGTGATGCGGGGGCCGAGCAGTTCCCACAGCGCGGCGGCCAACCGTATGGGTCGGCTGGCACGCGACCTCGTTGGCGAGCGTGTTAGCAAGTTGATTTCCAACTACGATCCCAACGGGTCCCTGGTGACCACCCACAAGGACCAGGGGACGGATCTGGGTCTCTACAGCGGGATTCTCGGCTGGGAGCCGGATGACGCCCGCTTGCCGACCTACCCTGAGGCACTTGAGCAAGCGGGGATCGAGGTGGTGGTGAATTACGTTTCCTACGACGCGCCCCACCCGAATTTTTACCGTCTTGAGCTGATCGGGGAAAGTGGCACGTCGTACCATTTCGACGCCATCTCCACGGGAGGAGGCATGATTGAGCTTCAGGCGATTGATGGCGTCCCGCTCGGCGGCGTCGGTGACCTGCACACGACGTTATACTGGCTGGATCATGCGCCGGCGGAGGCGGAGTATGCCGATTCCCGGGTGGCGACCGGCGCGGAAAATGTTGCCTGGCATCACGGGATGGATGGCTCCGGCTTGCTGCGGTTCGATTCGCGATGCCTGCCTGCGGACGAGGAGGTTGCAACGCTGGGCGAAGCGCTCGGTGCCAAGCGGCACCGTGTCCTGCATGCCGTGCTTCCGATTCTGTCGCGGAAGAACCTGACGGTTCCGTTTACGCGGTGTGGCGAGATGCAGCGGCATCCGGAGTTTTCCGACCGGCCGCTCTGGGAAAGTGCCGCCTGTTATGAAGCGGCGCGTGGTGGTATCTCGACCGATGAGGTGCTTGAGCGGATGAAGGTGCTGGCCCGGATCATGGCTGACGCAGTGAGTGACGGCCTCAAGGGCACCGAGTATGCCGACCGGATTCTTCCCGCACAAAGTCCTGGATTCACCAAGGCCGAGAGCGAAGGCCGGCTTATCCCCGCGGATATCAACAACCGGATCATCCGTTACGTTTCCGCCCTGATGGAGATGAAGTCGTCGATGGGGATCATTGTGGCGGCCCCGACGGCAGGGTCATGCGGGGCAATGCCCGGAGCGGTGCTTGCCGTTGCGGATGCCCTGGGTGTGGATGAGGATGAACGGGCGCGCGCACTGCTCGTAGCAGGTCTCATCGGCGTGTTCATCACCCGTGACGCCAGCTTTGCCGCCGAGGAAGGCGGATGTATGGCCGAGTGTGGTTCCGGGTCGTCCATGGCGGCGGCTGCCATCGTGCACCTCGCCGGCGGAAGTACGGAGCATCAGTTGGGCGCGGCATCGATGGCGCTGCAAAACTGTTTTGGCCTGGTATGTGACCCGATCGCCAACCGGGTGGAAGCCCCCTGCCTTGGCAAAAACGTGATGGCGGCCAGCAATGCGCTCTCCTGTGCCAACATGGCGCTTTCCGGCTACCAGCATCTCATCCCGTTTGATGAAGTGGTGGTGGCGATGAACAAGGTGGCCCATCAGATTCCACGCGAGCTGCGATGCACCAACCTGGGCGGGCTTTCCATCACACCGACGGCGGACAAAATCGCCCAACGCCTGGCCGCTGGTGCCGCCGGCGGCCAGGACGGCGCCGGTTGTGGATGTGGCTCACCCTCTGCCACCTGTGCGGACCGGGCGTCCCGCTAGGGGGCGTCCTGCTAGAGATAAACCATTTCCCCGGTGCGGAACGATTGGTCCGCGGCCTCGACGATTTTCATCGAGCTGATGGCGTCGTCCATGTGGTCGCTGAGGTCGGAGTCGTTTTGGATGGCATTGAGGAAAAAGTCCTGCTCGCGGCGGCAGAGTGCGTCGTGGTCGGGCTCGTCTCCGGTTTCGGTCCAGACGTCTTTCTTAACAAACTGGTTGTTTTCATCGAGTTCGGAAAAATGGCGGCGCAGCGTGTTGGTTTTGGTGTGGGCGTCGACGTCTGCGGAAGCGCCTTCACCGGCGGCTTCCTTGGCTTCGATGGTGAGGCAACCGTTCGGGCCGATGACGTCTTTGACGAAGAAGGCGGACTCGGACATCATGGGTCCCCAACCGGCTTCATACCAGCCGACCGAGCCGTCCTCAAAGGTGACCTGCAGGTGGCCGTAGTTGATTTTCCCCTCGGGCAGCTCATTGGAGAGTCGGGCGCCGAGGCCGGAGACGCGGACGGGCTTGGAGCGGGTCATCTGGCACATGACATCGACGTAATGCACGCCGCAGTCGACGATGGGAGAAATCGAGCTCATCAGGTTTTTATGGGTCTGCCAGTTGTCGCCGGACGACTGCTGGTTGAGGTTCATACGCATCACCAGCGGTTTGCCGAGGTCGTGGGACATCTCGATGAATTTCTGCCAGCTCGGGTGGTGGCGCAGGATGTATCCGATGACAAGCTTGCGGTTGTTTGCCTTGGCGGTGGCCACGATTTTCTCGGCTTCTTGAACGGTTTCCGCCAGGGGTTTTTCGACAAACACGTCACAGCCGGCTTCGAGGGCGGCAATGGCGTAGGCGGCATGGGTGTCCGGGTAGGTCGAGATGGACACGGCATCCGGCTTGGTTTGTTTTAACGCTTCGTAGTAGTCCTGAAACAAGGGGTATTCACAGCCGAGTTCAGCATTGAGTTTCTCACCTGAACCATCGGAGCGTGTGCAGATGCCTACAATGTTGAATTCAGGGATGTTGTGGTAGGCGAGCGCATGCGAGCGCCCCATATTGCCGGCACCGGCGCAGAGAATATTAATCATGGGTAGTATGTTTGGTTGATTGGGAAGTAGGGATTGGGAAGTAGGGATTGGGGGATTGGGGGAATCGCGTGAGCGCGACGCCGGGGCGTCGGTCGGTCGTAAGTGATAGGTTACAATTTCCACGGGCCGCGCATCGGCTGGTTTACCAGCTTGTTGGCTTCGGCGTCGTTGATGAACTCGAGCTTTTTCGAGTCGAAGTGCAGCGGTTTGCCGAGGCGGAGGGCGATTTTCCCGAGATTGATGAGGGTCGTTGACCGGAAGCCATTGTGCTCGTTGAGCGCGAAAGGCTTGCGCTCGCGCACCGCCTGGTGGAAGTCGGTGATCATCGGTGGTGGTCCCGGCAGCTCCTTGAGCTTTTTGTCCAGGTCCGGGACGTCCGAGCGGAAGTGGCGGTAGATTTTGCCTTTGGGGCCGGAGATGATCGGCTCCTTCGGTTTGTTCTCGGCGTCGAGGATGATCTTGGTGCCATCGGCGTAGGTCATCTCAATGCGGCGCCAGGGCAGCACGGCATCGTGGTGCTGTTTCTGGGTATCGACCTCGATGTGGACCGGGCTTTCATCATCCTTGCCGAGCACAAACTGGCAGGGGTCGAGGTAGTGCTGTCCCATGTCGCCGAGGCCGCCGCCATCGTAGTCCCAGTAGCCGCGGAACGACAGGTGCACACGGTGCGGGTGGTAGGGTTTCAGCGGAGCCGGCCCCAACCAGAAGTTGTAGTCGAGTTCCTTCGGGACCGGTTGTTCGGTCAGGTCGGTCCGTCCCGACCACATCTTGAGTTTCCAGTTGCCGACAAAGCCGGTGCCGAGGTTGAAGGTGTACGGGCCGTCGCCGAGCAGCTTGTGGTGGACCACTTTCCATGCCTCGGACGCCGGGCGGCTCAGGCCGTAATACCTCGATCTGAACCGGAACCAGGTGTTGAGCCGGAAGATCGCCTTGTGGGCTTCGACGGCTTTGACCATGGCCATGCCCTCGCCGATCGTGCGCGACATGGGTTTTTCACACCAGACGTCCTTACCCGCCTTGGCGGCGGCGATGGCTTGCAGCGCATGCCAGTGCGGCGGGGTGGCGACGTGCACGATATCGATGTCGTCGCGCGCGATCAACTCGCGGAAATCCGAATACCCCTGAGCCTGGCCTGCACCCAGTTTGACAGCTTCAGCCGTCCGCTCCTTGAGATGTTTGCTGTCGACATCACAGAGGGCGAGCAGCTTGCCGGGCATTCTGAGGTGGCTGCGCGAGATGCCGCCACAGCCGATGATGCCTTTGGTGAGCTGGTTGCTCGGTGCCTTGGGGCCGCCCAGGGCGATATGGCTGGGTAGGATCTGGATCGTCGCCATGGCTGCCAACCCCTTGAGGGCTGCCCGGCGGGTATGCAGTGGCTGGCTGGATGGTGGAATGTCAGGCTTGGTCATTGGAATACCTACGCTGAGGGTTTGTCGCGTGTTTCATCATTTTCGTCGCTGGCACCGTTGGTTGGCACCTTGTCCCAGAAGAAGAGGGCGAAAATGACAAAAATCACGGCGGCCATTCCTGCGGGGAAAAGCCAGTAGTTTTTCCAGTCGGCCATGGCGGTGGTCACGAGTGCGTTGTCCACGCCCTCGGGATATCCCTTGCCAAACATGCCGAGCAGGCTGTCGACGAAGCTGGGTGGCGTCTGTTCACCCGCCGCGGTTTTGATGTTGTCCATCAGCGGCTGGCTGCCAGCGGGGGCGGCTCCATACGCGCCATAGGTGTTGGGCAGGGCCGTTTCGGTGAAGGGAAGGTTGCCGCCAAAGGCCATGCGGAAGCCAAAGAACATCCCGAGGCCCTGGGTGAGGAAGACGAGCAGTGACTGGGCCTGGCCGCGGACGTGCGCGGGGGCTTTTTTATCGGTGTAGATGAATCCGGTGACGAAGAAGAAGTCGTAGCAAATACCGTGCAGGGCGACCCCCAGCAGTAGCATCCACGTGACTTGTTCGGGGGCGCCGAAGGCGAACAGGGCGTAGCGTGCGACCCAGCATCCCATGCCGATCAGGAGCATCAGTTTGACTCCCAGTTTGCGGAAGAAAAACGGGATTAAAATCATGAACAAGATCTCGGACATTTGGCCGAGGGTCATCGTGGAGGCGGCTTGTTCGAATCCTGCCGCACCGAGATAGGCGGAGGTCTGGCCATAGTAGTAGGCGAGTGGAATACAGATCAGGGACGAGCAGATGGCAAAGATGAGGAACGACGGGTTTTTCAGAAGCTTGAGCGCGTCCAGCATGAACAGGGAACCGAGGTCGAGCGGTTTGTCTTTGGCGGGTGGCGGGGTGTTCGGCAGGGTGAAGCAGTAGGCACCGAGGACGAGGCTGGAGATGGCACCGAGCCAGAAGATGTGCAGCGAGGCCGACCAGCCGAGGCCGCCGAGGACGAGGCCGGCAACGATCCAGCCGATGGTGCCCCAGACGCGGGCCTTGGGGAATTCTTCCTGTTTCAGGTGGGTGAAGGTAATGGTGTTGCCCAGTCCCAGGGTGGGCATGTAGCAGAGCATGTAGGCGATCATCAGGGCGACGAGCAGCCCTCCTTTTTCCGCTCCGAGCGGGGCGATGGTTGCGATGCCACACATGATGACGCCGCCAAGCAGCATCATGACGCCCATGACTTTTTCCGAGGAAAAAAGGCGGTCGGCAATCAGGCCGAGGAACAGGGGGGCGCAGATGGCGGCGATGGGGGCGCTTTCGTAGGCCCTTCCAATGAAATCCCCCAGACCGTTGTTACCCATGGCGAGTGCGAGTGTGGCAAACCATGCCCCCCAGGCGAAAAACTGGAGGAACATCATGATCGAGAGGCGGGTGAGGTTACTGCTGGATGATGGATGGCTCATAAGCTTGGGATGATTGGGTATTGTGCCGCCTTATTACGGAAACGCGCGATGCTGCATTTCAGCGTAATTTTCCCGTGTGGCAAGGATGCAATGTCGCTAATGCGGCGATGGGAGGTCATCAAAAACCCCGGTGGTGCGGAACCGGCCGGGGTTGTTGGGGATGAGGGTCGGGCCCTTTCAATGGAGTTCGCCTTAGCGCTCGTTGATCGGTGGCACCGGGATGGTTTCCTTCGGTCCCAGGTACTTGGTAAGTGGACGATAGAGACGGTTGTCGCGCAGTTGCTCAAGGATCTGGGCGGCCCAGCCAGCGGAGCGGGCGATGGCGAAGATCGGGGTGAACAGATCGGTCGGGATACCCAGCGAGTAGTAGACGGTGGCTGAGTAGAAGTCGACGTTGGCATTCAGGCCCTTGCGCTCGAGCATGATCTCGGCGATGCGGTTGGACATGTTGATCCACTTGGGCTCGCCAAGTTCCTCGGTAAGCTCGAGGGCCATTTTCTTGAGGTGTGGAGCACGTGGGTCGAGCACTTTGTAAACGCGGTGGCCGATGCCCATGATTTTCTTTTTCTTGGCCAGGCAGTCCTCGACGTAGGCGTCGACCTTGTCCTCGCTGCCGATTTTTTCGAGCATGTGGATCACGCCTTCGTTGGCACCACCGTGAAGTGGTCCCTTGAGGGTGCCGATGGCGGAAGTCATCCCGGAGTAGATGTCGCTGAGGGTAGCCACGGTGACACGGGCAGCGAAGGTGGAGGCATTCATACCGTGGTCGGCATGGATGATGTAGGCGATGTCCAGAGTCTTGACGGCAGCCGGAGTAGGCTCCTCGCCGTTGATGAGGTAAAGGAAGTGGGCGGCGCCGGAAAGGTCGGTGCGGATGGGGGGGAGAGACAGGCCGTTGCGGGCACGGTGGAAATACGCCACAATGACCGGAACACGCGCCATGATGGAAATGGCGGACTCGTAGAGGGCATCGTGATCGGGTTCACCGATCTTGGCACGCTTGTCATAGAGCCCGAGCATGGAGACACCGGTGCGCAGCACGTCCATGGGGGCTGCGTCGCGTGGGGCGTTTTTCAGGAAATCGATCAGCTGGGGAGGAAGCTCACGGTTGTGGCGAAGCTTCTGCTGGAAGTTTTTCAGCTCCTTGGCATTGGGTAGGCGGCCGTTCATCAGGAGGTAGTTGACCTCTCCGAAGCAGCAGTGCTCGACGAGGTCGTCGATGTCGTAGCCGAGGTAGGCAAGTTTCCCTTCAGCTCCTTTGACGTCACTGAGGGCGGATTCGTTGGCGATGACTCCTTCGAGTCCTTTGGCATAGTCACTCATGATGGTATGATATAGTATGGGTTTATTAGGAGAGCCGTGGGGGCTCATGAGTTAGGGAGGCGTGGGAACCTCCCGAGGGGTTTCTATTTTTTGGAGTATGGCGCACGATTGCGCTCTGGTCACACTCTGAGGGGTGGTGGATAGGCGAAGAAAGCCGCAAATCCCTGCAGATGCAAGAATGAATCGTGTATGCTTCTTCGCATAATTGCCGCGTATTTTCTGATATTACGGTGTTGGTATTTTCCAGACGGCGATTAACAATATCCACGTGGATACGATTCTTGCAATAGAAACCAGTGTGCCTGAGGCCAGTGTGGCCATGTGGCGAGCGGGCAAAAGGGTGTTTTTCGAACCGTTCAGCAGTGATCGCAATCACAACTCGATGGTGTTTGAGCCCTTGGCTAAGGCCTTGGAATTACTCGAGGGGGAGCGTTTGGCCTTGGCTGTCGTTGGGACCGGGCCCGGCAGTTATAGTGGCACCCGTATCGGGATTGCTGCGGCTCAAGGGGTCGCGCTGGTGCATGGTTGTCCCGCGGTGGGCTTGGGTTCGCTGGCCGCGACCCCGGTTGCCAGGGAAAACCGGGGTGAGGCGCTGCCCTGGGCAGTAGGTGATGCGCGTCGGGGCCTGTATTTTATTTCGCCGATCTCGGCCGGTGGCGAGGCAATGGCTGCCGAGCTGATGGATGCCGAGGCATTCGGGCGTCGTCTGGCGGAAGCCGCGGATCGTGTTTTGTTCACCCTGGATGACCCCGCCCGGCTCGGGCTGGATGCCGACACGGAGCGGCGGGTAGTCCGGACGACGCCGGAAGCCGGTTTATTGATTGATGTCTGGCTGGGGCTTGCTGGGGCAAGACGGGCCGAGTTGATCAAGCAGCCACTTGCGCCGTCCTACTTGCGTGCCCCCTACACTTCGAAGGCAAAGGCGGGGCACCCCTTGTTGCGGAAAGGGTGATGCCGCGCGGGCTATTTCCGGATCAGGGGGAGCGATGGGATCCGGGGATTGAATAAGTCTGCCGCTTATCAAGTCGAATGGTCGTCTTGTCCCCTCATCTTATTATGACGCTATGAAAGCCGCCTGTTTATTTTTAGCCCTGATAGGGGCTGTGCTCTCCGTCGGGTGCGTGGCCCGGCAGCCCGTGGCGCTAGGCGTGAGTGATGCTTGGTTGAATACACCATGGCGTGCCCACTCACAACCTGTAGGCCCGAAAAATGGCCTGACCCACTGGAAGGTAGGTCTCCCCCCGGTCCGGAAGGCCGCCACCGTTGCGCTCAGACCACAAGCCGCCAGGGCGGGCAAGGGCGGGCGGGACGGGCATGCAGATGGCTTGGTGGCCGCGCCGACACCTTCAGCTGTGGATTCTTTCGGCTACGGGGTGGTGCATACCCGTTATCGGGGAAGACCAGGGCGCCACCACCATGTGCGCGGCGACTCTCAGTCGGACTACGTGCGTCAGGTCGAGAAAGTGGGGCCCTCAATCGTGCCTCGGTTGCGTGTTCCGCTGTCAACCAGGTCCTCGAGCGGGGGTCCCGCGCTGCTGCCTCGAGTAGGGGTCGCCATCGTGCCTGCGCCGCCCCCCCGGATAAGGGATGCGGAGGCTGCCGGGAGCAGTGGCCGCCGAGGGCACCGGCACCGGCGGCACTAAGGGTCCGGGCACCTGCCCGAGCAGGTGTCGCGGTGTTGGTCGCTCCCAGTTAATTGATAGGAATTCGCCTTGACTGCATGACTGTTAGGTAGTCTTATGGTCGTCACTAACCTATATCTATTACACCTATGTTACAAAATATGATTAATCGACTCCCGCAGCAAATTTTAATGCTGGCGGGATTTGTTCTTATGTTAGGTGGTGTTGCGACCAGTAATGCTCAGGATTTTGAGGGGAAAAATATTTCCTCTGTCAATATTCGCTACAATGGTCCACGCACCGTTGACGAGGCGAAGATACGCGGCCATATGTCAGTGCGCGCTGGCCAGAAATACAGTGCCTCCCGTCTCGACGAGGATGTGCGCAGTCTGTATGAAAGCGGTCTGGTCGACGACATCCGATTTTTTGCCGAGCTGGTGGGTGCTGGCGTGAAAGTGACCGCAGAGGTGAAGACGCGCGCCAAGATTGTAGCCGTTGGATTCATCGGGAATACCAAGTTTAGTGATAAAAAACTCGCCGGCGTCACCAAGCTCAGGGCGGGTGGCGTGATGAGCGACCAGGCTATCCTGACGGCTCGCCGCAATGTGCAGGACCACTACCGGGGATTTGGATATGCCGATGTGGCGGTAACACACCGCATCCAGTCTTCTGAAGTTGCCGGCACCGCCGAGCTGGTTCTGGTGGTCGATGAGGGTGCCCGTGCCGAGGTGCGCAAGATTCGCTTCGAGGGGAATACATCGTTCCCGTCCCACGTGCTGCGCAACGAGATGAAGACGAAGCAGAAAGGATGGTTTTCATTCTTCACCAAGTCTGGGCGCATCGATAATACCAAGCTCGATGAGGACATGGAGCGCGTGCTCGACTACTACCGTAACCGTGGTTTCCTGCATGTTTCCGCAACCGACCGCCGGGAACCGGTAGACGATGGCCGCGTCGATTTGGTGATCGCCATCAATGAAGGCAGTAAGTACACTGTCGCGGGTGTTGGCTTTGGTAAGCTGACGGTGTTTCAAGCTTCCGAGCTTGTCCCGGCACTTACGCTTAAAGCGGGTGACGGCTACTCTGCCAAGAAAATGCACGAGGACATTCGGACCATCCGCAGTTATTACGGCTCCCGTGGGTATGCCGATGCCGCAGTCAGTCCTGACATCCGGAACGTGACCGCGACGAGTGTGAACATTATCTATAGCGTCTCTGAGGGGCGCCGCTACAAAGTCGGTCGTGTCACCATCGAGGGTAATGACAAGACCCAGGACCGGGTGATCCGTCGCGAACTTCCGATGCAACCGGGTGACTACCTCAACTCGGTTGAGATGGGCACCACCCGCCGCCGACTGACAAACATGAACTACTTCAACGACGTTCAGGTCAGTGCGGCTCCCAGCGCCCAGACTGGATACCGTGATATCAATATTATTGTGGATGAGAAGAAGACCGGTTCGATCAGCTTTGGTCTCGGCTTCAGCTCGGTGGACAGCATCGTCGGTTATGTCAACCTGGAGCAAACCAACTTTGATATAGCCAACTGGGGCAGCTTTACGGGTGCCGGTCAGCGGTTCAGCACCAAGGTTCAGATGGGTAGCAGGCGTAATGACTTCCGCATGTCCTGGGTTGAGCCCTGGTTCCTCGGGCAGCGTTTGGCTCTTGGCGCAGAGGTTTTCTACCGTAATGCCCTTTATTACAGCACCGAGTATGAGCAGAGCCAGTACGGTATGGCATGGTCATTGCGCAAACCTGTCAGCAAGCGTGCCTATCTGCGCGCGGAATACCGCATCGAGGACATCGGCATTGATGTGGATGCCTCCACCAAGGCCTTGGTCGCCCCCGTATCCATGTTCACCAGGGAGGACGGTGACTTTATCCGCAGTGCCGTCAGCCTGAATTATGTCTATGATAGCCGCGACAGCAACAAGCTGCCACGGAAGGGGCACAAACTCGACGTCGGCGTCACCTATGCAGGTGGTCTGATCGGCGGCGATGTTGATGTCTACGTTGTAACCGGAACCGGTTCCAAGTACTGGAACCTCTGGGGCGACAGCATCCTCTCGGTGAAGGGGAACTTGACCGTGGCCGATACCCATGGCGATACGAATTTTGTCCCTATTTTCGATCGCCAGTCATTGGGAGGACCGCATTCACTGCGTGGATTTGAAAATCGTGATGCGGGTCCTCGTGACGTTGCCACCGGTGAGTCACTGGGCGGCAACACCTCGGCCTACGCTTCTGTGGAATACACCTTCCCGCTCATCGAGCGTGTGCGCGGTGCTGTTTTCTACGATGTCGGCACGGTCAACTTAAAGTCCTGGGACTTCGGCGGCGGTCTTTATCATGACGCCGGTTTCGGTCTCCGTCTCGACCTGCCCTTCGGCCCGCTGGCCATCGACTACGCAATTCCGCTGGGAACACCCTCCACGGACAAGGCCGCCGACCAGGGCGGGCAGTTCCAGTTCTACCTGGATTACAAGTTCTAAAATTGGACTATGGGCTCGTTTGAGCCGATGTAGTTCGAAGTGATTCGATACAGGCTGTTTCCCTTATTTGATAGGGGTTGCAGCCTTTGTTTTTGCCCGTGATTTCCTTTCCTCAAAAAATCCCGTGGGATGAAGCCGTAGCCAGGGCATTCAATCGAACGATCCAGGTGTGAGCTTCCCCGTCAAGCGGACGGCGCGCAATATTTTTTCTGTAAAGTGGCTAATGCGGATATGTGGAGGGTGTCCCGTTCTTTCTTGCCAATCCACGGTCTGGTGCAGAGGATGACGGGGACCATGGACGCGATACGTGCAGAATCGATTGTTAAGGACTTTGGCAAAGTCCGGGCCTTGGACGGTGCCACAGTCTCGATCGAGCAAGGCGAGCTTTTCTTTTTGTTGGGGTCGAGTGGTTGTGGCAAAACGACTTTGTTGAGGGCTATTGCCGGCTTGGAAACCCCGACGGAGGGTCGCGTGTTCTACGGGGGAAAGGACGTCACTGATCTCCCGACGCACAAGAGGGAGGCGGCGATGGTTTTCCAGAGCTATGCGCTGTGGCCGCACATGAGCGTGGCGCAGAATATTGCCTTTGGCTTGGAGGAGCGAAAGGTGGATAAAAACGAGATTGAATCGCGGGTCGAGGAGGCCTTGGAGATGGTGCATCTGGGCGGGTATGGTGACCGGAGGATTGATCACATGTCCGGTGGCCAGCAGCAGCGGGTGGCGCTTGCGCGGGCCCTTGTGGTCAAGCCGAGGTGCCTTCTCTTGGACGAGCCCTTGTCGAATCTTGATGCCAAACTCAGGCTGGAGATGCGCAGTGAGATTCGCCGGATTGTCAAAGAGAACCACCTGACGGGTGTTTACGTGACCCATGACCAGGAGGAGGCGCTATCGATGGCTGACCGGATCGCGGTGCTGGATGCCGGACGTATCGCGCAGACGGGCACGCCGGAGGAGATTTACCGAAACCCCCACAGTGCCCATGTTGCCGGGTTCATAGGCGAAACCAATTTGGTGGAAGCCACGGTGGATAGGATTGTGCGGGACGATGGCCTGTTGGGTGTGCGGGTCAGCTCGGCTGCGGGTCAATTTCACGGTCATGTGACCCTGGGCAACTGGCGGCCGCAGGAGGGGTCGAAGGTGCTGGTGTCGATACGCCCTGAGTCGCTCTATGTGGACAACACGGGGATTCCGATCAACCGGGTGATGGGCCGGGTGGCGGACCGGATGTATTTGGGCAGGAATGTGAGGTATCGCATCCGGGATGCCGGAGGTCATCTCTGGCATGTCAGCGAAACCAACCCTCATATGATGCGGGGCGAGGGGGAGGCGATCATGCTCACGGCGGACCCCTCCGATGTGATTGTCCTGCAGCCCTAGGTTGGATGGTAGAAACAAGACGGCTATGAAATGGATCAATCGTAAATCGTCCGTGTTGATTGCGTTGACGGCATGTGTCGCGTTGCCGCTGCTGATGGCGACGAGGCATGGCGGGGGGGATACGGCCGGTGCGAATGCGGATCGGAGGATCAGCATCATCACACCTCACAATGAAACGATCCGGCGTGAGATGGGTGAGGCCTTTCAGCTGTGGTGGCGGGAGAAAACGGGAGAAACGGTGTATGTGAATTGGTTGACTCCGGGAGGGACGTCCGAGATCCGGAAAATCATCGACGGCAAATATGCCGCTGCCGAGAGGATGGGCGAGCACGGTATCGGCATTGATCTCTTTTTTGGCGGCGGTGACTACGATTTCCGCAAGCAGGCGGACAAGGGGCACCTGGCGGAGCTCGAGGTCTTCGAGACGCATCCCGAGTGGTTTACGGCCGATGTGATCCCGGAGGAATTCACGGGAGAAACCTATTACGACAAGGACCGCAGGTGGGTGGGGGTCTGTCTTTCGCGTTTTGGGATCTGTTATAATGTGGATGTGTTGCAACGGATGGGTCTTGATCCTCCGACGAAGTGGGAGGATCTCGGCGACCCGCGCTACTTCGGTGGCATTGCGCTCGCGGATCCATCGAAAAGCGGGTCGGTGGCGCGCGCTTTCGAGATGCTGATTCAGCAGCAGATGCATGAGGCCATGGCGTCGATGAAGCGTAGGCCCGGCGAGACCGACGAGCAGCTTGACATGCGGGGGCGGAGCGTGGGCTGGGACAACGGGATTAACCTGATCCAGCGCATTGCCGGCAACGCGCGCTACTTCACAGACAGCGCGACCAAGATTCCGCACGATGTCGCCCAGGGCAATGCTGCGGCCGGGATGTGTGTGGATTTCTATGGTCGCACCTACGAGGAAAAGGTGAAAAAGAAGGACGGGAGCACGCGGATGCACTGGATATCCCCGCAGGGTGGCACCTCGCTGAGTGTTGATCCGGTCGCGGTCATGCGGGGTGCCCCCGATCCGGAAATTGCCCACGGGTTTGTCGAGTTTCTTCTGACCAAGGGGGCGCAAAGGCTGTGGAATGCCAAGCCGGGCACGCCGGGGGGGACACGGTACCGTGCGCTCCGGCGCATGCCTGTTAGGAAGGACGTGTATACGGAGGAAAGCAGGCAATATTTCGCCGACCCGGTCAACCCGTATGAGCACACGGGTGGTTTTGTTTATCGGCGCGAGCTAACAGGCAGGGGATTCAGGGCGATTCAGTTTATCGTCCGGGTGATGTGTCTTGATTTGCACGAGGAGCTGAAAGACGCGTGGGGAAAGTTATCTGACGCGGGTATGCCTGAGCGAGCGACCAAGGTGTTTTGCGACACGACCTTGGTATCCTACCAGAATGCCATGGGTGGTATCCGCAGGCAGCTTGGCGAGGGCAGTAAGATCGAGACGGCCAATGTCGCGGTGCGACTGGGGAGGTACTTCAGGCAGAACTACAAACTGGCGGGGAAACTGGCCGAGGAAGGGAGGCGGTAGCGATGAAGAAGACCAGCGCCTACTCAATCACCACGGTCGTGGTCCTGATCTTTGGGGTGTTTTTTCTCTATCCGGTCGCCATGACGCTGGCGGTTGCGTTTCAAAACGAGGGCGGTGGCTTTACCTTGGACTACGTGCTCGCGGTGTTTAAAAACCCGATCTATGTCGAGGGTTTGTGGAACTCGTTGATGATGGGGGTGGCCAGTACGGTGGTGTCCCTGCTGCTGGCCTTCCCCCTCGCGCTGGCGTCACACCGCTGGGTGTTTCCCGGGAAAAAACTTTGGACGCTTCTTATTCTGGCCCCCCTGGTGCTGCCGCCCTTTGTCGGTGCCGTCGGGATTAAACAAATCCTGGGTATCAGCGGATCATTGAACACGGTGCTGATTGATCTGGGGGTGATGGGCGCGGATGCGCCGATGGATTGGCTCGGTGAGAGCCGGTTCTGGGGTGTGGTTGTCATGAATGCGCTGCACCTGTATCCGGTTCTCTACCTGAACATTGCGGCGACGCTTTCCCATCTGGATCCGGCGATGGAGGAGGCGGCGCAAAACCTCGGATGCACGCCGTGGCGCAGGTTTCAAAAGATCACCCTGCCGCTCTGTATGCCCGGGGTTTTTGCCGGTGCGGCCATCGTTTTTATCTGGTCGTTTACCGAGCTTGGCGTGCCCCTTGTTTTCGACTACACGCGCGTGGCCTCGGTGCAGATCTACGACGGGATCAAGGACCTGAACCAGAACCCGACGCCTTACGCACTGGTAAGCATTATGCTGGTGATTTCCACCGCGGTATTCGCCGTCTCGAAAGTGATGTTGGGCCGGACCGGTCTGGGCGCTACACCGCGGCCCAAATCCCACTCGGCAGAAACGGTCGTCCGGGGGTGGCGGGGCTGGGCGATTTCGGCGGGGTTTGTCGGCGTGTTCCTGGTCGCCTGCGTCCCCCACCTCGGTGTGGTGTTGCTCTCGGTGACCGGGGACTGGTACGGCAGTATCCTGCCGGAGTCGATGACCACCGCGCACTACAACGAGGCGCTGGCGCACCCGCTGGTGGTGCCATCGATTAAAAACAGTCTGATCTATGCTTCCGGATCGACATTGTTAGATGTTGTGCTCGGCACCGCGATTGCCTTTGTGGTGGTGAGGAGCAGCATACGTGGCAGGGTGTTCCTGGATGCCGTGATGATGCTTCCCCTTGCCGTGCCGGGGCTGGTGCTGGCGTTTGGATATATTGCCATCACGCAGAGAGGCGAGCCGATGCACTGGCTGGTGGGTGATGTCAACAACCCGATGTGGCTGCTTATCGCAGCCTATGCTGTCCGGCGTCTTCCTTACGTGGTGCGTGCCGCCGTGGCGGGTCTGCAACAAAGCAACATCACGCTTGAAGAGGCGGCTCGATCGCTCGGCGCGACTCCGCTGCGTGTGCTCAGACGTGTGGCCATACCGCTGATCGGGGCCAATCTCGCGGCTGGCGGCATCCTGGCCTTTGCCTTTGCCGTGCTTGAAGTCTCGGACAGCCTGATTCTTGCCCAGCAGGCGGAACATTTCCCGATTACCAAGGCGATTTACACGCTGCTCAGCACGCTGGGAAATGGGCACGAACTTGCCTCTGCCCTGGGTGTATGGGCGATGGTTTTCCTGGGCATCTCCATCATCGGTGCCTTTGTGATGCTGGGAAAAAAAGGGGGTAGTATTTTCAGGATGTAGCGCGTTGATTCGTGTGCAATCCGGACATTTAGGCTTGAGGTGATAGGGGGTCGGTTTATAGCTAGGCCATGTCAAATTCAGATGGTGAGAAGCGTGGCTTGGTTGATCAGATGAGCGGCCACCGGCTGGTGCCGGTGATCGTGATGGACCGGGTCGAGGACGGAAAACCCCTGGCGGAAGCCCTCATCGAGGGTGGGCTGCCCGTGGCGGAGGTAACGATGCGCACCGCTGCCGCCCTGGGGGCGATGAAGGAGATCGGCTCCTATGATGAAATTCTTCTCGGTGCCGGTACCGTGTTGACCGCTGACCAGGTGGATATGGCGGTGGATAGTGGAGCGTCTTATATCATTTCCCCGGGCATGCATGAGGAGGTGGTCGAACGCTGTCTCGATCTGGGCGTTTTGGTCATTCCCGGTGTGATCACGCCGTCTGACATTGCCAAGGCGATGAGTTACGGCCTGGGGCTTGTGAAGTTTTTTCCGGCGGAATCGTTTGGCGGGGCCAAGACGTTGAAGGCGATGGCCGCCCCCTACGGCGACATGCGTTTTGTCCCCACGGGTGGGATTAACGCGGGCAATGTCATGGACTACCTGACCCTGCCGAGTGTGGCGGCCTGCGGCGGCTCCTGGATGGTCGAGCGGAGCCTGATCAAGGAGGGGGACTTTGCCGAGATCAGAACCCGTGTCAGTGCCGCGGTCGACCTTGTCAAAACACCCTAACGACTCTCATCCGGGCAACCCGTAGTCTTTGCCATACTGTCCTGCGACAAAGTCGATGTCCTTGTCGCCGCGGCCGGAGAGGTTGACCAGGATGGAGCCACCCTGCCGAGCCAGTTGGGTGGCATAGGCAATGGCGTGGGCGGATTCGATCGCGGGGATGATTCCCTCGACGCGGGAAAGCTCGAAAAAGGCATCGATGGCCTCGCGATCGTTGATGGTGTGGTAGTGCACGCGGCCGAGGTCCTTGAGATAGCTGTGCTGGGGGCCGACCGACGGGTAGTCGAGACCACTGGCGACGGAATAAACCTCGTCGGGTTCACCCTGGTCGTTTTGGAGCATGTAGGATTTGAACCCGTGCATGACGCCCGGGCTGCCCTTGGTGAGGGTGGCGGCATGCTCGCCCCTTACCTCCAGGTTTCTTCCCGCCGGCTCGACGCCGTGCAAGGTGACGTTTTCATCCTCGAGGAAGGCCGAGAATATTCCCATGGCATTGGAACCGCCGCCGACACAGGCGACGATGTGCTCCGGAAGCTGGCCGGTCATTTCGAGCATCTGGGCGCGGGCTTCATTGCCCACGATCGACTGGAAATCGCGCACCATTCTCGGGAATGGGTGCGGCCCGACCACCGAGCCGATGGCGTAGAACTGGTTGACCGGGTCTCCGAGGTAGGCTTCGAAAGCGGCGTCCACCGCCTCCTTGAGTGTCTTGCGGCCATGGCTGACCGGGACCACCCTGGCTCCGAGAATGTGCATGCGCACCACGTTCGGATGCTCCTTGGCCATATCGACTTCCCCCATGTAGATGTCACACTCCATACCGAGCAACGCGGCTGCGGTGGCGAGGGCGACACCGTGCTGTCCGGCACCGGTTTCGGCGATCAGTTTGGTTTTCCCCATCTTTTTCGCCAGCAAGGCTTCACCGAGGCAGTGGTTGATTTTGTGGGCGCCGGTGTGGTTCAGATCCTCGCGCTTGAGATAGATCGGGCTGCCGAATTTTTCGGACAGGCGTCGGGCGTGAAAGACCGGACTGGGCCTTCCGACGTAGTGCTGATAGAGGGAGGTCAGCTCGGTGAGGAATGTGGAGTCGCGCGTGATGGCATCGTAGGCCTGGGAAATCCCGGCCATGATTTCCTCCAATTCGGGTGGGATAAAGCTGCCGCCGTACTCTCCGAAGTAGCCGTCGGCGTTGGGAAGTTCGTCGGTGAATGTGTTGTGCATAGCGAGCCGGGGTTCGATTGTTCGTAAGAATAAGCACGGTCATCCTACACAACTTCAATCAGATATGACCACGCATGCCTTGCGTAAATACACGCTTAATCCGCGATCGGCCACAGACTACTCCGGAAGGGGTTTGTTAGGGAGTAGCAGTGAAAAAAGGTCGGTTTCCACAACCTGGGTGTCACCGAGGAATTCGATGAGCAGTTTGACTCGTTCCGCAGCGGGCAGGACCTCGATGACTTTTCCCTGAAAACCTTGCATGGCACCATGGGCAAATTCCACTTCATCGCCCTCCTTGACGGTGGGCACCAGGGTCAGCATGCCCTCATCCTCGCCGGCCTGTCCCTCGACCAGCTCGCAGAGCTCGGCGATGAACGAGGCCGGTATCTCCGGCGCGTAGTCGCCGAATTTAAGCATCTTCATCACGCCCTGGGTGTGGATGACGGCGCGCTCGCTGGCCGTGCGGGAGAAAAACGCAAAGACATAGCCGGGAAACATGGCTTCGACCCACCAGACCTTGCCGCGGCGTGTCGCCTTGCGGTAGCGCAGACGCGGGCAGAACGACTGCACCCCTTCGAGCTGTCCGAGGCCTTTGGCGGCGAGGTGTTCGCGCTTGGTCTGGGTGCGCACGCAATACCAGGCGGCGTCGTCCATGGAAGGCGCATCGTTCCCATCGTTACGCGGGGTCTCGTTGTCCAGCGTCATGCTCATTTATTCGCCGAGGAATTTTTGCAACAAGGGGAGGACGAGGTTGGCTTTGCCCGACCACCGTTCGAGACGTTTGATCCTTTCCTCGTAGAATTCCCGGAGTTCGGGTTCGCTGATCTTGGGCAGTTCCTTTTCGAGGGCCTTGAGCTTTTTCTGGCCGCTCTGGAGATGGGGCCGGATTTCCTCGCGGATGAAGCCACCGACGAGCTTTTTCAGTTCGACGTCGGCCTCGAAGTAGGTTTTCCGGTCGTCATGGTAATTGACCTCACGCACCGCTCCGAGCGTCCGGAGCATTTTCAATCCCTGGCTGGCCGAGCCCTTGCTGATGCCCAGCCGGTTGACCAGGTCGAGCATGGTCAGTGGTTTGGGGGATGCGTAGAGCACGCCGAAAATCTCGCCGACGGATTTGGGCATTCCGAGCATACGGACACCGTCTATGAAAAAAGAGACAAGGCGTTCGTCGATGGCTGAAATGCTTGCCGGAGGGCCGTCCTTGGTGTCCATGGGCGCCATGCTAGCATTCCCTCCCCCGAGGTTCAATTATTTTTGAACAGCAATTCCCGCCAGCGCGCGCCGGCCCGTGGTTTTTCAGCCAGGTCCACAGGTGGCTCTGCCGGTGGGCGGTTTACTTGAATCGGGCGACGGGTGCCGCAATGCTCTCGTCATTCCCCCCGCTTCTCTGGTCGATCGAAGGCGCGGAGGTCACGTCCGCCTGCTTCACCATGATGACCTTGCTGTCGGTATCGATGCCTCCGGCGCGGTTCCTCGAGGGCTCAAGCTGGGCGGTGTATGAAGCGGTGAGCCAAGCAGTAAGCATGATGGAACAGCAGATGATGGCGGTGCGGATGGGATGCATGTCAGTGGGTTGCGATGGTGAACTCCAGATGATCTACCACGAATAAGGACATGGGGTAAAGCCTTATAACATTTTATCCACGAGTCGGTGGCGTTAGGCTTTGGCGGATAGCAGAGCTTGCCGGCGCGTCTCGACGTGGATCCCACGTCCGCGGTAGGCGCGTGGATCGCGAGGGCATTGACTTTTTTTGCGAAACCGGCGGGAAATCCGGGTTACCGGGCGACCACGCTGGCGGGACTGGTCGTGCCGTAGCGGTCGACCGAGCTGACCGCGATGGCGTCCGGTTTGCCGCGCAAGGTGACGCTGGTCGTTGATGCGGGCAGCACCATGACGGTGAACCAGTTGTTGCCGTAGCGGGCTTGGACGGCATATTTCGAGGCCCCGCGGATGGCGGGCCATTGGGCGACGGTGCCGGTGCGGGTGTCTGATGCACGCACGGCGGGTGCGGGGAGCTGGGTCTGGCTGAGCCACGGCATCGGCGGCACGAGAGCGGCGGAAGCGTAGGTTTTTTTTGCCAGCAGGGATGAGATCCCCCCCCGGTTTTGGCGGAGCGATTTGATGCTCCAGTGGATGTGGCCGGCGTAGTTGCGGCCCGTGGTGCGGGACAGGTTCACCTGGTTGACGATCTCAGCGGCGGGCCGGCCCGGGTCCTCACTGCTCCTGATGCGGGCGGTGGCGATACCCGGCCAGACCGGTCGGCGCCCCTGCGCGCGCCACCAACTGAGTAAGCGGTTGTACCCCTGGGGGCCTGCGATACGCCAGTAGAGCTGGGGCGACATGTAGTCGCACCAGCCATTTTGAAGCCACTTGCGCGAGTCGGCAGCGAGGTGTTCGTAGGCGTTGATACTGGCGGTGGTGCCGGACGGGACACCGGGCTTCCAGATGCCGAACGGGCTGATGCCGACCCGCGCCCAGGGCTTGGCTTTCTTGACCGAGGCATACATGTCACGGACAAAAGCGTCGACGTAACCGCGGCGTTGCGACGGACTTTTCCCGTCGGGAAACACCTGCTTGGCACGACCATTCTGATCGACGTCGGGGTAGGGGTAGAAATAGTCGTCAATATGGATGCCGTCGACGTCGTAGCGGCGGGTCACATCGAGGATGACCGAAAGCGCGCGCTTGCGGGTGTAGCTTTCCGCCGGATCCATCCACTTGTAGGTCTTGAACGGGCGGATCAGCGAGGGGTGGGTGCGGCTGATATGGCTGCGCGAGGCTGCCATGGAGGTATTGGGCAGCGCCCGAAACGGGTTGAACCATGCGTGGACCTCGATCCCGCGCGCGTGGGCCTGGGCGATGCAGTAGGCCAGCGGGTCATAGCCGGGTGAGCGGCCCATGGTGCCTGTCAACCACGGGCTCCACGGTTCCAGTTTCGAGCGATAGAGGGCGTCGCCGTGGGGGCGGACCTGGAAGATCAGGGCATTGAGCTTGAGCCGGGTCATTTGATCCAGCGTGGCGCGCAGCTCGCTTTGCTGGGCGGCTGCGGAGAGGCCGGTGCGGCTTGGCCAGTCGATATTATAAACGCTGGCGACCCATGCGCCGCGGAATTCACGGGTGACCATGGGCGGAGTTTCCCGGCTTGGCGAATAGCTTTTCGACCAGGCTGGGCATCCACAGCTACAGGCGATGAGGAGGGTGGAAAGCAGGAGGCGTGTGAACAGTGACATTTGCGCCAATATCCGCGTGGGTGTGCGGCATGGCAAGATAATACTGCCCCCGACGGGCAATATCGCCCGCAGGGCGTCGCGTTTCAGCCGTCAGCTGACCGGGAGGGATAATGCCGCGTGATCCCTAGACCCAGCGAGCTGGATAATGTTTCAATGTTACACACATATATGAAAATTGACCAGGAGACCACGCGGCATCTTGTAACACACAAGGACGGCAGTATAACATGTCGGCGAGGACTGGCAACCCCCCTGTTTAGGGGTGATTCCCAGGGTGATTTTGCCTTCAGTATTTATTTTTGTTAGTAATTGACTTGATATTTTGGTGCGGATGGTTTAGAATCCCGCCGAGAATGTTAGACTTCGAACATGAATGCGGTCTGGACGGTGTCAGCCAGGAGCAAAGAAGATTGAATGCGCTGTGGGCGGAGGTGGCTTCATTTCCCGTCTCCGATACCACCGGGGCGCTACGGTGTTTTCTGGCTGAAGTTTGTGCACTGGTGGGTGCGACAGATGGCTCGTGGTTGGCGTTGGGCAGGCGGTCGAAGATCCCGCGGGAGATTTCAGCTGATCATTACCAGACGATATCCAATGAAATGGGGGGATGGACCCCGATGGCGGCGGAATACCTGAATCCTGAGAAGGTATTCAAGAGGGTGATGGATCGTTGGCTGATGTATGCCCGCAAGCATGGCGTTGATCCCGTGTCACGGGTAATGCTGGATGGTGCCGGGAAATTTCCGCGTGCGTGGATAAGGCATGATGTGGCCACCGATGACGAGTGGTGTGATCACTGGATATCGCGCAAGTATTTGGGATTTTACGGTGTTGGTGAGCGGCTTGTGGCAATGTTACCAGTCAATGAGGACACCGAGTCATGTATCATTATTGATCGCCCGGTAGGGTCGGCTCCTTTCACCGCGGAGCAGAGGGATTTTCTACGTCTTGCTGTTGCCGGCATCCCGAGTGTGCACCGGCGATTGTTTCTTGAGAGGGGGCTTTTAGGTGCGTCCTCGATGCTCAGCAAGAGAGAGATGGATACCTATCGGTGGCTGCTCACCGAGCTTTCAGAAAGTGAAATTGCCGATCGCATGGAACTTTCCACCCATACCGTGCATGATTATGCGCGGCATCTTTACAAGAAATTCGGCGTTAAGGGAAGGATCGGGCTCATGGCGCTGGTGCTGGGTGAGGGATAGGCCGGTTGATGATCGGGCCGGGACGCTGTAAGGAGCCGGGACGCTGTAAGGAGTCGGGGCGCGGCCCTCCGGTGAATGGTCCCCCCGGTAATACCATTTGCGGGCTATGTGCCTGACGCGCAACGCCGCTAGAATCCGATCATTCGGCGGCATTGCGGCCTCAGCTCCGCTGACTATCTCACCCAAGCTTAAGAAGCCATCCTTAGGGCAAGATGGCTGTTCAATTGGTACAATTCGAACGTTAGTAATTCAGTTTGGCGAGGGACTTGGGGAGGAAAATGCCGTCCTTGCGGATGAGTTTGCCATCGAAGTAGATTTCGCCGCCACCGTAGTCCTTGCGTTGGATGGAGACGAGGTCCCAGTGGACTTGTGAGCGGTTACCGTTATCAGCATCCTCATAGGCCTGGCCGGGAGTGAAGTGGAACGAGCCTGCGATTTTTTCGTCGAACAGGATGTCGCGCATCGGCTCCATGATCTCGGGGTGAAATCCGAGGGCGAACTCGCCGATGTAGCGGGCGCCGGGGTCGGCGTCGAGAATGCGGTTGAGTTCCTTGGTTTTGGCGCCGGCGGCCGCCTTGACGATTTTGCCCTGCTTGAACTCCAGACGGATGTTGTCGAACGGGATACCCTGGTACACGGTCGGGGTATTGTAGGTGATAAAGCCCTCGGCGCTGTTTTTGACCGGGGAGGTGAAGACCTCGCCGTCGGGGACGTTGTAGTTCCCGCCCGACACGAGCGCGGGGATGTTTTTCATCGAAAAACGGAGGTCGGTGCCAGGGCCCTTGATGTGGACCTGGTCGGTTTTGTTCATCAGTCGGCTCAGCGCGTTCATCGCGGGCAGCAGGCTCTTGTAGTCTAACAAGCATGCGCGGAAGTAGAAGTCCTCGAATGCCTCGGTGCTCATCCCGGCTTGTTGCGCCATGGACGGGTGGGGCCAGCGCAGCACGCACCATTTGGTTTTTTTGACCCGGTGGTCCATGACCTTGCGCATGTGGGTCATCATGGTTTTCATTTTGGCTGCGGGCACGTCGCTGGTTTCGCAGATATTGCTTGATCCGCGGATGGCGATGTAGGCATCCATGTCCTTCATTTCGGCGAGTTGGTGTTTGGCGATGAGCTGGTATTGGGCGTCGCTGGCATTGAGCACCATTTCGCGGCTGAGCCGTCCGTGCTCGATCTTGACGACGGGGATGGCTTTTTTGGCGCGGACCTCGCGGATCAGGGCGATGCCGATTTCGTCGGGCACATCGAAGAGGTGGAGCATGACTTTTTCCCCCTTCTTGACGGCGGTGGAGTAGTGGACGAGTTGATGGGCGAGTTGGGAGATACGTGGATCTTGCATGGCTTCAAGAAGTAGGTGATCGGGCGGGAGAAGCAAGAATTCAATGGGGATTCGGTTGGAATTCGATTGGCATGGGCCGTGATTCCGTGCATAGCCAATGGCCATGTCCGCTGGTCAAGAAAAGTTAAAGCTCGGAGTGCTCGGCTCCGGCTCCGGGTCGAACATGCAGGCGATCCTCGACGCGATTGATGACGGGACGTTGGATGCGGAGATTGTGCTAGTGCTGTCCGATAACCCGGATGCCTACATTCTGGAGAGGGCCCGCAAGGCGGGTATTGCTGCGGAGGTGATTGATTGTGCCGGCTACGCGACGCGTTTTCCCGAGGCGTCCCAGGTCGCGGTCGGGGAGAAACTGCGTGACGCCGGGGTTGAGATTGTCTGTCTTGCCGGATTCATGCGTATCGTCAAGGCACCGTTGCTGGAGATGTTCCCCGGGCGTCTGCTCAACATTCACCCGTCGTTGTTGCCGGCCTATCCCGGATTGATGGCGTGGAAGCAGGCGGTGGACGATGGTGCCGAGGAGTCCGGCTGTACCGTGCATCATGTGGACGCCGGCATGGATACCGGACCGGTTATTCTCCAGGCCAGGGTGCCTGTTTTGGCCGGCGACACCGCGGAGACGCTGCATGCGCGCATCCAGGCGGAAGAGCACCTCCTTTATCCGGCCGCGATCAGGGTCGTGGCGGCGGGCTTGTAGCTTAATGCGGATGCGGCATTGTTTCCTCGGGCTCCAAGATGGCTGCCGGCGTTAAATCGATGCCTTGCAGTGTTTCTCTGCCCTCGCCTTCTGCCCATGTTTTGGCGGCATCGGGGGACTGCTTGAGCCAGGATTGGTAGATGTCTTTTTTGGATGCCGCTCTTTTTTCAGGGTCACTGCCGCGATTTGCCCAGGCAAAGGCTTCTTGGTACTGCTGCCGCGATGAAAGTGACCTGACGACTTTGGTTAGGGCGTCCTGGGTTTTAATGTCATCGGGTTGCTGGTCATACCATTTGCCGGCGGCCGCCGGATCCTGGGATGCCCAGGTGCCGAGGTTGTCGGTGATGATGCCCGCCTGGGCTTCCTTGTCGTCGGTTTTTTTCATCCCCCACTCGATGGCTGCCTCGGGGTCAATGTAGGACCAGTTTCGGATCATTTTTTCGGTGAGTTTGGCTTTTTCCTGGCTGTCGTCGATGGTGCCGATAAGTGCTTTGGCACTTTCCGGGTCTTGCATGACCATCGTGCCGATGACGGATTCCATAACGGAACTTTTCAGGGACGGTTCGTTTTCGTTATCGAGGAACTTGAGGAAGGTTTTTAATTTTTCAGGTTGGTTGGCCACGCCTTGGGCGATGCTTGCGAGAGCGGTCTGTCTTTTTTGGGAATTTTCAATGGTGGCGGCCTGGGTCAGGGCGCGCGTGAGATTGTGTCGCGCGAGTGCCTGGTAGATCATGCCGTTATAGACATCGCCATAGACGCCTCCGCCCTGATTGAGTTTGTCTTGATGGGTTTCATACCAGTCAAATGCGGCTTCCGGGTTTTCCTTGGTCCAGCTCATGAACACTCCCATTACCCCCACCATTTTTGTTCGGCTGTTCTTGGAATCCAACGCGTGCAGCATGGCCGCCTCGCCATTGATTTTTCCCCAGCGGTTCATCAGCATCATTTGCAGGGTCATGCGCAGCTGCGGGTTCTTCAGGTCTTCCAGGGAGAGCAATGCCTCACGCACCTCCGCTTCGGAAAAATCACGGGTGATTTCCCACACTTCGAACATCTCATCAAAATCCATGTTTCCCATCGGACTTCTTTCCAGACGGTTTATCAGGGTTTTTATGGTCTGGCGCACATCGCGGGAGCCGCGTTGGTGGTGAAGGGGGTTTTTAGAGGACGCGGGTGCTTTCCCGGTCCTCGTGGCGGGGCGTGATGCGGAACCGTTGAGCTGCTGGTTCTCGCCATCGCCTTGTGTGGCGGATATCCCGCCAGGTTGGCTCGTGAGCCGGCCACCGACAAAGCCGAGCGTGATGGCGACGGCCAGGGATGCTCCTAGCCAGAAGTTTCCAGATAGTTTCATGGGTATCAACCTAAGGCTCTAACATGAAAACTTCAATGACAATCGGCTGGTTGTTTTCTCATCACATCGCTTTTATTCCACGGTGACACTTTTGGCCAGGTTGCGTGGTTGGTCGATGGCGCAGCCGCGGATGCGGGCGACGTGGTAGGCGAAGAGCTGGAGCGCCACGGCTGCGGGGACCACGGCGGTGTAGTGCGGGCATGCGGGGATTTCGATGACGTGGTCGCAGGCATTGCGCGCTTCCCGGTCGCCTTGGGTGATGACGCCTAATACCGGTGCGCTGCGTGCTTTGCACTCGGCGACGTTGCCCAGCGACTTGTCCTGGCCCGGTCCCTGGTTGAGGAGGGCGACGACGGGCATGTTTTCCTCCAGCAATGCGATCGGTCCGTGTTTGAGCTCGGCTGCGTGGTAGCCTTCGGCGTGGATGTAGGAAATCTCCTTGAGTTTCAGGGCACCTTCGAGGGCGACGGGGAACATGTACCCGCGGCCGATGTAGAATGCGTTGTTGAAGTGGGCGTAGTGGGCGGCCACTTCGGCGATCTGATCGTTGCCGGCCAGCACCGCCTCGACCAGTTCCGGGAGTCTTTCGATCTCCCGGGCGATCTGGAGGCCCTCCTCACGGGAGAGGCGGTGGGCGCGGGCGAGTTTGAGTGCGATCATCAGCAGCACGCAGACCTGGCTGGTGAAGGCCTTGGTCGAGGCGACGCTGATTTCCGGGCCGGCGTGCAGGTAGATGCCGCGTCCGGTTTCGCGTGCAATGGTGGAGCCGACGACGTTGACGAGCGCGGCGACCAGCGAACCTTTGTCGACGGCTTCACGCACGGCGGCAAGGGTATCGGCGGTCTCGCCGGACTGGCTGATGGCGAGCACCATGTCGCGGCTGCCGACGATCGGGTTGCGGTAGCGGAACTCGGCGGCTTGCTGGACTTCGGCGGGGATGCCGGCAAAGTCCTCGATGGCGTATTCGCCGATAAGCCCGGCATTCATCGAGGTGCCGCAGCCGACGATGAGGAGGCGTTGGATGTCGACGAGTTCACGGGGGCTGAGGTTGAGCCCGGAGAGGATGGCGGTGCCGCGCCTGGTGTCGAGACGACCGCGGATGGTATTGCAGATGGCTTCGGGTTGATCGAAAACCTCCTTGAGCATGTAGTGCTCGTATCCGCCTTTTTCGGCGGCGTCCGCTGACCAGTCGATTTCCGCGGGCGTGCGCGTCACCGAGCCGGAGTCGAGGCTGCGGATATCCACCTGGCACCCGTCGATGCGTGCGATGTCGTTGTCATCGAGGTAGATGGCCTGGCGGGTGTGGGTGATGATGGCGGAGGCGTCCGAGGCGACGATGGTTTCGTCTATTCCGAGGCCGATGACAATGGGCGATCCGCGACGTGCGACGACCAGTATGCCGGGTTCATCGGCGGCCATGCAGGTGATGCCGTAGGTGCCTTCGACCTCTTTCAAGGCCTTGGTGACGGCCTCGGCCAGATCGCCCTGGTAATGGGATTCGATGAGGTGGGCGAGGACTTCGGAGTCGGTTTCCGAGGTGAAGATGTTACCCCCGGCTAGAAAGCGATCACGCAGAGCATTGTGATTTTCGATGATGCCGTTGTGGACCAGGGCGATACGTCCGTTGGGCCCTTGGTGGGGGTGGGTGTTCGCGGTGGTGGGTGGGCCGTGGGTGGCCCAGCGCGTGTGGGCGATGCCGCAGTTGGAATCAGAGAGGGGCTTGCAGAGGGGGTCGTCGCTGATGAGTTGATCGAGCCCTGCGACCTTGCCGCTTTGTTTGCGGATGAGGATGCCCTGGTTGTTGGCGAGCGCGACGCCTGCCGAGTCGTAGCCGCGGTATTCGAGTTTTTTGAGCCCGCTGACGAGTATGGGCATGGCGGCACGTTTTCCGGTGTATCCGACGATTCCACACATAATTGAAAGGGGTGAGTGTTGGGTTTTTGGAGTTGGTTACTTGAAACTTAACAGACGATGTCTCGTTCCACGGTGTCGTTGGGCCGTGTGGATGAGTGCGGGCCGAGTTTGCGACCGGGGTAGATGGCGGTGAGGATGCCGGTGTGGGTACCGTCGCCGACGATGGCACCGAATTTGCGCCGACCGGTATCGGTGAGTGTTCCTTCGACCATGCTTCGGTGGTTGAGTCCGTCGTGGCGGAGGTTTGAGGTGATGGTGCCTGCGCCGAAGTTGACCTTGTTGCCGATGACGGAGTCGCCGACGTAGCTGAGGTGGCCGATGGATGAGTGGTGGCCGATGATGGAGTTCTTGATTTCAACGGCCTGGCCGATGTGGCAGTGGTCGCCGATGGTGGTGGAGCCGCGCAGGTAGCAGTTCGGGCCAATCTTGCAGTTTTTGCCGATGACGACATTGCCCTCGATGACGACGCCTGGGAGGATGGTTGACCCCTCCCCGACGTGGACGATGCCGTCGATGTGGGCGGCGGGACTGACCGTGCCGATGAGGTGGGACTCAGTGAGTGCGGAAACGACCTGTTCGTTGACCTGGATGAATTGCCACGGGTAGTGGAGCAGGAAGGATGCCTCGGATGCGGTGATTTCCTGGTTTGTTTCCGCGCTCGGGTTGTCTCCGGTCCATGCCAGCGTCTCGCCTTGGGTGGATTTGAGCACGGCGGGACGGGCTGCCCGGGCCAGGGCATGCCAGTCCCCGGCGGTGATCCAGGCGTTCTCCGGTTGGGTCGCGTTGCTGATACCCGCCGCGTTTTCATGCTGAAGCTCGCGTAAGGATTTGCCTGCAATCAACTGATCGCCACAGGCACTCTCCTGGTGGAGCGGCCACCAGCATGCTTGGTCCGAGGGTTGCAGGGTGATGGGCATGGCTGTGTCTGTTAGATTCCGATGGTCTTCTGGACGGCCGCCGCGATGAGGTCGGCCTGGCTTTGGGCGAGACCGGCGTCGGAGCACTCGGTGAGCACGCGGATTTTTCGTTCGGTGCCGGAGTAGCGGACCAGGACGCGGCCACGGTCGGCGAAGGTGGATTCCGCGGACCGGATCGCGGCCAGGACATCGGGGATATCCTCAATGGGCGGCTTTTCGGTGACATCGAGGCCGAGCAGGACCTGGGGGTAGATCTCCATGCAGTCGGCAAGCTCGGAAAGAGGTATGCCTTTTTCCCGCATCATGGACAGAACCATCAGTGCGCTCATGATGCCGTCACCGGTCGTGGCATGGTCCGAGTAGATGATGTGGCCGGAGTTTTCGCCTCCGAGGTTGTAGCCTTGCTCGCGCATGCGTTCGAGCACGAGGCGGTCGCCCACGCCGGTGGTTTCGAGGGCGATGCCCTCGGCGGCGAGTGCGTCGCGCAGGCCGAGGTTGCTCATGACGGTGGCGACCAGGGTGTCGCCCTTGAGTTTGCCTTGGGCTTTGAGGGCTTTGGCGCAGAGGCAGAGGATGCGGTCGCCATCGACGACGGTGCCTGTTTCGTCGCAGAAGATGACGCGGTCGGCGTCACCGTCGAGGCAGATGCCGACGTCGGCCCCGTGTTCCTTGACGGCGGTGGCGGCCTGTTCGGGGTGCAAGGCACCGCAGTCCTGGTTGATGTTGCAGCCGTCGGGGTCGGTGGAGAGCTTGATGACATCGGCGCCGAGTTCCTCGAGGATGAGTGGGCCGACGTGGTAGCCGGCGCCATTGGCGCAATCGACCACGACCTTGAGTCCACGCAGTGAATTGGCGCCGGCGGCATTTTTGGTGAATTCGATGTAGCGGCCCATGGCGTCATCGATGCGGATGGCCTTGCCGAGGTTGCTGTCGCGGTAGGGCAGCTGGTCGGCGAGGATGAGTTGTTCGATTTTGAGTTCCAGTTGGTCGCTGAGTTTGTAGCCGTCCGGGCCGAATATCTTGATGCCGTTGTCCTGGTAGGGGTTGTGGGAGGCGGTCAGCATGATGCCGGCGTCGCAGCCCATGGAGCGGGTGAGGTGGGCGATGGCCGGCGTCGGCGCGGGGCCGGTGAGCAGCACCCGTGAGCCCTCGGATACCAGTCCGCTGGTGATGGCGGTCTCCAGCATGTAACCGGAGAGCCGGGTGTCCTTGCCGATGACAACCTTGTGTTTTTTCTGTCCGTTGGCCTGGAGTACGCGGGCCACGGCGCGGCCGATTCTCAGGGCGACTTCAGGGGTAATCGGCCATTGGTTGGCGATGCCCCGGATGCCGTCGGTGCCGAATAGTTGGGTGCTCATGGGTGTGGCGGTGGGCTGGGGTGGGTGTCTTAAAAAATGAGACAGAGGTCTAATCTACCCCATGGCAGGGACTTGTAAATATTTAGTTCAAAAAAAAATGAACAAAGCAGGGTGTTCTCGAGGCTGCCATGGGTTTCCGCTTATCGGCTCACCTTTGGTCACGCCGGGTCGGGTGAAATGAAAAGGTTGCATTTTACCCGTAGGGTTTGCGCATCGTGATTGTGCATTCGAGTCTGCAAGGGGATTGCGCATCCTCCGCGCAAGAAGTGGACTCTGTGATTGATTCCATGATGATTCCTGCGAGGTTGGTGGCGTCATATGCCCATCACTAAACTACATACCCTGCGCGAGCGCCTGTCCGCCGCTGTATTAGGGGCGGAGGAAGCGGGAACCCTGCTGCTCACGGCCTTGCTAGCCAAAGGGCATGCCTTGATCGAAGGGGCGCCGGGGGTGGGAAAGACATCCCTGGCCCAAACGCTGGCCAACGGGATCGGCGGGTCGTTTAAACGGATTCAGTTTACCCCCGATCTATTACCGTCGGACATCCTCGGTTATCACCTCTACAAGCAACACAATGGCGACTTCGAGTTCGTTGCCGGGCCCGTGTTTTCCAACTTGCTGCTCGCCGATGAGATCAACCGGACATCGCCGCGTGTGCAGTCGGCATTGTTAGAAGCGATGAATGAGGGGCAGGTGACGATCGATGGCTCGACCCGTGATCTGGAAAAGCCGTTTCTTGTGGTCGCGACCCAGAACATCACGTCGACGGCGGGCACTTTTCCGTTGCCCGAACCGCAGCTGGACCGTTTTCTACTATCCATACCGATGTCGCTTCCCGATGCGGAAACGCAGCGATGCATTCTGGATTCGCATGCTGCGGGTGAGATCAACGGCACCTCACGTGACCCGCTGTTGGATACCGGTGAGATCCTGGAGTTGCAAAGACAGGCCGCGGCATTACCCGTCGCCAGCAACCTGAACGATTATATCATCAGTCTGTGTGAAGCGGTCAGGCGCGCGGCGGGTGGCGGGCACACGGTGTCGGTGCGGGCCTCCTTGTCGCTTATGCGTGCCGCCCAAGCCCATGCGTTTCTCGATGGGCAAACAGCGGTGCATCCTGACCATGTGCAGGCGGTGTTTCCCCATGTGATGCGGCACCGTCTTCTGCCGGACGACGGATCGTCGCCGGAGCCGATTGTCGCGGCCGCGCTGCAAGCGACGCCGGTCATCTAGCGGCGAATTGGTTGCATGGCACCGGTCGAGGGTCAGGATGTCATCTGATCTCCCGTGCGGCGGGGTGGTGGTTGCGGATGTCCCATGCGGTGAGCCAGCGGTGGCCGGTTTTGCGGTACCCGTTTTTGAGCATCTTCTTTTCCATGTCGGGGAAGTGGGCGGCACCGTAGAAGATGCCGATCTTCCTTTTGCCAGCCGTGACTTGCTCACTGAGCACTTTGAGGCATTTGGCATTGCGGTCGCCGATGATCACGCTTTGGCCCGTCATTCCGGCGACTTGGTCGCCTGCATTGCCGAGGGTGTCGACCAGTTCAAGTTTCATGCCATTGGAGTTGCCTGCAAGCATGGCGGTCAGCAGTTTTTGCAGGTTGGGTTGTCGGGCGCCGGGTTGGGGATTGTTCTGCGCATTTTGCAGGGCAAAGCCGAGCAGGGATTCTTTTTTTTCTAACTGGAGTTTTGTGAATTCCTCGAGTGAAAGGTCGGCGTGGACGAAGTTGGCGGCCTGGTAGTTGATGCCGTCTTTTTGGATTTGGAGGTTAAGGAATTTGGCCAGCATGCCATAGATATCAGCGAGCATATTCACCATCGGGTCATGGGCGTCATCGGCGGCCTTGTCGGCCTTGTCGGCCCTGTCGTTGACGAGTTTGCCGCCGCCGATCATTTCGAAGAGGAGGGATTCGTAGCGGGTGAACTCCTTGTTGAGCTCGGTGTAATATTTGGCATCGGCGATGTGGATGGCACCGATGAGGTCGACGGTGACGCCTTCTTTGACGTAGGTGGTGATGCCGGTTTGGAGTCGGACCTTGTGCGCATCCCGGTCGACCCGGATGAATGCGCTGGCGTTGCGGTTGTGGGCGGGATCCGCAACGGCGGAAGCCGGCTCCTGCGCACATAGGGGAAGGAGGCAAGCGGCGGAAATGAGGAATAGGTTGAGTCTCATCGGGGTAGGTGACTATGGATGAAGATTGGTTGGGGGGCAAATTTTTGTCTGAAAAATCAACTGGGGGATTGCGATGGGGCGGGAGGGCGCTAGTTTGCCGGTATGTTGAAAATGAGTAAAGCCTTCGTGGTCCGCATGGTGGTGTGGTCGGCTTTGGTGCTTTATTTGATCGCTGATTTTTATATTTTCACCGGCCCGCTCAAACGCGAGCTGCGCAGCATGTTTCCGACGCAGCAGGACGAGATTGCGCATGCCGTGGCGGAGGGGGTCTGTGCCACGGTTTACAATGCCCCCATTTACCGGGGTCAGGTGGATCGGCGGGTGCGTGAGCAGCTCTGGCGGACGGGGCGCAATCCTGAAAAAGTCAGCGCGAGTGAGATGCAAAGCCTACGGTGGGTTGCCTTGAACGAGATGATTGACGAGCATATTATGCGGATCAAGGTGCGTGTGAATGTCGAGGCGGCGCCGGTGTCTGAGGACGAGGTGGATGCCGAGGTGCGGCGCTTTGAGGTGCGGTTTGAATCGGCTGAGGATCTTGATCGGGCGATGGCGGCTCAAGGCATCGAGAGCCGCAAGGAATTGCGCTTTCGGCTGGCGGCCCGACTGCAGCAGGAGAAGTATGTGCTGGCAAAAATCCAGCCCCACATTGAGGTCGGCGAGCAGGAGGCGCGGCAGTGGTATGATGACCACAGGAAGGAGCTCGCCATGCCGGAACGCCGGCGCGTGAGGCATATTTTTCTGGCGACATTGGACCGACCTTCCGATGAGGCGAAGGCCACTCTGGCAGGTCATCTTGCCTTGTTGAAGTCGGGGCGAACCAGTTTTGCAAAACTTGCCGCCGAGCTCAGTGAGGATGCCAGGAGCAAGGATGAGGGCGGCGATCTGGGTTGGATGGGGCGGCAGCGTATTCCGGGTGATTTTGCCGCCTCGGTATTTTCCATGCCGGAAAGGTCGCCGGCCTTGGTCAGGACCAAGCTCGGATGGCACATCATCGAGGTCACCGGGGTCAAGCCCCCCGGGCTGCTCCCGTATGAAGCCATGGAGGGGGAGATAGCCGCAGCTATTTCTGATAGTCGGAGGGAGGCCGCCATCAAGCAATACCGCCATCAGTTGCGGTTGCTGAACTACGACAAGGTGAAGATCTTCAAGACGGTTCTCGAGTGAGGCGAGCCTCCGCGTGGGCCGATTTTTTCCATTGCCGGATGGCGTGGTTCAGGTGTTTTTCAACGGAGGGGTTTTTGCACTTTCCGGAGTAGGTGACGCCATAGTGGTAGGCTAACAGTTTTGAGGAAAATGCGGGTGCGGCGTTGTTGTTGCACAACACATCAATGTGCTGGCGCAGGGTGCGCCCGGTGGGCATCGGGTGGCCGAGTGCGGCGCAGGTTTGTTTGAAGTGGACGAGGTAAGTGGGTGGCGGGCAGTAGACGGGCCTGCCGTCGGGTCTGGTGATTGGTCGTGTAAACGCGCGTGTGACGGGGAATGCGGCGCAGGCGACCCCGATGATGACAAGGATGGTGTAGAGTGTGTGCGAATTGACACCCAGCGCGAGTGGGTTGTGTGCGGATTCGGGGTTTGCCTGTTGCTGGCTTGCCATGGTTTCCCGGGGGTCGGGTGCGTTTTCGCCCTCGGGTGCGGCGTGGGCTTCGGGTGTGGCGTCGTTGTCGGGTGGGGTGGTGTCGAAAACAACCCAACCGTAGCCCTCCAGTTTTATTTCAGTCCACGCATGCGCATCCTTGGCGCGGAAGACGAACATGTTTTGTGATTTGTAAAGTCTGCCGCCGGACCAGCCGTAGGCAATTCTGCTAGGGACGCCCAGTATGCGGCAGAACATCGCGGCGGCGGTTGCGAAATGTTCGCAGTAACCGCGCTTCTCATGATAGAGGAAATTTTCCAATGGGCTGGTTCCCGATGGGTTGCTGGTTTTCAGTGAATACGCGTAGTTGTCCTGAAGGTAGTTACGCAGCCCGATGAGGCGTGCGGCGAGGTCGGGCTGGTAGATGAAGTTCTCGGCGGTTGACCTGAGTTGGTCGGCGAGTTCCGGCGGGAGGTCAAGTTCGCCAGGTTGGGTGCTGGCGGCATGAATCGACTCGCCGATCAGGTCGGTAAAATGAAGCGGGCTCGACGTGGCGTTGTAGCTGTATCCGTCCGCGCCGCTGATGGGTTTGGGCAGGAGGTGGATGGATTCGTTCACACGCGTGAGCTGCGCAAGGTCGGTGAAGGTGACACCGTGGAGGCTGACAAAGAGGTTTTTCCCGGTCGGGTTGGCGGCGTGATAGAGCCGGTGCTTGATCGGGGTATGGCGGCCGTGCCGGGGGAAGGAAATGGGGGCCGCCAGTTGGCTTGGTGATGCTTGCGGCGCCGACCAGCTGGTGCCGGTAAAGCGGGAGAACGCCAGGGATCGAAGGTGGATACGGGAGTTGAGCAGGGTGATGGCGTCCTCACTTCTAGAAAGCTCCATGAAGACCTCCGGTTTGTTGCTGAGTTTCGGGTTGCTGTTGGAGCTGAGGTCGGCCTTGAGGCCATGGTTGAAATTCCACAGGCCCGAGACCCGTTTTTCCTCTGCCCCACCTTCGCTGGCGCCGTTGCCGGATTTGTCGGGGTCGGCGACGTGTTTTTCAAACGACAGGACCATTTGTTGTGTCGGCGCTGCCAGTGTGCTGGTGATGACCACAAAACAGGCCTCGGTAAAAACGACGGCGGTGCCGAGGGCGAGGTAGTCTAACAGTGTTGCGCGGCGCAGGCTGAGCATGCGCGGGCGGGAGGCGTCCCGGCGGATCCCCCAGAATGCGAGTCCGGCCACGAGGGTGGCGACAGCCAGGCACGCGCGGAGCAGCAGGTCGGGTGAGCCAGCCCATCCGCGGAGGAGGGCATAGGCGCCGGCAACGGCTACGATGAGTGTGAGACTGCGCATTTTGTCGGGTGTCAGATCGCGGCCTGGAGGGTTTTATGGCGGTAGCGGACTTGGCGGATGTCGATGCTCAGGGTTTGCGGCCGTTTTTCCAGGAGGTGTTGCCACGAGTCCGGGGCCATATCAGAGATGACCACCAGGGTGTGGGCCGATGGGACGGAGTGTAGGATGCTTTCCAGCTCATGGGCCTCGGTGCCGCGCGCCCGTTGGCTGCGGGCGAGGGTGCGAAGGCATTCGACCACCTGCAGTCGTGACGCACAGCAGACGCTTTGCCAGTCGAGGAAGTCGGCTGTGAGTGTGCACGGGATACCCAGGCTTTGGAGTTCGATCAGCGATCCGGCGAGCAGTGAGAGGGCGCGCTCAAAGCGATCTTCACGCAGCATTTCTCGCCCGGTGGCATAGGAGTGGAACACGATATGGCAGTGATCGGGATGGAAGCCAGGGGGGTCGTATTCCCTGATGCGAAGTCCATGGCCACGTGCCATGGCGCGGGCCGAGGTCGGCCAGTGGATCGATCTCGCCGAGTCGCCGGCCTGCCATGGTCGGATCCCCCGTGGTTCGCCAAATGTGCGACCCGAGGTGATCCCGTTGCGTGGCAGGGTATCGTGCAGCGCGCCATTGCTGACGAGTTCGCGGGGCGTGATCGGGCGGGGTGTAACGGTGACCTCCCTGCGTATTTCCAGATGATGTTTCGAGACAAAAAGCCCGAGTGGAAAGGTGGTGCTTAGCCTAACGCGGTGGGTATCTGCATGGCCCCGGTGGGCGATGGTGACCTGTTGCAGGATGCGTGATGCCGAGCCGGCGGGGGTCCATGGGGCCAGGCTGGTGAGGGTGGTCTTTGCCGCCAGGCTGAGACGCACCTCGGTACTGAAGGCGTCAAAAACCCAACGGTGGTTATGCAAGGTGAGCTCCAGGTCGAATGGGATACCGGAACGAACGTCCTTGGGGAGGTGGATGTCCACGGCCATGTTGCGGAGGCTGAGTTTTCCCAGCATCCATGATGCGCCGATCATGATGACACCGCAGAGTCCGAGTAGAATAAAGAGTCCGTCCGCAGCCAGAAGACCGCCGGCCAGCAGGGCCACCGTGCCACCTGCGAGGGCGGCACCACGACGGGTGATGGGCGGGTGCGTGGTCATGCCACGCCAGTCTGCCAGCAATCATCAGGAATGGAAACCAGGAATGTCGTCGGGTGCTGGAAATAAAATGAGCCGCAGCACCAAGCATGCGGCCCATTTCGATGGAATGGTGGCTCCTGGACCCTAGTCCATGTCCTTTTTCTCAAGCTCGCCGTCGAGCTGGGTAAGGAAAGCGTCAACGCTGGGGAATTGAGACGCGGAAAAACGACTGAACTCCTTGCCATCGTCGCCGAAGAGAATCACGGTGGGGACGCCACGGACTTTGTATTTTTTCATCACAAGGGAGTTCTTTTTCTTAAGCTCGGGGTCCTTGTTGGGGATGTCGATCACCGCGAGGATGTATTTTTTGCTGGCTTCGGCGGTAAAGTTTTTTTGCGAAAACACCTTTTCATGCATCATGATGCAGGGCGGGCACCAGTCGGAGCCGGTGAACTCGACCATGACGGCCTTTTTCTCGGTTTTACCCTTGGCGATGGCGGCATCGATGTCGGTCATCCAGTCGGACCCGGCGACGGCTGGGGCGCAAAATGTGACCAGGGCGATGGTGGTGGTGATCAGTCGGTTGATGGCTTTCATTACCGGGTAAGCGACCGAAAACGGGCTTTTATTCCAAAAAACTCGAAAGCGCGCCCAAGTAATGTTATGGGTTGCGCATGGAAAAACTGCTTGTCGCCACGGGGAATAGTCACAAGACCGGGGAAATCCGCGCCATGCTCGGTGCCGGATACGATGTCTCCGACCTCAAGGCATACCCGGAACTTGCGGCCGTGGAGGAAACCGGAACGACCTTCCTGGCGAATGCCACCTTGAAGGCGGTGGAGATCAGCCAGCAGGTTGCCGGCCTGGTTTTGGCTGATGATTCCGGCCTCGAGGTGGATGCCTTGGGCGGAGCACCCGGTGTCTACTCGTCGCGCTATGCGGGGGAGGATGGCAACGACGCGGCCAACAACGCCAAGTTACTCAGGGCGCTCGACGGCGAGGAGCGCCGGACCGCCCGGTTCCGATGCGTCATGGTGCTGGCTGAAAATGGCAAGGTGCTCGCCCATTTCGACGGCGCGGTCGAGGGACGCATCATTGGGGCGCGCCAAGGGGAGGCGGGATTTGGATACGACCCCTTGTTTGCACCCGATGGTTACGATCAAACCTTTGCCGAGCTCGGCGACGCCGTCAAAAACGGATTCAGCCACCGTGCACGCGCGATGGAGAAGGTGCTTGGCTGGTTAAGCGCAAGGTTTGGGCATTAGGTATCCAGCACGAGACATCCATATGCCGGCCCGGCTGCGATTGCTGATTGAACAAAACCATCCCGTGCGATTATAAACACACCCAAGCCTTATGTCCTCCTGTTGTTGCTCCCCTGATCCCGATCCCGCGCCCGAATCTCCAGCGGGGGGGGGATGCTGCGGCGGCGGCAAAAAACGGATCGACTGGATCCTGTGGGTGTCGCTCGTCCTGGTTTTGGCGGGGTACCTGGGGCATTTTTTCTGGGGCGATAATCTGCCGCATCAGCTGGCGCATTTTGGCGAGGGTGTGTTCGACCTGATGAATAAAATGTGGTGGGGTCTCGCACTCGGCATTCTGGCGGTCGGGGTGCTCGGCTGGGTGCCCCGCGAGTGGGTGGCTGCCGTGCTGGGCAAGCCGGGCACCCTGACGGGTATCCTCCGAGCCATGTTGGCCGGCATGATCCTCGACCTCTGCAACCACGGCATACTGCTGGTTGCCATGAAACTCTACGAACGTGGCGCATCCTACGGCCAGACGCTCGCATTTCTGATTGCCAGCCCGTGGAACTCACTCTCGCTCACGCTCGTGCTTTTCGCCCTGATCGGATTCAAATGGACGCTCGTCTTTATTCTCTTCTCCGCAGTCATCGCCGTGCTTACCGGGGTGATTGTCGAGTGGATGGTCAAGGCCGGCCGGATCCCGGCCAATCCCCACCAGGTGGAGCTGCCCGTCGGCTTCCGACTCTGGCCGGAAGTCAGGTCGACCCTGGCGAAAGCGCGGGTCAATCACACCCTGGCGGGTAGAATGCTCAAGGACGGGCTGAGTGAATCGACCATGATCCTGCGCTGGATCTTTCTGGGTACCGTGCTGGCTGCGGCCATCCGCGCCTTTGTCCCCGCCGACGTGTTTGGCGACTGGTTTGGGCCGACCTGGATCGGGGTGCTGCTGACCCTGGTGGCGGCGACCGTTATCGAGGTTTGCTCGGAAGGGTCCAGTCCCATTGCCGCCGATCTCGTCACCCGCGCCGCAGCACCGGGCAACGGGTTTGCATTTCTGATGGCGGGTGCCGCCACTGACTACACCGAGATCATGGCGCTGAAGGAAACCACACGCTCGTGGAAAATGACATTCATCCTGCCGCTGCTGACCCTGCCCCAAGTCGTGATCATCGCCTGGGCACTCAACGCTTGGGCCCATCAGTGATACCACTCGAACCGTCCCATTGCCCGGATGCCGCCGCGTTGCCCTATTTGCGTGGTGTGATCACGATGGCGTGGTTGTCGAAGCGGATGTTGCCATTCGCCTGCTCGACGATGTAGCGCAGCAGCGTGTCCGCCGGGATTCGATTCAGTCGGAGCGTCACGGTGCGTCCCTTGAAGCCGCCGGTCGGATCCTGGACGATGAAGTTGGGAAGCACCTTCTTGTTCGACTCCCGCTCGACCTGCACCGCGAGCATTTCCAGGGCTTCCTGAAGGCTGGCCTTGTCCAGGTTAACCTGCGGGATGATGACCTTGCTGAGCGCTGCCTTGCGGCGGCCAACCTCGAGCGCGTTCCTGTTCGTTGAAATATAAATCAACTGCCGCCGCGCCTGCGGGTGGCTGGGATAGATCCTGAGCACTTCCTTGAAGCTGGTCTTGGCGAGGTCGTAATTCCCCTCGTTGAGGGCAACCACCCCCATCTGGTAAAGGCTGCGTGCTTTTTCCGCACGGGTGTCAGCTTCCGCACAGATCGTGCTGGGGGTGAAGGCACAGGCGCATAGCACCAGTGCCACAATCGTACTTGTGGTTCTGTTTTTCATAATGGATCGCAGTTGGTGTTGAGCCATGACCCGCGTGGTGAGTGCGGAGACATAGCATTGCCCGTAACATAACCAGGACGAGCGATCCTGCAAAGAGGAAAATAATAGGTCGCCCTGGGTCGCCCTGGGGCGGGCAGCAGGCAGGGCCATCCGGCGGGGGGGCATAGGCCGACCCTGACCGCCACCGGACGCGGCTATCGGACGCGGCTATCGGACCGCCGTCATGTGGCAACACGCCCTAGGAATATTTCAGATCCTTCGATGGATCCGTCTGGAAATCGAGCGCAAAGCGGGCCGTCGTGTTCGGCTTGATCACCGTCTCGACATACTTCAGGTGAACCGGGTCCTCAACATACATGCGGAGCTTTTCCAAGGTTTCCACCTCAACGGTAAGAAAAAACGGCCACTCGGCATTGGTGTCGATGTTGCGGCCCGAGCGCACACTCAGCACCTCCGGTATCTTCAGCAGCATACTGCGGGTCGAACGGATCATTTCCTCAAGCTTGTGGTCGTCGACCTCCGGCTGGAGTTTGAAAAAGACAATGTGGTGGATCATGGCAGCTTAGACCTTCCAGTTGAGTGCGCCCTTCTTGAGGGCATAGATGTATGCCACGGCGAGGATGCCGACAAAGCCGCAGGCACTCCAGAACACCATCATGCCCTCATGGGCGAGATCGCGGAACTGCACAGCCCACGGATAAAGAAAAACCACTTCGATGTCGAAAATCACAAAGAGCATCGCCACCAGGTAAAATTTGACACTGAAACGGGGCGAACCCTCACCGACAGGGAGCATGCCACACTCATAGGGTGTGTCCTTGGTGGCATTTTTACGACCTTTTTTACCGAGCAGGACACTCATGATCAGCATGGAGGCGCAGAAGCCGATGGCCACTGCAGTCTGCATGATGACGGGGAAATAACTCTGGAGCATGGCGAGGGAATGAATAAGTGGAGGAAGGAAACAAGGAAGGAATGGAGAACTTGCGCGGGCACAAAATGAGAAAGCCCGCGGCACCTGACAGGTGTCGCGGACTTTTTAAAACAATTCGCGGCGGTAAAACCAGCACGAAATTTAATGATTTCAGCCAGAGTGTGCCAGATTGAACTAGGCGGACTCTTGGGCAGCGAGAAAATCGCTATGAGCCTCGGACAGCTTAGCCAGTCCTCTGTATTGCTTTCCTTCCTTCTCGATCATGCCCCGGGTCACCAGGTTTTGGAGTTTTTCGTATGCCCGCAGGCGGAGCATTTCTTCTCCACCGCTGACGGCGTTGCGTTCCTTGAGCTTTGCGTAAACAGCTTCGAAGAGATCGTTGAATCCGAAGAAGCTGTCATCATCTCCCAGTACATTAACGATTTCATCTGTAACGTGGTCCGGGACGCGGCGAGAGAAACGAGTTCTTTTCGTAGTAGCCATGCGCGTATTATACCACTCTTTAGTGTTTAATGCGATGTGAAAATAATAAAAAGCACAAAATTTCTAATAATTGTGTCATGCCATCATGACAAATTCGCAAAATGACAGTGTTGACACACGCCGTCAGATCGCCATTGTCTCCGTCGAATATGAATGCGACAAAAGCAAAACATGTAGCAATCGTGGGGGCTACCGGAGCGGTGGGGCAGGAAATGCTCGATTGCTTGGAAGAGCGTAATTTCCCTATTAGTGAACTAACCTTGCTGGCCTCCGCCCGATCGGCTGGGCGTGAGATTCCGTTCCGAGGAAAGTTAATCAAGGTTAAGGAGTTGACACACGACAGCTTCGACGGGGTCGAAATTGCCCTGTTCAGTGCGGGTGGGGACCTTTCCCTGGAATATGCGGGCAGTGCGGCGGCTGCCGGAGCCGTGGTGATTGATAACTCGTCGGCGTTTCGCATGGATGACCAGGTGCCGTTGGTGGTGCCGGAAGTCAACCCCGAGGCGATCGCGGACCGGCCCAAGGGCATTATTGCCAACCCGAACTGCACCACCATCATCACCCTGATGGCGCTCTACCCCCTGCATCAGCTTTACGGGCTGAAAAGCATCATCGCCTCCAGCTACCAGGCGGTTTCCGGCAGCGGTGCCCAGGGGATTGTCGAACTCGATGCGCAGATCAAGGTGCTCGGTGCCGGCGGCGTGGTGACCGACGACATGAAACAAGTCTACCCGCATCAGATTGCCTCCAA
>JBFERY010000018.1:0-45946 GCA_041548785.1 Oceaniferula sp.
GCGCAAGGATGTGGAGAAAGTTCTCGCGAAGGGAGGCAAGCTCAGTGTGGGTGAGGCATTGCGCTGTAAGGTCAGGTATTTCAGTGATGGGATGACGTTTGGCAGTCGGCAGTTCGTCAATGATGTGTTCAGGGGCGCGCGGGAGCGATTTGGGGAAAAACGCAAGAGCGGTGCCCGGACAATGAAAGGGGTAGGGTGGCAGACAAAGCGGACGCAGCTCTATGCGATGCGTGAGTTGGTAAAAAATCGACTGGAGTGATTCGACAAATTGGGCGAGATCGCCGGAAAGGCTCTTGGAATAGGTTTCCCTTGGAATGGATTGATTGCCTATTCACTCAACAGGTCCGGTCTTTTAGCCTTGGTGCGCTCCAGCGCCTGTTGCTTCTTCCACGCCTCAATTTTTCCGTGATCGCCACTGAGGAGCACGTCTGGGACCTTCATGCCTCGGAAGTCGTTCGGCTTGGTATAGGCTGGGGCTTCAAGCATGTTGGGATCTGTAAAGGACTCATCAACGGATGATCTTGAGTCGCCGAGAGCCCCGGGTATGAGTCGAACAACCGCATCCGTTACGACAGCCGCGGCAATAGCACCATTCGTTAGCACGTAGTCGCCGATGGAGATTTCCTCGTCGACGAGGGTATCGATGACGCGCTGGTCGACGCCTTCATAATGACCACAGAGGATGATGAGGTGGCCCGTGGTTGATAACCTCTGAGCGTCAGCTTGTTTGAAAGGCGAGCCTTGGGGGGTCATCAGGATGACGCGGGTGTCATCGCGTCTCAGCTCCTCGACGGCGTCGAAAATGGGGCCGGGCATGAGCAGCATGCCCTGGCCGCCGCCGCAGAGGTATTCGTCGGTTTTGCGGTGTTTGCCCGTGGCCCAGTTGCGCAATGGGTGGGCGTGGATGTCCACCAGGCCTTTTTGGCGGGCGCGTTGGATGATGCTCTCGCTGAGTGGGGCGAGGGCGATATCGGGGAACAGGGTGATGATATCGATGCGCATGGGCGGCTAGAGTCGGGAATCCCGGGCTAAGAATCAAGAAGTAAGAAAAGAGATTGAAGTTTGATGTTTTTTCTTAACACGCTAGGAGTGTGCCGGTGAGCAAGTCCATATATATTGTCGCAGGCGAGGTGAGCGGGGACACCCATGGTGCCTGCCTGATGGAATCCCTGCTGAACCGGATGCCGGGAGTCAGCTTCCATGGTGCCGGTGGCCCTGCGATGCGTGCGGCGGGCGGTGAGGGGATCACCGACTGGGTGGAGGATGCCGCGGTGATGGGGATATGGGAGGTGTTGAAGCACTACAAGTGGTTCAAGCGGCGTTTCGCCGAGATGCTCGACGAGGTGGTGCGGCTTCGTCCCGACGTTTTGATTCTGATCGACTATCCGGGGTTTAACCTCCGGCTTGCCCATGCGGTCAAGGAAGCGCTGCCTGATACGCGCATCGTTTATTACATCAGCCCGCAGGTCTGGGCGTGGAACAAGGGACGGATCCCGAAGATGGCGGAGACACTCGACCTGATGCTGTGCATTTTCCCCTTTGAAAAAGAAATTTTCGAGTCGGCGGGACTGCCCACTGTTTTCACCGGACACCCGTTGGTGGATGAACTGGAGGAGAAACGTGAGGCGGTCACCCGGGAGGAGGATTTGATTGGCCTCTTCCCCGGCAGTCGGGAGCGCGAGGTCGCCCGGCTTTTCCCCTTGATGGTCGAAACCGCCCGCCGGCTGCACTCGCACCATCCGGATTGGAGCTTTGAGGCTGCCGCGGCGTCGGACAAGCTGGAAAAACGCATGGCTGAGATCATCAGGGAGGCGAAGCTGCCCGACGAGTCAATGATCACGTTGAAAACCGGTACGAGTCACTCGCTGATGCAGCGTGCCACCTGTGGCGTGGTTGCCAGCGGCACGGCGACCTTGGAGGCGGCGGCCCTGGGGCTGCCCTATTGCCTGGTCTACAAAATTTCCTGGCCGACCTGGGTGTTGGGTAAGTTGCTGGTGAAGGTCGATTTCATCGGCCTCGTCAACATCCTGGCCGGAGAGAAGGTGGTGGAGGAGCTCATCCAGAGCGATGCCGAGCCATGCCAGTTGGTCAACCATCTGTCCCAACTGATGACCGATGCCGGGGTCAGGGCCACGTTGCGGCAGAAACTTCTTGAAACAGCCTCCAAACTCGGCGAGTCAGGTGCCCACGAGCGTGCTGCAGCCGAGGTTGCCAAGCTGCTCGACAACCACTGAGATCATGGCCGACACCGCTACCCAGAAATCACCTCGCATTTACAAGATCTTGTTGATGACGCTCCCTGTGGGGGTTGTCGTCGGGACCATCGTTTTCATGGTGATGTATTTCTACCTTGAGCGCAAGGATGAGCGGGAGCATGCCGTGATCATATCCCACGGGTTACGTCTTGGTGACCTGGAGGACATGGTGGGCAAGCTAACCGACCGGATCGGGTCGCGTGATATGGAGACCGAAGCGGGCAGGGACGGGCTGCGCCGTGCGGCATCGATGATCGAGGGCGGGCTCGGCCCGCAGAATGTCGGCTATCCGGTGCAAAAAAGTGAGGGCGAGGCGGCCCACGGCCTGCTTTGGAAAAGTTTGTCCGTCGAGCTTCGGGGTGAGAAAAATCCGGACGAAGTGGTTTTTGTCGCGGCGTCCTATGCGGGCGCGGGTGAAGTGGCGGATGCCACTTGCGTTTCCACCTTGATGATGCTCGCGTCAGCGATGGCACGGGAGAAGCCGGCGCAGACCCTGCGGTTTGTATTTCTTCCCATGGACCGGTCACCGGCGGAGCAGAACCGGTGGCTGACGGGCCGCTGTCTCGCAGCGGGCGAGCGCTGTGTTGGCATCATCGGGCTGCAAACGATGGAGAAAAGTCCGGACACGGGAGCGGGCGACTGGGAGGTCGTGGCGCCAGCGGACGCTGACATGGCCTGGTGGGAGTATCTTTCCGCGGGCGGGTCATGGGATCGGAGCAGCGCGTCATCCCCGCCGACGGTGTGGGTGACCCATGCGGTCTTTTCCCCGGAGACCTGGGTGGGGCAAAAAGCCGACCGATTGGAGCGCGCCCTGGATGTGGCCCGCGAGATCAGGGTGTGGCTGCTGAAAGCGGGGGGCTAGACGACGCGTGGCAATGCCCTGTGGATCCGGTGGACGGGCGTCTCCAGCGACGAAATTCGCACTCTTGCTAAAAAACGTCTTGCCACACGCCTCCGGGTGGGATAATTCCGCCCCGCACATCCCCGCTTTTGATGAAGATGGACTGGGGGAGAAACGAAAATAGGGGGCATTAGCTCAGTTGGTAGAGCACCTGCATGGCATGCAGGGGGTCAGCGGTTCGAATCCGCTATGCTCCATTTTCTTTTTTCTTCTGGTGGATGGCACCATACTACCCCATTTTTGCCGCCTCGTGATCGACTCACCCAAGGCGGCTTTTTTATCGGCGAACCAATCACTACCATGGCCATTGAAGGAAAAAAACTCGCCATCGCATGCGCCCGTGCTGCGGAGGAAATTCAAGCCGAGGACATCCGTGTTCTCGACCTCACCGGTGTGTCGTCGCTGACCGATTTCATGGTGGTTTGCTCCGGCAACTCACTGCCGCACCTCAAGGCGGTGCTGCGCGAAGTGGAGAGACAGATCATTGAGAAATATGATGTCCACACCGTCAATTCCGAGGGGAATGCAGATTCCCGCTGGGTGGTGATGGATTACATCGATGTGATGGTTCATATCATGCATCAGGAAATGCGCGACCTCTACGGCCTTGAAGACCTCTGGGCCAAGGGCAAGGAAGTCGAATGGATGGATTCAGAACAATCCGCTGAATAATCCCGGCCGCTTACCCGTCCAAGGCTGCGTCGATAACAACGCAAGGACGACCATGGCCAAAAAACAAGTGGATGTATCAAAGATCTACGGACGTATTCAGTTCGTCCGGAGTTTTCCCGACTACAAGGTGCAGGTGGTCGACCACTTCCCCGATTTGAGGGTCAAGAAGGTGAACCATTTCCCAACCAAACCCGGACTGTGGAAGGTTGTCACCAGTTTCCCGGATTATAAAATCCAAATCGTGAACCATTTTCCCGATTTTAAGATTAAGTATGTGAATCACTTTCCGGGTGTGCGTTGAGACCAGTCCTGGAATGTGAACAAGTTGGGGATAAGGGGAGAGGCGGGGCATTTGACCGGAGCGGCTTGTGACAGAGCTGTCACCTCGGTCCCCCGGTTGCCAACCTTTGCGGGCCGGGTCAGCCCGGGGGAAACGGTTAGTGTTGGCCCGCCCGTTGAGTTTTCGACACAGGTCAAACCGCGTCCGCAGGCTCCGCAACGGCTGTTAAACAACGTTTGAAAGCGGATTTGTCCACAAGGGAAAGGCGGTTGTCGACAGGTTGTTCACAGAAGCGGGCCAGGGGGGGCCTGGGGGTGGGGTAGGCCGTGGTGAGCGCTCGGCGAAATCTGATCCCGCCCGGGCAAAGCCTGTGAATAACTTTGGCAGCAACCGGGATGCGGACAGGGAGGCTTCATTTTCGAAGTGCGAATCGGGCGCATTGCGGAAATTCTTCTCGGGTGGTTGCTTCGGATTAAGGTGGTCGGGTTTTTTGGGGGGATTGGGGTATGCCTCCATTCCGAACGGACACGGAATGAGCGGATTCTGGCGGCGTTGCGTGTCAGAATCCCATCATTCGACGTCATTACGGCAATCTGACGGTTCAAATGGCATTACTAAAAGGGGGATGATTTTTTTGCATACGCTGCGGTGGCGGGGCGGGGGGGGACAGGGGAAATCTTTTGACAGCGGAGGCCTGAGCTGACATTATTAATACATCTTAATTATCAAGGCCTCGAGATTACTTGATATTTTTGAAAAATAAGCACCTTTCCTGTTGACCCGAAGTGTATTATTGTGTACTAAAGGGCTCGATCAAGCACACCTCGTGTATTAATGAGCACTCAAAGTCACAGCCTGGGAGGGTCTTACCCTTATAAAATGGACGCGAAATGCCGCGTATCCATTCCGAGTGAGTGGCGTGCCGCGATCTCGAATGGTGTGTTGCGACTGATGGTTTCCCACAATGAGAAACTGCCTCTCCTCAAGGTGCTGACCGAACGTGAGTTCGAGAAGATGCAGCAGGAGGTCAATGACAGCGAGCGTTCCCCGGCCCAAAAGCGCAGTATACTCGGCATGCTCTTTGAGAGGTGCACGAAGTCCCACATCAATGAGCAGGGCAAGCTGAGTATCCCCAAAGGGTTGCTGGATCATCCCGGGCTAGTGCCCGGCGAGGGTCTGGTGCTCTGCGGGCGCGGTGATTTCATCGAGATTTTGAACGAAGAGAACCATGCGAAGCTTCGTGCGGCCCAGGATGCGGCCATCGGAGAGTTCAACGACGAGTTCGGTTTCTTCTAGGCCGCCATCAACCCATTCAAACCGCGATCACATCGCCAACCAACAATTTCCTGTGCAACACGCTGATACACAAATGACACAACCGCTGGCTTGCCAGCGGGAAAATACCTGTGCAGGGGTCGGGATGACTTGGAGGGAGTCCCGCCCCTGCACAGTATGTGTGTCACTCTGCACTGCCTGGCCAAAACAAAATTTCCTGGATACACGCTGATAGACTGATGCAGTTCACCCTCATGAGTTATGTTGTTTACTCAAAAAAAGTTGGTAGTTGCCGGGGTTGGGATGACTTGGAGGGAGTCCCGCCCCGGCAATTCTTCTGGGGTGCGTGCCACGCGTAAGGATATGAACGATTCGCCTGAAAACAAGTATCACGTGCCGGTTCTGCTGGAGGCGGTGATGCAGTACATGGCACCTGGAAAGGGCAAGACGATTGTGGACGGCACCCTTGGCGGCGGCGGCCACAGCGAGGCGATGCTGAGGGCCGGAGCGCGCGTGATCGGCGTTGACCAGGACGACCAGGCCCTGGCATTTGCCCGCGAGCGGCTGGCCGGGTTTGACGCTAGGTTCACGGCCGTGCGGGGTAATTTTGCCAATCTCCCGGCGTTGCTTGCCGGCGTCGGGGTGCGGAAGGTCGATGGCATCCTGGTCGATATCGGGGTCTCCTCGTGGCAGCTCGACGAAGCCGGGCGCGGGTTTTCCTTTGGCAAGGAGGGACCACTGGACATGCGCATGGACCGTTCGGCCGGAAACACCGCCGCGGATCTGGTCAACAACGGCTCGGAGCAGGAGCTGAAGACCTTGTTTTACGAATACGGCGAAGAACGGGCCGGCGGCAAGATTGCCCGCCGCATCGTTGAGCGTCGGCAAGAGCGCGAGTTCACCACCACCACCGACCTGGCCGACTTTATCGCGTCGATCGTTCCCCGCGGCAAGGGGCCGGCGGGCAAGATCCATCCCGCGACCCGCGTGTTCCAGGCATTGCGGATCGCGGTCAACGACGAGCTCGGGGTGCTTCGCGAACTTCTTCAGAATGCGGCCTCATTACTGAATCCGGGCGGACGTCTGTTGGTGATCACGTTCCACAGTCTTGAGGACCGGATGGTGAAGCAGTTTTTCAAGCATGCCTCCCAGAGTCACATCGACCGCAAGGAGTGGCCAGAGCCGAGACCCAATCCGGATTTTCAATACAAGCTGATCACCCGTCGGCCGGTTGTCGCCACGGATGACGAGATCAGGCTCAACAAGCGCTCCCGCAGCGCCAAGCTGCGTGTTGTCGAAAAAATCTAACCTATCATAGAACATGAACAAACATCGCAGTAAGGAACGCAGAATGAGTCTCCCCGAGGTATTGATCCTCATTCTTGCTGCCGTCGTGTTGATGGCTGCCGGTGTGACGCATGCGTGGCTGAAGAATAGCCATGTGGAGGTGATCCGTGATGTCGACAAAACCCAGCAGCGGATCAGTGATCACGAGGATTCGATCAATAGTTTGCAGGTCAAGATCGACAAGAAACTCAATATCTATCAGCTGCGGGATGATCTCGAGCGCGCGCATTCAAAGCTCGTTGCCGTGCCTGTCAGCGCTCTCGAAAAAATCCCCTCGCACCGGTTTGGCGCGGTGGCGGCTTCCCGAGGTGATCCTTCCATTCTTTCCCAGAGACGCCCTTAATGAACCCAGCCGTATTCCATCGTCGTTGCCTGTTTCTCTGCCTGGTCTTTGTGACCGGGCTGAGTGGGTTATCGGCCCGACTCATTTACCTCCAGGTGGTGAGGGCGGATGACTACGCCAAAAAATCCGATCGCGTGTCGATCCGGAAAGAGGTGATCAAGGCGAGTCGCGGCTGTATTGTGGATGCCAACAACCAGCTCGTTGCCCGCAACATTCCCCGCGCGCGCCTCGCCCTGGACAAAAAATTGCTGTGTGACATCGGCCCGGCGACCCTGTCGCTGGCGAACAAGGAGCTGCGCGAGTCCCCGGATTGGCCACGCTGGGACCAGAGCACGCGCAACCGGAAAATCAAGGCCCGCGCCGCCAAAATCAAAAACGAGATGCCGGCGGAGGCGATCATCGAGAAGCATATCGCCCACGTGATCAACACCTTTGCGCGTCCCTTGGGGCTGCCGCCCCATGAGCTCCGCCGGCGCATGAAGCTCGACAGGAAAAACCAGAAGTATGTCGTCATCAAGCCGGACCTCGCAGAGGAGGACGCTGAGAACCTCAAGAAGCTCACGCGGGAGTATAGCATCCTGCATAGCTTCATTTTTGAAGAGTTGCAGAAACGTTGGTATGTCATGCCGGGCATGGCGGCACACATCATCGGCTTCGGTGACCACACCGGTGCGGGGAAGTCGGGTATTGAAAAACAGATGGACCTCTACATGGCCGGCAAGGACGGATACGTGGTCAATTACCGCGATAAGTTTGAGCTGCTCGCGGTCGCCAAACCCCAGGAGATCCGCCCTCCGATCCACGGTCTGAACGTCCAGCTTACCCTCGATATGGGCTTGCAGGCAATTCTGGAAGAGGAGCTTGATGCCGGGCTCAAGGAGTTTTCGGCGGCCAAGGGAACCATCGTGCTGATGGACCCTAACACGGGGAGCGTGCTCGCGATGGCAAGTCGGCCCAGCTATAACCTGAACACCCGCGAAAACATCGCGGAAAACGGGTTCGACTTCGCCTCTCAGGCGATTTACGAGCCGGGCTCCACCTTTAAAATCATCGCCACCGCAGGCGCGCTCGATCAGGGCTTGGTCGAGCCCAGTACCCAGGTGTTTTGTCACTACGCCAACTATCGTCTGGGCTCCGTGAGGGTTCCCGATCACCACCCGTACGGGATGCTCAGCGTCGAGCAGGTGCTCGCCAAATCGAGTAACATTGGCGCCTACAAAATTGCGCTCCAGTTAGGCACGGCGAAGTTTTTCAATTACCTGAAGGCCTTTGGGTTTGGCGCGAAAACAAACATCCTGATGTCGGGCGAAAGCGCCGGCGTGGTCAGGAATACAGGGAACCCGACGGATTTTTCACGCATGTCATACGGCTACGCCGTGAGTGTGACCCCCTTGCAGGTTGCCTGCGCCTACTCCGCGATAGCAAACGGTGGCAAGCTGATGGAGCCGCAGTTGCTCAAGTCGATCATGGCCAACAACGGAACCATCATTAAGCGCTATCAACCGAAGCAGGTGCGCCGCGTGCTCAAGGAGTCGACCGCCCTGCAGATGCGCCGGGCACTCGCCACCGTGGTCGACATCAAGGGGACCGCGAAGCGGGCCAAGGTGGAGGGGTACAATGTGGCTGGAAAAACAGGGACGACGGTGAAAATTGACCCGGACGGCGGATACCTGCAAGGGCGCTACACCGTTTCCTTTGCCGGAATGATGCCCGCCGAGAAACCTGCCTTTGTTTGTGTCGTGGTCGTGGATGACCCGCAAACCACAGAGGTGAAACGATACGGCGGCACAATCGCCGCACCCATTTTTGCCAAGGTGGCTACCCGTGTGGCTGCCCGGATGGGTCTCGAACCCACCGAACCGATGGAGCCCACGGACCCGTCCCAACCCCTCGCCCAAGCGGGCAACTAACCAAATGAATTTACGTACTATAATCAAATGCCTGCCCAAGGCGACCGTTTCAGGCGACCTGGGCAAGGATGTTGCCAGTGTGACCTCGGATTCCCGTGAGGTGGTTCCCGGCAGCATCTTCGTCGCCGTGCGTGGCCGCGATGCCGACGGGCAGCAGTTTGTCCCGGAGGCCATCGAACGGGGTGCGTGTGCCATCGTCTCCGAGGTGGCACCTGATGCCGACTGCGATGACCGGCTTTGCTGGGCGCACGTGCCCGATGCCCGCGCGGCCATTGCCGCCCTCGCATGCCGCTGGAACGGGAACCCGTCCGCGGAGATGAAGGTGGTGGGAATTACCGGCACCAATGGCAAGACAACCACCGCCTATATTACCCACGCCGTGATGCAGCGGGTTTGGACACGTGCGGGCCTGTTGGGCACCGTGCAGGTGGATGACGGGGAGCATGTCACGCCAGCCACGCATACCACGCCAGGCCCGGTCGAACTCCAGGCCATCCTGCGGACCATGGTTGACAACGCCTGCCGGGGTGTGGCCATGGAGATCTCCTCCCATGCCCTCGAGCAGAAACGCACCGACGGCCTGCAGCTCGACGTCGCCGTGTTTACCAACCTCAGCCAGGACCACCTTGATTACCACGGCAACATGGACAGCTATTTCGCTGCGAAATGCCGTCTTTTTGAGCTCCTCGAAACCCAGCAGGGCGACAAGAAACCGACGGCCGTGGTCAATCTCGACGACCCCTATGGCCAGCGGCTGGTCGAGGAGTTTGAAGGCCGCCTTTACTTCATCACCTACGGTCACGGCGTGCATGCCGACCTGCGCATCGGGCGTGAGGTGCAGACGGTGCGCGGCACCGAATTCGATGTCCAGTTCAAGGGCCGCGATTACCACGTGCGCACTCCCTACATCGGGCGATTCAATGTTTATAACTGCAGCGCCGCGCTGGCGGCTTGCATTGCAGCCGGGATCAAGCCGCGTGATGCCGTCCGGGCCCTTGCCGATGCCCCCCAGGTTCCGGGGCGGATGGAAAAGGTGGGCACGCGCGATGGTGCCACGGTATTTGTCGATTACGCACACACCCCGGACGCGCTGGTTAATGCCTGTGCCGCGCTGCGTGAGTTGAATCCTCGCAACCTGATCACGGTGTTCGGTTGTGGTGGCGACCGTGACAGGACCAAGCGGCAGCCCATGGGGCAGGCTGCCGCCGAGGGCAGCGATGTTTGTATCATCACCTCGGATAACCCCCGGTCGGAAGATCCTAATGCGATTATCCGGGATGTGGAAAAAGGGATGGTGGGAAAACGCTACCAAAGCATTCCCGACCGCATGGAGGCGATCCAGACCGCTGTGAATATTTCAGGCGAGGGCGACATCATCCTGGTGGCCGGCAAAGGGCACGAACCTTATCAGGAAATCGCCGGCGAACGCATCGACTTTGATGATCGGCGCGCAGCCTACAAGGCGATCAATTTGAAAAAGACAAAGCCAGAGGGACAGGACGAATGAAACCACTCAGCATCACAGAAATCGTATCCGCCAGTGGCGGCGAACTTGTCGGGCATGACGCCGGCGAGTTGCTGACTGCGGTTTCGACGGATAGCAGGAACCTGCCCGCGGGCTGTCTGTTCATCGCCTTGCGTGGCGATAGCTTTGACGGCCACGAATTCGTGGCAGATGCCGTGGCAAAAGGCGCTGGCTGCCTGATGCTTGACACCCTGCCGGAGGGTGGAACTGAGCTTGGCGTGCCGGTGGTGCTGGTGAAAGACACACTCTACGGACTTCAGCGTCTCGCGAAGTGGTATCGACAGCAACTCGACATCCGCGTGGTCGGCATCACCGGGTCGAATGGCAAAACATCGACCAAGGACTTCGCCGCCTCGGTCCTCTCCCAAAAATTCCATGTCAACGCGACCAGGGGAAATCTGAACAACCACATCGGCCTGCCATTGAGCGTGCTCTCTACCGAGGAGAAGGATCAGGTGGGTGTCTGGGAAATGGGCATGAACCACGCGGGCGAGATTGCCCCCCTCTGTGAGATTGCGGCCCCGGATTTGGGGATCATCACCAACATCGGCAGCGCGCACATTGAATTCCTCGGGTCGCGCAAGGGGATTGCCGAGGAGAAAGGCGCCCTGGCACGGGCGCTGCCCGAGCAGGGTACGCTGATTCTCCCCGCCAGCTGCGACTTTGTTGACTACCTGATCGACCGAACCCGGGCCAAGGTCATGATTGCCGGCAATGGCCGTGGTGCGGTCCGCGCCGAGGACTTGAAAATAACCGACACGGGATCGAGTTTCAATCTCTGCATCGACGGCCATGACGATGTGCCGGTCCAGATTTCGGTCAGCGGAAAACATATGGTCAACAACGCGCTGCTAGCCGCTGCGGCAGGCTATGCCCTCGGCATGAATGCCGAGCAGATTGGCGCCGGTTTGAATGCCGCCAGGCTGACCAGCGGCCGACTGCGCCGCTATGTCTCGCACGGCGTCACCGTCATTGATGATACCTACAATGCCAACCCCGACTCTGTCGAAGCAGCCATTGAAACCCTGGCGGACCTGCCCGTGAACAAGGGTGCCCGCAGGGTGTGCGTTCTCGGGATGATGGCGGAACTTGGCATGCATGCCGACGCCGAGCACCTCCGGATCGGCAAACTGGCCGCCGGGAAAAACCTGCAGGTGGTCAGCGTGGGGGCTGCCGCGGCAAAGATTTTCCAGGGTGCGAAGGAGATCGATGACACCGCCCGGCACTTTGATGATGCTGTCGCCGCCGCCGTATGGCTCAAGGATTACTGCCGGGCAGGGGATAACGTCCTGTTCAAGGGGAGCCGGATGGCCGGGATGGAGGACGTGATGAACCAAGCCTTTGCACCGGACTAACAACTTATTCTGATATGCTATACTGGATTTACGAAATTTGGAGTGATGCTTATGCGGCTGGGGCCGACTGGGCACACAACCTGCGTGTACTCAACCTGCTGCAATACCTGACGGTGCGCGCCGGGTTGGCCTGCCTGATGACATTTGTCATGTCGGCTGTCTATGGCCCGTGGGTGATCAGGAAATTGATTTCGCTCAAGGTCGGGCAGCCGATCCGCAGCGCCGAGGAGGTGCACAAGCTCAACGAGCTTCACGGCGGGAAGGCGGGAACGCCTACCATGGGTGGGGTCATGATTCTCGGTGGCGTGCTGGCTGCGGTGCTGATTTGCGGCCGGCCACTCAATCCCTTTGTTGCCGTGACGACCTGTGTGATGCTGGCGCTGGGGATGTTAGGATTTGTGGACGACTACACGAAGGTCAAGCTCAAGAGCTCGGATGGTGTCAGCGGACGAACCAAGCTTCTCTGGCAGTTTTTCATTGGCCTCATTGCGGCAACCTTCCTCTACTATAAGACGCAATCAGCGGGATATACGCTGATGAACAGTCCTCTCAAGATCAGCGAGATGACATTCCCCCTATTTAAATATCCGCTGTTTGACATGGGTTATCTTTGTATCCCGTTCTTTGCCATCATTGTGGTGGGCTGTTCCAATGCGGTGAATCTGACCGACGGATTGGACGGGCTGGCAACGGGCTGTACAATCACTGTTGCCATGACCTACGCTGTTATTGCCTACCTTGCGGGCCACGCCTACATGGCCAAGGAATACCTTTTCATCCCTTACAATACGCACGTTGCCGAGCTGGCGGTTTTCCTGATGGCTCTTGTCGGTGCCGGCTTCGGATTCCTTTGGCACAACTGCCACCCTGCCAAAGTCTTCATGGGTGACACGGGATCGCTCGCCATTGGTGGCGCGTTGGCCACGGCGGCCATCTGCGCCAAACAGGAGTTGCTTCTGGTGATCGTCGGGTGGGTGTTCGTGATGGAGGCGCTTTCCGTCATCCTCCAGGTCGCCAGCTTCAAACTCACCGGGAAACGTATCTTTGCAATGTCTCCGATCCACCACCATTTCGAACTTCGCGGCTGGCATGAAAGTCAGGTCATCGTCCGGTTCTGGATCATTTCCATTTTCAGCGGCCTGATTGGAATTGCAGTTCTAAAAGTTGTCTAACATGAATTTGGCAAACAAACATGTCATCATCCTCGGTGCCGGCTCGAGCGGCCGGGCCGCCGCCGCGCTTGCGCTGCGGGAGGGGGCTGATGTGTCGGTGCACGATACGCGTGAAACGGTCACCGGGTTGCCGGCAGCGGTGACGGCTGTAGCGCAGGCGACCGTGGCCACGGGCGCGGCGAGCCGCTGCGACCTGCTGGTGGTCTCGCCCGGCATCGATGGCACCGGTGACTTTGTCAAAGCCTACGCTGGCAATGCCGGTGAAATGATCGGTGAAGTCGAACTTGCCTACCGCTTCTACGAGGGGCGTATCATCGCGATCACGGGAACGAATGGCAAAACGACCACCACCGAGATGGTCGAACGCATCCTCAACCAGAATGGCGTGAGTTGCCGGGCCTGCGGCAACTACGGTGTCCCCTTTTGCGAACTCCCCCTGATGGCTACCCCACCGGAGGTGGCGGCCCTCGAGGTCAGTTCCTTCCAACTGGAGACCATCAAAGAGTTGCACCCCGACGTGGTGATTTGGTTGAATTTCTCCGCCGACCACATGGACCGCTACCCCACGCTGGAAGCCTATAAAAAGGCGAAGCTCCGAGTGTTCGAAAACCTGACCGAAAAGGACAGCATCATTGTCCGGGCCGGTGAGGATATCGGTGAGCGGGACGCGGTCATCAGCACGTTCTCGACCGAGGCCGCCGCCGACTACACCCTGGAGGACGGCTGGATTTGTTGTGGCGGTGCAAAAATCGTCGACCTGTCCGTCACCCGGTTGCGTGGACTGCACAATGCGGAAAATGCCATGGCGGCCGTGGCGGCATGCTCGGCACTGGGTGTTCCTGCCGCCGCTGCCTCTGAGGCATTGCGTGGCTTTGCCCCGCCGGTGCACCGCTGCGAGCTTGTCCGCACCCTGGATGGCATCGAGTACATCAATGATTCCAAGGCGACCAACCTGCATGCGCTTGACAGTGCGCTTCGCTCCCAGTGCCGCCCGGTCGTGCTCATTGCCGGGGGCAAGCAAAAGGGGCTGGATTACAGCACCTTGTTGCCACGGCTGAAAGACACGACCAAGGGCATCGTCGTTTTCGGCGAAATTGCGCCTCAGCTGGCCGAGGCCTTGGCACCTATTTCCGGCACTGTGCCGACCACGGTGGCGTCCTCGCTGGAGGAGGCGGTCCATTGTGCCAGCTCCATGGCCCGCCATGGTGACACCATCCTTTTCTCTCCGGGGACCTCGTCTTTTGACATGTTCTCCGGATATGAAGAACGAGGCGATCGCTTCCGCGGCATCGTCAAACAACTGAAGTAAACCCCACGCCCTAGAAACAAAGCCCTGATGTTCCTGCATCACCCCAACCCACAGCCCCAAAAACCAAACCATAAGTCGTTATGAAAAAGACAATCCAAACAAAAAGAAGCAACCCATCCGAATCGAATTTCCGGGTGCTTTATGCTAAAACAGGTCGCAAACGCAGACTGCACGCAGCCACGGCCACGGCAGACGCCCATATCGATCTGGAATCCGACGTGCCCAACGTCGGGATCGGACGGGCCCTGCTCATCATCCTAGTCCTGCACATCCTTGCCATCGGAGCCATCTACGTCCACAGCACGTTTTTCGGCAATGACAGCGAATCGACCGCAGATTCGGGCAAATCAGCCGCCGCCGCCATTGCCGCGACTGCCGAGCCTGAGGTCAATGCTTCCACGCCTGTTGTGGCAGCCGTCACTCCCGCGGCACCTGCAGCGCCGGTCGAGGATCCTTCCTCGGAACGCTACATCGTCGTGACCGGCGACACCTATCAGAGGATCGCCCAGGTGCGTCACGTCGATGAAACGTCGCTGCGTGCCCTGAACAGCAACCGGCCACTTCGCGCCGGTGTGGTGCTCGACTTGCCCGCCGAGCTGTCGTCGCGTCCCGTGGTTGTCAATGACACCCCGATGCCGCGCCCGGTACAGCCTGCTGTTGCCGTTGTGGATGCCGACTCGACGCCCGCGGCGGCCCCCTTCCGTGCGGTCGAAAGCGGATCCGAGCCGGATGTTTCCAACGCACCCAAGGCCATTGTGGTGAAGCCGAACGTAAGCCGTCCCGCCGCCTCCCCGGACGTGCTTGACAGCGGTGAGCGATACACCATCAAGAGTGGCGACACGTTGTGGCGTATTTCCAACCGTTACAAGGTGTCGCGCGACAATATCCTCAAGCTGAACGGAATCAAAGATCCGAACAAGCTGTATGCGGGTCGCGAGATCAAGATTCCCAGCAAATAATTTCCCGATCCCGGACTATTGTTCCCGTCATAACGACACCACCGACCACAACCCATGGGACGTAAAAATGCTGTATTCCTGTGCCTGGCTGTCACCGCTTTGGTGACGCTCGGCCTGGTGATGCTCACCAGCACCAGCGTCTGGGATGATGAGGTCGACGGCTACGCGCTGGTCCGGAAACAGGCCATGTGGATTGGCTTTGGCCTCCTCGGCGCGGTGCTGATTTCCATGGTCGACTACCGAAAATTGCAGCCCTTCTGGATTCCCTTGCTTGTGGGGTCCTGCATTTTGTTAGGCCTGTGCTATTTGCCGGGTGTGGGCCAGAGTATCAAGGGGGAAGCGCGCTGGGTTAAGGTTCCTGGCGTGCCTCAGTTCCAACCCTCGGAGATCGCCAAGATTTTTGTCATCATGGCGCTGGCGGCTTGGTACGCCCATTTTCAGACGGAAAACAAAAAGTTGTTCAAAGGCTTCATTTGGCCGGCCGCGCTTCTGGGGATTCCGGTGGTTTTGATTTTCTTTGAAAAGGACATGGGCACCGCCGTCGCCCTTGGCGCTGCGGGGGCGGTGGTGATGTTTGTCGCCGGTGCCCGCTTGCCCTATCTGGGAGGGGCTGCGGCCATGGCGATCACGGGCATGACGGTTGTTGTCAGGGCGAACGAAGAGCGGATGGGCAGGATTTACGCCTTGTTCGATCTCGAATCGGACAAGTACCGGCTCGGCGACGGTTACCAGCAGCTACACGGCCTCTATGCCTTTGCCAACGGCGGCGTCAATGGCACGGGTCTGGGCAATGGTGTGGAGAAGCACGGCTATCTCCCGGAGGCGCATACGGACTTTATTTTCCCTGCGATTGGCGAGGAACTTGGGCTTTGGTTCACGCTGGGCAGCGTGTTTTGTTTTGTGGTAATCGTGGTATATGGCATTGCGATTGCCATGCACGCCAGGGACATTTTTGGCAAGTTGCTGGCGGTCGGGCTCACCAGTATCATCGTGATTCCGGCGATGATGAACATTGGCGTCTGTACGGCTGTTTTGCCGAACACGGGCCTGCCCTTGCCGTTCATCAGCTACGGTGGAACCAACATGCTGTTCACCCTTTTTGCCGTTGGCATGCTTATTTCCATCCACCGCCAGACGGTGTTTGTCACCCGCGCCGAGATGCCGGTGATCAATGAGAAAAAGCAGTGTCTGCGGATTTGATGCGGTCTACCCGCGGCGCTTTGCTTTGACCGCCAGCTCTTGGGTCGCGCAGAAGAGCACCGGGACGACAAACATGGTGAGGAGCACGACGAGCATGCCGCCGAAGATGGGCACCGCCATGGGGCCCATGATGTCGGCCCCGCGGCCGGTCGAGGTCAGCACGGGAAGCAGAGCCAGCAGCGTGGTGGCCGTCGTCATCAAACAGGGCCGGCAACGTCGCTTTCCTGCGAGGATGGTAGTGGCTCTGGTTGCCTCGATCGTCTGGGGCTTGTCTTGCTTGAACCGCTGGCGCAGGTAGGTCGAGATGACAACGCCGTCATCGGTGGCAATACCGAACAGCGCGATGAAACCGACCCATACGGCCGTGGATAGGTTGATCGGACTGATCTGGAATAGCTCGCGCATGTTGTGTCCAAAGACACTGACATTCATGAAGCCCGGCTGACCGTAGCACCACAAAAGGACGAACCCTCCGGAGAAGGCCACGGCGATGCCGCTGAAAATGATGAGGGTGTTGAGCACAGAGCGGTTTTCCAGATAGAGGATCAGGAAAATGGCGAGCAGGGCGAGCGGCATGATCACCATCATGTTTCGATCGAATTCGAGCGCTGACTGGTAGTTGCCGGCGAATTCGTAACGGATGCCTCCGCTGCGTTTGAGCTGACCTGCCTCTTCCCGGGCCTCGAGGTAGGCCTGGACGTCCTCGACCACATCGACCTCGGCAAACCCCGGGTTGGAGCCGAAGGTGACGTAGCCGGTGAGGAAGGTGTCTTCGCTTTTAATGACTTGCGGCCCGCGGACGTAGGCGATGTCGGCAACCTGGCCAAGCGGGACTTGCGCGCCTTCTTTTGTTTTGATCAGGACTTTTTCGATCGCCTCAACCGAGTCGCGGGCTTCGCGTGCATAGCGAACCTGGACGTCGTAGCGCTCCCGTCCCTCGACGGTGGTGGTGACGATCTCGCCGCCAATCGCGGTCTGAATGGTCTGGTGGATGTCGATGACATTCAGTCCGTAGCGTTTCGCCGCCTCGCGGTCGGGGTGGATTTCGAGGTAGGGTTTGCCGACGATGCGGTCGGCGTTGATGCTGTTGACATCGAGTCCCGGGATGCCGCTTGCACGCATGAGCCGTTCGAGTTGGAGGCCGAAGTCCTCGAGGGCGAGCAGGGTGGGCGCCTTGATCTTGATGCCCATGGGCGCGCGCATGCCGGTGCGCAGCATGACCAGACGGGTTTCGATGGGTTGGAGCTTGGGCGCGCCGGTGAGGCCGGGGACCTGGGTGACCTTGCTGATCTCCTGCCAGATGTCATCGGCGCTCTTGATATGCGGCCGCCATTGCCTGAAGGGTTTGCCCCTTTTGTCGACGACCAGCTTGCCATTGCTGTCGTAGATGTAGTCGCCCCGGTCGTCGACTGCGAAGGTGAGGATTTGGCCATGGGCGTCGGTGCGGAATTCCGAGCGGTAATTGACGATGGTTTCGATCATGGAAATGGGCGCGGGGTCGAGAGCTGACTCGGCCCGGCCAATTTTCCCGACGACCTGGGAAACCTCCGGGATGGCAGCGATGGCGGCATCGAGTGTCCGCAGCGCCTCGGTGGCTTCCTTGATCGATGCGTGGGGACTGACGGTGGGCATGACCAGGAATGACCCCTCGTCGAGGGCGGGCCTGAACTCCTTGCCGAGGCCGGGGAATTTCTGATCGATATCCTGATAGAGCGCGGTGTTTTTGACGCCGTTGGGCAGGCCTGATGTCAGGTTGCCGAAGCCGAGCCAAATGCATCCCGCCATGGCGAGCATCATCAGGGGGATGCTGAGGAAGATGGCTTTGTGATCAAGGAACCAGCCCAGAATGCGGGCGTAGGCCAGCTCGAAGAGCTTGAAAATGAGAAGCAGGCCACCGAGGATGACGATGACAAAGAGGAAGTTGGTGGAGGTGGGTGCATCAAGACCGAGCGGCATCCAGTTTTCGGCTAACAGCCAGCCGACAACCAGGGCGATAACGATGTTGGTGGTGAGCATGCCGGTTTTTTGCAGGCGGGGTGATAGTCTTGAATGGAAGGCATTGAGCACGGCCAGGGCGGCTAACACGAGCGCCAGAGACATGGAGAAGCCGAATGCGATGCCTGCGCCGACCCCGAGGAGGGCCGTGATGAGCCCCCTGCGGCCAAGCGTTTTCGGGGAGGGTTGCGCCGACCCTTTTTTCTCCGTTTGCAGCCATTTGGGCAGGGTTCCCATGAGGAAATGGGCGATCGGGGGGATGATGGTCAGGGCGACGATGATGGAGGCGATCAGCGCGAAGGACTTGGTGAAGGCGAGCGGGCGGTAGAGTCGCCCCGCCTCCCCGGTCATGGTGAAGACGGGCAGAAAGCTGATGACGGTGGTCATGACCGAGGTGGTGACGGCACCCGAAACCTCGGTGACGGCATCATAGATGACGGTTGCGGAGCTGGCACCCGGCTTGGCCTCCTTGAGGTGCCTGATGATATTCTCGGTGAGGACGATACCGACATCAACGACCGTGCCGATGGCGATCGCGATGCCGGAGAGGGCGACGATGTTGGCATCCACCTTGAACAGCTTCATGGCGATGAAGGTGATCAGCACGGCAAGCGGGAGCATGGCGGAGATCAGGACGCTGCTGCGGAAGTGGAGGACCATGATGATCACCACGATGATGGTGACGAGGATCTGTTGCATGAGTGCGGCGTCCAGGGTGTTGAGCGTCTCGGCGATGAGGCCGGAGCGATCGTAGAAGGGCACGATGGTGACCTTGGATGTGTTCATCCACTCCGGCCAATGGTCGCGCTCGTGGGTGTTGGTCCAGGGAAGCCAGGCGTCTTGGTTGAGTGTGGTTTCGGCAGGGGCTGCGCTGGCGAATGCGGGTGAGATGTCATGCTCATCGGCGAATTTTCCGACAGCATCGCGGTCGGTTTTTTGCCAGTCGACGACGACTTTGACGGGCAGGGCGGCTGAGACTTCTTTGACTTTGGCCTTGGTGCTTTTGATCGTTGCCATGGGATTGGCGCCATAGCGTGCGACGACAATTCCGCCGGCGGCGTCGGCTCCGTTGACATCGATGGCGCCGCGCCTCAGCTCGGGGCCGAGCTGGACGGTAGCGACCTGGGCGATGGTGATCGGGGTGTTGTCGCGCACGGCGATCACGGCGTCGCGCAGGTCATCGAGTTCGCGGATGTATCCCGTGCCCCGGAGAATGTATTCCACGCCGTTGATGGCGAGGTTGCGTGCCCCGGTTTCCATGTTGCTTTTGCGCACGGCGTTGGCGACCTCGGCGAGGGTGACATTCCATGCCTGGAGTTTGATCGGATCGACTTCGACCTGGTATTGTTTGACGAACCCTCCGACGGAGGCGACCTCGGCGACGCCCTCGGCGCCGAGGAGTGAGTAGCGCACATACCAGTCCTGCAGTGACCGGAGTTCCTCGGGGTTCCATCCCGGGGTCGGGTTGCCGTCGGGGTCCTGCCCTTCGAGGTAATACTGGTAGACCTGGCCGAGTCCGGTGGCGTCGGGACCTAGCGTCGGGGTGGCACCATCGGGGAGCAATCCGGCGGGCAGGCTGTTGAGTTTTTCCAGGATGCGACTCCGGCTCCAGTAGTAATCCACATCCTCCTTGAAAATGAGATAGACATAGGAAAAGCCGAACATGGAGTAGCTGCGCACTTCCTGCACGCCGGGGATGCCTAAAAGTGAGACGGTAAGCGGATAGCTGATCTGGTCCTCGACATCCTGGGGCGAGCGTCCCATGTATTCGGTGAAGATGATTTGTTGGTTGTCGCCAAGGTCCGGGATGGCGTCGACGGCGACCGGGTCGCGCGGGAAAATGCCCGTATCCCAGTCAAAGGGAGCGACGCGCACGCCCCAGCCGATGACGAAGGTGAGCAGGATGAGGACAGCCAGTTTTTGGTTGAGGCAGAAATGGATGATGCGGTGCATGGTCGGAGGAGTCGGGAGTCGGGGTCGGGAGTCGGGAGTCGGGAGTCGGGGGTCAGGGGTCAGGGGTCAGGAGAACGCGCGGTGGGGGGGCTCTAGTGATTGAGGTGATCCTCTTTTTTTGGTTTTTGGAGTTTGTTTTTTGAATCTTCTAACGACAGGGTGTCGGTGACGTCTCCGCAATTGTACATGCCGCTGCCGAAGTAGGGGTTCTGGACTTCGGGGATGGTGCTGAGCCAGTCGGCGCCCTGGCCTCCGTTGGCCATCGGGCAGTGGACGACGTAGAGGTTGCCGAGTTGGTTGATGCCGTGTTTCCTGACCAGGGCGATGAGATGTTTCGAGACGGGCGGGAGTTTTTTGCGCAGCGCCTTGAGTTCGGTTGTTTTCTGCAATTGCCGGGTGGCGGTGAGGAGCTGTTCCTTGTCCGGGTCATCGGGGAGTTCGGCGATGGCTTCGAGCAGCGTCGGGAGCGCCTCGCTGGCGGGCCCGGCTTTGTCCTCGGCGAGCGGCCGGGTAATGTTGAGGTAGGCACGGGTGGCATTTTGCAGAGGAACGACCCATGCCGGATCGATTTTGGCCGCGGGGATGGCTTGGTAGGGCAGGCCGGTGAAGCGTCCGGTTTCCATCATCTGCCGGCGGATTTGTCCGAGTGACGAGGCATCGGCAGCGCTGACGGCGGCGAGCGTGTTATGGAGGCGCATCGAGAATTCCTTCCAGAGGGCGAGCTCCTTGGGCTGGAGCTGGTCGGTCTTCATTTTTTCGAGGGCGGATAACATGGCGTTGAGGTGGTTGCGGGCCTGTTCATCATCCCGGTCCACCACGGCCTGTTCGAGTTCCCCATAGGCGCGGAGGACCGGCGGCCACTGCGCGAGGATTTGTTGCGGGGCCTGTCCGGCGGGCCGTTCCACCAGTCCGGCGTTCGGGTTCATCATGGACGGGCGGGCCTGGATCTGCAGTTCGCTGTCAAGTTTGTAGGCACCTTGGGTGACGACGAGCTCACCCTCGTCGAGGCCATGATCGACGATGAAGAAGTCACCGGTTTTGGGGCCTAAAACGATTTCGCGACCTTCAAACACGGGTTCGGTCGTTCCGGGGATACGGACGTAGACAAGGGCGCGTTTACCGGTGCGCAGCACGGCGGATGCGGGTACGAGCAGTGGGTTTTCAGTGGGTTGGTCGGGTGCGATGAAGCCGAGTTTTTCGGCCGGCACGAGCGGCATGCCGCAGATATCGCATTCGCCGGGGCCGTCTTTGACGATTTCCGGATGCATCGGGCTGATCCACTTGCCGGCGAGGTCGGCGCTGAGCACGCGCCCGTGCAAGGCGACTTCGGCCTGCACGGAGGCTTTGGCAAACATGCCGGGTTTGAGCAGGAGGCCCTTGTTGTCGACGTTGACACGGACCTTGACGATACGTCGTTTCGGGTCGAGCTGGGGGGCGATGAAGGCGATGCGGCCGTGGAAGGTTTTTCCGGGGATGGCTTCGACATTGAATGCGACGTCCTGCGCGTAACGCAACCAGGGGAGGTCGGATTCGTAGGCTTCCATTTTGAGCCAAACGGAGTTGAGTTTGGCGATGCCGAAGAGGGGGTCGCCGGTTTTAAGATACTGGCCCTCCTTGGCGTTGAGTTTGACGATAATGCCGTCTTGTTGGGCTGTCAGGGTGATGTGGTCGCTGGGTTTGAGCTGTTTTTCGATCTGGGCAATTTGTTGGTCCGTAAGTTCTAACAGCCTTAGTTTTTCGCGGGCGGCATCGAGGAGGGTGGCCCGGAGTTTTTTGACGGTGGGGGATGAGGGGGTGTTGATGGACTGGATGGCCTGGATGAGTTCTTGCTGGGCCACGTAGAGTTCCGGGCTGTAGATTTCCGCGATGGCGTCGCCTTTGCTGACCGTGGTTCCGGTGAAATCGGCATAGAGCCGGTCGAGTCTGCCGCTCATGCGGGCGGTGGTGGTGACGATGCTGCGCTCGTCGTAGTCGATTTTTCCGAACAGGCTGACATTCACTTGGGCCGGGGCGCGCATGACCGGGCTGACGCGCAGGTCGAGTAATGCGGAGGCATGGGGGTTGATGGAGATTTCGCGCAGGCCTGCGTTGTTATTTTCTGATTTGAGCGGGATGAGGTCCATGTTGCAGATCGGGCAGAGGCCGGGGTTGGGTTGGCGGATCTGGGGATGCATCGAGCAGGTCCAGACCTGGGAGTCTTCCGCGCTGGATCTCTTGTGGCCATCATGCTTTTTTGACGGCAAGGCGAACCACCACCCCGCAACAAACAACAGGATGGGAAGCAGGATGGTCATTGGTTTTTGAACCAGGAATACGAGGGGCTTGAGAAATTGGGATGTTTTCATGGTGAGAGGAGTGTGAGGGGGGTGATTGGTTAGCGGATGACGGCGGCGCTTTTCAGGGCGGCGGATGCTTTTCCGAGTGAGGCGCGGTTGCCTTCCTGCTGCAGTTGGAATTTGAGCAGGAGCCGCCAGGTATCGAGCACATCGACAAATGATTGTTTGCCGGCGCTGTACGATTGCAGTGATAGTTCGTGGGCCTGCCGGGCATCCGGGATGAGACGTTGATCGAACAGGGCGATCATTTCCCGGGACGACTTGGCGCGGAACCATGCGTCCTCGATGCGTTGGCGCAGCTCCGCACGCGAGCTGGCGATACCGGCCTGCATTTCAGCGACACCGGCACTGGCTTCACGGATTTTGGCACGGCGGGGTTTTTGCCAGAGCGGCAGGGTGACGCCAAGGGTGAGCATGGTTTGGTCGCGCCCGTTGGCAACGGGGGAGAGGCCGGTGTTTGACACCCAGGCGTGCTGGGCGCCGATGAGGAAGTCCGGGTAGGCATCGAGCCGGGCTTTGTGGAGCCGGTGTTTGAATGCGGTGACGCGTGCCTGGCCGGCTTTGACACTGGGGTGCGATGATTCCGCTCTGGCGATGAGTTGGTCAAGGCTGCTGGAGCTGGGGACGGATGAGCGTTTCGGATAGGGCAGGCGTGAGCCGGCGGGGCGGTTAAGCAAGGCGTTGAGCCGGGCTTGGGTGCTGTGGATTTGTTGTCTTGCGGTGATGAGTTGTTGGTCGACCTTGCTGATCTCGGTGGCGACTCTGAGGATGTCGGTTTGGGTGCCCTGATTGGCTTTGACACGGGCTTGGACGATTTCCAAAACGGTTTGGAGGACCTCTTTGTTTTCCCGGTTGATGCGCTGGTTTTGCTGGGCGAGATAATGGTCCCAGTAGGCGAAGCGGACCCGCTCGGCGATCTGGAGTTTGAGATGAGCGCGTTCGGCCCGGGCGGCGTCGGCCTCCTTTTGGGCCGCGAGCGCCATGGCCCGGCGTTTGCCGGGAAAGGGGATTTGTTGTTCGACACCGGCCATGGCATCAACCTGGCCGGCGGCCGTTTCTGCGAGGTTACCTCCACTGATGCGTGCCTTGGGATCGGGCAATGACCGTTCCTGGGGGACCTTGGCCTGAAGGCGGTTGATTTTTTGTTGGGCTGCGGTGAGTGACGGGTGATGGGTCAGGGCTTGGGCAACGAGTTGTTCAACGCCGGCGCTGGCAGGGATGCTGTAGTGGCTTGCCCGGGTGGAGGCACCCGGCAGGTCGCTGGCGGCTGGAACCGCGCTGTCACGGGTATCAGGTGTCTGGCATCCGGACAGGATCACGACGATCATGCTGGAGCGGAGGGTGAGGAGTCTCATTTTCTCGTTGGGGGTGGAGGGTGGTGGTATCCGGGGCGTTGGTGCCCCGGATACCGGGAGGGTCTGGTAGTGGGTTAATGGTTGTGGTCACAGTGGTCGCCGTGCTCGTGCGCGGCGCTTGCGGCTTTGCCTTGTTTTAACATGGCCAGGTACTTGGCGGGGTCGGCGTTGAATTTCGGGAGGCATTTTTTGCAGCACATCTTGATCTCCTGGCCTTCGTGGACAAAGACGTAGGGGGCCCCCATCGAACCGAGTTCCTCGCCGGAGACGAGGCAGGTATCGAGTGGATAGGGCTTGGCTGCCGGGGCTTCGGAGTCGGCTTTTTGAGCGGTGTCATCGGATTTCTTTTCCCCGCATGATGCGAAGATGAGAGGGGCGGCGACAACGATCGCGGCGAGTTGGATGTATTTCTGTGTAGTCATGGTTTTTATGGGTTTTTGGTTCCCTGGTTTTTTGTTTTTCTGTTAGATCGCCAATTGGGTAATGGCGTGATTGCGGCATGGACGTGCTGGGGCCATCACGGACGGGCACGTGTGGGGGGCGCGTGGGGTGGGATGCGGCCGGGTAGGACGGGCACGCCTGCTCACCCACGTGCGTGGGGGCTTGTTTCCGGGATCAAAGTCGGAATATGGAATAGCGGAGCCGGAGCGGTGGGCCGGGCGGGTGGTGCTCTACCTTGGGCGGGGCGGTGGCGAGGGCGTGGGCGGTGGCCAGGGGGAGCAGCTCGATGACGGAGGGCTCGGGGAGCGTGGTGGCCTGGGCACAGGGGATGGTGGCTTGGGCGTATTTGGTATATGTCTGCTTGGAGGCGCATAGGCACGGGTGTTGATCACCCGGGCTTGGCTCATTGGAACTTACTCCCTGGCTGCCGGGGTCAGTGCAATCGGCAGGGCTGGTGCGGGAGCAGCAACTGGGCGCCGTGGTAGGGGCCTGGTCGGGAGCCCTGGCCGTGCTGGCTTCGCAGCATGACCCGGTTCCCTCGGCGCACCCCGTGCAGCAGCACATCGGGTTGACGACCTGAAGTGCGAGCAGGAGGGTGAGGATGGCGCGGAGGCAAAGCATGGCGAATGAAGAGCCTTGGACAACTTCATCCTATCACTGAAAAAGATTGGTTCAATGAAAAATGGTGACAGCCTAGCAGTCGGGGGTTTCGGGCGAGTGCGGGTAATCCTTGTTGGTCATCGCCTGGAAGGTGAAGATCCAGAAGCAGATGATCCCCCAGGTGAGGCCGAGCACGACGCCGAAATCAATGATGCCGCGCCAGGGCTGCGGGCAGAAGTGGACGAGGATGACGAGCATGATGATGCCGAGGGTGAGGATGATGGCGGTGAGTTGGGTTTTCCTTTTGGCGTGGAAGTATCCCATGCAGAAAAACGGGGCGAGCAGCATGCGCAGTGGGGTCGGGTGGTCATGGAGGTACTTGACGCGCGCGGCGGTGCGGGGCGCGAACTTCTTTTGGAAGCCGCGGTAGCCTTCGGCGACAAGCATAAAGAGGGCGAACCCGACCAGGGCGATCCACTGCCCGAGGCTGAGTCCCATTTCCAGCGCCTCGATCGCCTTGGGGGTGAGGCGGTAGATGGCGCTGCCGATCAGTGTGGTGACGCCTAGTAATCCCCAGAGGGCTCCAATAATTCGCATTCACCAAGCATCGGGGAAAGATCGGGCAATGTAAAGCCGCAGGTGGAAATGGGTGCTATTTTTACGGAGTCCGCCAGAGTGACATTCGCCGGTGTTGGGCGAGGGTGACGCCGATGACGAGTGTGATGGCGAGGTAGTCGAGGACGATGGTGAGTGGCGCGGAAACGGTGGTTAGTTTTTGCGCAATCGACAATGTTTCCGGGCTGTGGCCGTCTTGCTGGAGTACGCCGGAGCCAGTGGTGATGAGACAGGTGGCGAGGAGGAAAAACCACCAGAGGGGGAGGATGGTATTCAAGGCATCGCGGCGTCCGTAGCTGGCGTTGCGGATTTCCTTGAGGGTTGTGAGGGGTTTCCAGAGGAAGAGCACGGGTATGAAGAGGTAGCCAACGGCCATCCCGGGTGTCGTTTGCATTTTCGGCGCGTCGAGAAGCCAGCCGTTTTTGCAGCTGCGGTTGAGCCAGAGGCAGAAGAGCGCGACAATGAGGGCGCGGGTTGTACTTTGCGCCCATCCCGTCATGGCGACGGTCTCCCGCAGTTTGTCGGCATCCAGGGAAAGGGAGGAGGTGTCGGCGGCTTGGTTGAGCAGGATGACGAATAACGTCAGCATGGCCTCAATAACGAACAGGCTGACGAGGGCGGCGCCGAGTCTGCCGTTGTTGCGAAACACGCCATACGGGCCATGCAGGTCTTTGGCCGGGGCTGATGGGGTGGGGGACTTGTAGTGATGCCTGGCCATGCGCTGTACGTCGCGGGCTAGGCCTCGGGTTTTTTATCGAGGTCGAATGCCTCGTGGACAACGCGGGCAGCGTCTTCGATATCGGCTTCGTCCACCGTCACGGAGATTTTGATTTCGGAAGTGGAGATCATGCCGATGTTGATGCCGGCGTCGCCGAGTGCCTTGAACATTTTGGCGGCCACGCCGGAGTGGGAGCGCATGCCGATACCGACGGTGCTGAGTTTGGCGAGGGCGGCTTCGGTTTCGATCTGGGCGTCCGGGGAAAGCTCGCCGAGAACGGGTTTGAGCGCGGCCTGGGCGCGGCCGAGGTCGTTGGTATGCATGGTGAACGAGTGGCGTGCCATGCCATCGCTGGCGATGTTGGAGACGATCATGTCGATGTTGATCTCGGCATCGGCGAGGCAGCCGAGGATTTTTCCCGAGTTGCCGGGGGTGTCCGGGATATCGGTGATGGTGACGCGGGCTTGGGAGCGCTCGATGGAGACTCCTCGGATGACTACTGCTTCCATGGCGGGATGTTCTTCGGTGACTAGGGTTCCTGGGTTGTCGTTGAGGCTTGAACAGACCTCGAAGACAACACCGTATTTTTTGGCGAATTCGACGGAGCGCGATTGCATGACCTTGGTCCCGGAGGAGGCCATTTCGAGCATTTCGTCGTAAGAGATTTCGGGGAGCTTGCGGGCGTTGCTGACGATGCGCGGGTCACAGGTGTAAACGCCGTCGACGTCGGTAAGGATCTGGCAGACGTCGGCCTTGAGCGCGGCGGCCACGGCGATGGCGCTCAGGTCGGAGCCGCCGCGCCCGAGGGTGTGGATCTGTCCGCCCCTGGTGATGCCTTGGAAGCCGGCAACGATGACGACCTTCTGCTCGTCAAGATAGCCCTGGAGCATAGTAGGATCGATCGCGTCGATGCGTCCGCGGGTGTGGCTGCCGACGGTGGTGATGCCGGCCTGTCTGCCGGTGGCGGAGACGGCATCGACACCGATGTTTTGCAGGGCCATGGCGAGCAGGGCGATCGACTGCTGTTCGCCGCTGGAGAGGAGGACGTCGAGTTCGCGCTCGGGAGGGTCGGCGTTGAGCTCGCGGGCCATGCCGAGGAGTTGGTCGGTGACGCCGCCCATGGCGGAAACGACGGCGACCACCTGGTTGCCCTGGTCGCGCAGGCGCTTAATGCGTGATGCGACGTTGCGGATGCGGTCGAGGCTGCCGACGGAGGTGCCGCCGTATTTTTGAACGATCAGTGCCATGCGAATGAGGTGATTGGAGCGCGGAGCATAGCGAAGGAATGGGGGGCGTCAAGTCTTGGAATGGGCCGCAGGGGTTCTTATTTGTTTTGTAATCTGTCTTTTTCCTTTCGAATTTTACCCTTCATGCTATGGGCATGCAGGTACCAATCATTTACATGGCTAATTCAACCGCTTCTCCTGTGCCGGACACGCTGAAAAATGCTGTCATTCGCCTTGCCGGATATTCCCAAGATGGCATCCAGTCCGTCGGTGGCTTTCTGGCCCAGCTTGCCGGCTCGACGGCGAGTGAGGTCATGACATATATGACGATCCCCGCGACGATTTCCGGGGGGGCCTCGATATTCCAGGTCCATCTGGGATCGGGGGAGGTGCTTCACCCCGGAGACGACGCGGATATGCTGGTGGCCTTTTACCAGGATTCCTATGACGCTCATCTGGCATCTCTGCGTGATGGCGGGGTTTGTTTTTACGACAGTGACCAGGTCGATGAGATCAAGGAGGAGCGTGGCATCCGGCATATTGGGGTGCCGTTCACCTCGGCGACGATTGAGGCCCTCGGCGGGTCCGCCAAGAACCGGGGCAAGAACATTTTTGTGTTAGGTCTGCTGTGTGCGGTCTACGAGCTTGATCGGGAGAAGATGAGCGGGATCATTGCCAAGAAGTTCGGGGGTAAGTCCGAGGGAGTCTTGCGCAATGCGATGCTGGCCTTTGATGCGGGCTATGCGTGGCCGGTGACGAGTATCGCGCACATGCCGATGGCGCCCGGCGAGAGCAAGGGGAAGAAGCGGATTTCTGCCGACGGGAATACGATGATTGCCCTGGGGCTTATTGCGGGAGGATGCCGGTATGGCGCGGCCTATCCCATCACCCCATGGACGAGTATCATGGAGATTTTGCGTTCCGAGTTTCCGAAGTATGGTGGCTCGTTCATCCAGTGTGAGGACGAGCTCGCGGCGGTCTGCATGGCGATTGGGATGTCCTATTCCGGGCATTTGGCGGTGACCGGGTCATCCGGGCCCGGGCTGGCCTTGAAGTCCGAGGCGTTGGGGTATGCATCGATGGCCGAGTTGCCGTTGGTGGTGGTCAATGTCCAGCGTGGTGGTCCGTCGACAGGTTTGCCGACCTCGGTGGAGCAATCCGACTTGATGCAGGCGATTTACGGTTCCCATGGTGATGCGCCACGGGTGGTGCTGGCTCCCCGGAGTGTGAAGGACTGTTTTTACACGGCCTTGAGGGCGTGCCGTATTGCGCGTGAGTATTCGACGCCGGTGATCATTTTATCGGACCAGTCGATCGCCACGCGGATTGAGGCCTTCACCCAACCGGATTTGGAAAAATGGTGGGAAGAGCCTCAGCTGGATATCGCGGAGCGGGACGAGGATTTTAAACCCTACCCGCTGGATAAGATGACGCGTCACTCACCTCCGGGGTCGCCGTCGAAGGCGGGGAAATATCCGGTGGTGACAGGACTTGAGCATGATGAGTGGGGGCATCCGTCGGGTAATCCTCAGAACCATGCCGCCATGACGGCGAAGCGGCGTGAGAAGCTGGTGAAGCTATCGCATTCACTGCCGCCACCCTCGTTCCATGGTGACACCGACGGCGATTTGCTCTTCGTCGGCTGGGGCTCGACCTATGGGCCCGTCAAGGAGGCCACCGAGCGTCTCCGGCAGAAGGGGCACAGGGTGGGGTGTATGCACATTCGTAACATTCATCCTCTGCGGGCCGGCCTGGGAGATATTTTTGACCGCTACCGGCATGTCCTTGTCCCTGAAATGAATGATTCGGGTGTTTATGGATATGGCCAGCTTGCCACCCTCCTCCGGGCCAAGCTGTGTGACCCCCGTATCCAGTCGCTCAACAAGGTCGAGGGGCTGGGCTTTCGTGTTGCTGAGCTTGTTGACGAAGCCGAAAAAATCCTCGCTGTTTAAGACCCTGAACTTGAATCCTTAATCATCTATCAAAATGTCCTCTACCGCACCTGCTGAAAAGCTTACCAAGAAGCAACTGAAGGCCGACAAACCGACCTGGTGTCCAGGTTGTGGCGACTTCTCAGTGCTCGCCTCATTTTTCAATATTGTCCAGAAGCTTGAAATCCCGCACGAGAAGATTGTGTGTGTGTCGGGTATCGGATGTTCTTCGCGTTTTCCTTACTTCGTGAATGCCCATGGTATCCACTTTATCCACGGTCGGGCGCTCCCGCTTGCGACCGGAATTTCGCTGTCGCGTCCGGACCTGCATGTTTTTGTTTTTGGTGGTGACGGTGACGGGTATTCCATCGGGGGGAATCACCTGACCCATGCGGCGCGCAAGAATGTGAACCTGTCCTATGTGGTGATGGACAACCAGGTGTATGGCCTGACCAAGAATCAGACCAGTCCGACGACGCCGGTCGGCCGTGTGTCCAAGACCGACCCCCGTGGCGCCATTGACCGGCCGGTCAACCCGATGGCGCAGCTTGTTGCGAGTGGTGCCACCTTTATTGCCCGGACCCACACCACGCAGATCAAGCACATGGACGAGATGTTCGAGCGTGCGATCCTGCATCCCGGTTTTGCGGTGGTGGAGACGCTTTCCGAGTGTTCCATGTTCTTTCCCGGTGCGTTTGACGCCGGCAATCCTCGCAAAGGGGGGCGCTTTGATGTGGTGGACGAGTCGGCCCGTAATATGGAATCGACGGCTGAGGCGATGACTCTGGCGGAGGAGACCGAAGAGAATTTCCCCGGCAAATTCGGTGTTTATTACGAAACGAAGCGACCCACGAAAAACGAGTTGGAGCGTGCTTGGGTTGAGGATGCCCGGGCGAAGGTGGCGGGTATTTCCGATCAGGACCTGATGTATCGGCGGTTTGATGCGATGCGTTAGGTTGCTGTCAGGGGACGGAGTGAAAGCCGTGACGGTTTTCCCGTAGGGATTGCGCTGGCGGCTGGAGGCGGTTGATGGAATCGGTTCTTTGCGTCTGGCTGTGTTTATGGCATGGATAGCGCTCCATTATTGGAACCTATTATGAAACTAGAAACCTTATGTCTGCATGGCGGGCAGCAGCCTGATCCGACCACCAATGCCTGTGCCGTTCCCATATACCGCACCAGCTCCTTTGTTTTTGACTCCACGGAGCATGCGGCCAATCTTTTTGCGCTGAAAGAGTTGGGTAACATCTACACCCGGCTGATGAATCCGACCACGGATGTGTTGGAAAAGCGGGTGAGTTTGTTGGAAGGGGCCCATGAGATGGCCGGGCTGGGATTTTCCTCGGGGACCGCGGCAATTTTTAACAGCATCATCAACCTGGCACAGTCGGGGGATAACATTGTTTCCGCCCGGAACCTCTATGGCGGCAGCTACACGATGTTTAACGACATTCTGCCGAAGATGGGGATTGATGTCAGTCTGGTGGACTCGACCGATCCTGCCAATTTTGAGGCGGCGATCGATGCGAACACCCGGGCCTTGTTCTGTGAGACGGTATCGAACCCCGCCCTGGAAGTGGCGGACCTGGAGGCGATTGCGGCGATTGCCCACGCCCATGGGCTGCCGCTGATTGTGGACGCGACCTTTTCCACGCCCTACCTGACCAAGCCGCTGGCGCACGGTGCTGACATCGTGGTGCACTCGCTGACGAAGTGGTTTGGCGGGCACGGGATCGGGCTGGGTGGCATCGTGGTGGACTCGGGGAAATTCAACTGGGGTGCGGGCAAGCATCCGCTGTTTGACGAGCCGGACAGTTCTTACCATGGCTTGCGCTGGGGGCACGACTTGCCTGAGCCGTTGGCACCGCTTGCTTACATTCTTCGGATGCGCACAGGTCCGCTGCGCAACCTGGGCGCCTGCATCAGTCCGGACAACGCGTGGCAGTTCCTGCAGGGGATTGAAACCTTGCCGTTGCGCATGGCGCGTCACTGTGAAAACTCGTTGAAAGTTGCCCGCTATCTGCAGGGGCACGACGCGGTCGAGTGGGTGCGTTTCCCCGGGCTTTCCACTGACCCCGAGTACGACCGCTGCCAGAAGTACCTCGGTGGTAAAGGCGGCGGCATGGTTGTCTTCGAACTCAAGGGCGGCAGTGAGGCCGGGCAGAAGTTCATTGAGGCGCTCGAGTTGTTCCTGCATCTCGCCAACGTCGGCGATGCCAAGAGCCTGGCCATCCACCCGGCGACCACGACACATAGCCAGTTGAATGCCGAGCAGCAGCTCGGGGCGGGGATCACCCCCGGCCTGATCCGCCTCAGTGTCGGCATCGAGCACAGCGGTGATATCATTGCCGACCTCGAACAGGCGCTGGCGCGTCTTGAGCAAGCGGATTAAGCTCGCACATGTCCATTATCATCGCCGTCGCGGGTTCGCTCGCGGCGGCGCTTTTTGTGGCGCCGCGGAAGCTCACTCGGGAGGGCTCCCGGACCGGCTTTGCCGCGGGAGGCTCAGAGGGTGTATTTCTGCCCCGGAGTGGGGATGATGGTTTCGCAGCCCGGGAGTTTTTCGGCCAGTTGGTCGGCGAACCACTGGGTCGCTTCCGGGTCTCCGTGCACGAGGATGGTTTTCTTCGGGTTGACGCGCAGGATGTATGCGAGCAAGTCGTCGCGGGTGGCATGGCCTGAGAAATCGAAAATTTCCATCGGGCAGTTGAACTGGATCGGTGGCTGTTCGGAATCGAGGTTGATCAGGTCGCCGACCTCACCGGCGCGGATGTGTCCGGCGGGCGAGTCGGGATCGGCGTAGCCAACAAAGAGCAGGGAGTTTTTCGGATTGTTGATGAATCCGCGGGCGAAGTTGTTGGAGACGGTTTTTTCCGTCATCATGCCGCTGGACAGGGCATAGATGCAGCCGGGTTGGTAGGTGATTGGCACGCGCTTTTTCCGGCGACCGCCGGTTTTGATTTCCATGTCCTTGAGGATGCGGAAGCCGGGCTGGTTGCGCGGTGTGCTGCCGGCGAATTCGTCGAAGATGACGGTCATCTTGGTGCTGAGTCCGCCGATGTAGACGGGGGCGTCGGGGATCAGCCCCTCGTTCTTGAAGCGGTTGATCATGGTCATCACCTCCTGGGTTTTGCCCATGGCAAAGACGGGCACGAGGACCGAGCCGCCACCTTTGAGGCAGTCGTTGATGGACTGGGCGAAGCGGAGTTCCTCCTCGTCGCGTGTATAGCCTTCGTCGCGTGGTGAGGCGCCGCGGGTGGTTTCGATGATGAGCACATCGATATCGTCCTCGGGCAGGTCGGCTCCGGGGATGAGGGTTTGTTTTTCAAACTGCACATCACCGGTGTAGAAGACCCGCTGGTCGGGGGTTTCCAGCATGACGCCGGCGGAGCCGAGGATGTGGCCGGCATCATGGAAGGTGGCGCGGACGCCGTCGCCGATATTGAAGGGGCGTTCGTAGCCGAATGCGCGCCAGCGTTTTTCCATGCTGTCGAGTTCCCGATGGTTGTAGAATGGATAGTCGGTGATGCCGAGTTCGATACGCTTGCTCTCCATGACGTTGACGGAGTTGTGCAGCAGAGCATCGACGAGTTTGGCGGTTGCGGGGGTCATGAAGACCTCGGCGTCGGGTTGGTCGCGCATGAGCACGGGCAGCGAGCCTGAGTGATCGAGGTGGGAGTGGGACACGAAGATGGAGTCGATGCTGTTAGCTGGCAGTTCGTGGTGGGCGGGCAGGGAGTCGAGGCCTTCCTCTTTCGGGTGCATGCCGGAGTCGAGAACGATACGCTTGCCGTTGAGCTCGACGAGATAGGAGTTGGCGCCGATTTCGCTGCGGCGGAGAAGGGATTGGAAAATCATGGGATAGAGGATATGGGGGGTGGGCAATGGGGGGTGGGTAATAATACTGACTACTGACTACTGGTCCTGGGCGGGCACTGCGCGCTGAGCATGGCCTTGGCCTGGCCGATAAGGAACAGGGAGCCGGTGATGAGAATCGGGGATGCGCTGGTTCGGGTGGCGGTGAGAGCCTCGCTTAAGGACGGGTGCTGGGTGTGGGGTGGCGCGTCGGCAGGCAGGGCCGCGGTGAGCTGATCGAGGGTCAGCGAGCGGGGTGAGTCGATCGGGGTGAGGTGGATGTGTTGCGCGATCGGCGCCAGGATGGCAAGGACTTTGTCAGTGTCCTTGCCTTCGACGGCGCCGAAGACCAGGGTGGCCTGTTGGGCGGGATATTCATGTTTCCAAGTGGTCGCCAGTGCTCTGGCGGCATGGGGGTTGTGGGCGCCGTCGAGAATGAAGGGGGTGTTGGCGACGGGCTCAAAGCGGCCTGGCCAGGTGACGGTGCTGAGTGCCTGGCGGACGATATCCGAGTTGAGTGGCAGCCCGATCTGGTGCAGGGCGGCGAGGGCGAGGGCGGCGTTTTCCCGTTGGTGGGGGCCGCGGAGGTTGATGCCGTAGCCGGTGAGGGGTTCGGTGATGAATTCGACGGGCGAGGCGAGTTGGTTCGCCTGCTGTTCGATGACGCTGCGGGCGACCGGATCCTGTTGGCTGCTGAGGACGGGTTTGCCTGCCACGATGATGCCGGCTTTTTCCCCGGCTATCTCACGGAGTGTCTCGCCGAGCCACTGGGAGTGGTCGAGCGCGATCGGGGTGATGACGGCGACGTCGGCGGGCACGGCGGTGGTGGCATCGAGCCGCCCCCCCATGCCGGTTTCCAGGATGATCAGTTCACACGCCTGTTCGCGGAAGTGGCGCATGGCCACGGCCAGGGTGAGTTCAAAGAAGGTCGGGTGATGGTCCCAGTCGGAGACGTGTTGTTTGATGTGGGTGAGGTAGGATGCGGCGGTTTCCTCGGGGATGTGGGAGCCGCTGATCTGGATGCGTTCCCGGAAATCGATCAGATGGGGGGAGGTGAACAGGCCGGTGCGGGTGCCCCCGGCGCGGGCGAGCGCGTCGATGATGGCGCAGGTGGACCCTTTGCCGTTAGTGCCGGCAACATGGATGACCTTGACGCCCGGTTTGGGGAAGGAGAGGGTTTCCCTGAGGAGCCGGCGTGGTTGTTCCAGCCCGAGTTTGATGCCAAACTGCTGGGTGGAATAGAGCCAGTCGATCGCCTCGTGATAGGTCATTTGCTGAGCGGAAGTCAGTAGCCGCGGAGCTCCGGTTTGAGCAGGGCGTTGTGGCCGGGTGGCCACGAACTAGGAATCGGCGAGCATGTATCCTAACAGCTGGGCAAGTTTGGCGCGCAGCTTGCGACGGTGGACGATGCTGTCGATGAGGCCGTGCTCGACCATGAACTCGGCGGTCTGGAATCCCGGGGGAAGGTCCTGGTGGGTGGTTTCCTTGACGACACGGGGGCCGGCAAAGCCGATCATGCACTTGGGTTCGGCGAGGTTGATATCGCCGATGGTGGCGAAGGATGCGGTGACTCCCCCGGTGGTCGGGTGGGTCATCAGCGAGATATAGGGAAGTTGTGCTTCCGAGTGGCGGGCGAGGGCGGCGCAGGTCTTGGCCATTTGCATGAGTGACAGCATGCCTTCCTGCATCCGTGCGCCGGACGAGGCGGAGACGATGATGATGCCGCGTTTTTCCCGGGTGGCTTGTTCGATGGCCCGGGTGATTTTCTCGCCAACGACCGAACCCATCGAGCCGGCGAAGAACTTGAAGTCCATGACGGCGATCATGGCGGCTTTGCCATCGATGGTCAGCGAGCCGGTGATGACGGCGTCGTTGAGGTCTGTCTTTTCACGTAGCATGGCGACCTTGCCGTCGTAATTTTCGAACCCGAGCGGGTTTTTGGAGAAGAGGGCGGCGTCGGTTTCCTGGAAGCTGCCGGGATCGGCGATGAGTTCGATGCGTTCGCGTGAGCCGATCAGGAAGTGATAGTCGCATTTCGGGCAGACGTTGAGATTTTGCTTGAGGTCGAGGCTGTGAATCAACTCGCCGCAATCGGTGCATTTGGTCCAGAGGTGATCTGGCATGTCATCACGTTTGCCGTCTTTGCCGCGGAGTTTGCCGCGGAGCTTTGGTTTATTGAAAATGCCCATGTTGCTTTAGGTTCCGAGTGCCGAATATCGAATATCAATTGCCAAATACCAAGGAAGAAATGCCGATTCCAGACATTTAATGGCAATGGGGGTGTTGGTATTTGGAGCCGGGTATTGGGTGGTTTTTAGTAACTGCGTCCCCAGAGGGCGCGTTGGCGGGTGGTTTCGCCGGTGAGGAAACAGGGTGCCGGGGTGTCATCCTGCCCATCGAGTGGGCTGACCGGGATGCAGCGGATGGTGATCTTGTGTTTCTTGGAGAGTTCCTCCTCCTGTTCGCGGCTCCCGTTCCACGGGGTGCTGAGCCAGCCGGGGGCGTCCTGGGACCAATGTTGGTTGAACGATTCGACGTCGGTGCATTCGGTGATGTTGTTATCGCGTAGTTCGGTGGCCCGGCTGAGCAGGGTGTTGTGGATTTCCTGGAGGGTTTCGGAGGCATTGCGAATAAAGTCCTCCTTGGGGACGAAGGCTTTTTCGTGGGGCGCCTGATCGCGGCGTTGCAGGCAGACCTTGCCCGACTCGAGGTCGCGCGGGCCGATCTCGATGCGGATCGGGCTGCCCTTTTTGACCCATTCCCATTTTTTGACGCCGCCGCCGAGGTCGCGGGTGTCGACGTGGACGCGCAGGGCCTGGCCGGCATAGGTGCATTCGCGGCGCAGGATTTCCGCCAGGGCCTGGCAGGAGTCAATGACCGCGTCGCGGGTGTCCTCTTTCGGGGTCACCGGGATGATGACGATCTGGGACGGGGCGACCCGGGGCGGCAGGATCAGTCCGTCGTCGTCGGAGTGGGCCATGATCAGGGTGCCGATGAGGCGGGTGGAGACGCCCCAGGAGGTGGTGTGCGCATATTGTTGGGTGCCGTCGCGACTGGTGAAGCTGATGTCCTGGGCCTTGGAGAAGTTGGTGCCGAGGTAGTGGGAGGTGCCGGCCTGGATGGCCTTTTTGTCCTGCACCATGGCCTCGACGGTCAATGTCATGTCCGCGCCGGGGAAGCGTTCGGCCTCGGTTTTCTCTCCCGCGATGACGGGGATGGCGAGGTGGTCGCGCAGGAACTCTTCATAGAGGCGGTGGATGGTGCGGGTTTCCTCGATGGCTTCGGCCTCGGTTTCGTGGGCGGTGTGCCCTTCCTGCCAGAGGAACTCGGCGGTGCGGAGGAAGAGGCGGGGGCGCATTTCCCAGCGCATGACATTGGCCCACTGGTTGATCAGCAGCGGCAGGTCGCGATAGGATTCGACCCATCGGGCGAAGGCGGAACCGATGATGGTCTCGGAGGTCGGCCGGATGACGTAAGGCTCGGCGAGTTTGCCGGTGGGGATCATTTTGACAGACCCGTCCTCCTGCTTCTCGGTTTCCAGGCGGTGGTGGGTGACGACGGCGCACTCGGTGGCGAAGCCCTCGGCGTGGCCGGCTTCTTTTTCAAGGTGGGAAAGGGGGATGAGCAGGGGGAAGTAGGCATTCTGGTGGCCGGTCGCCTTGAAGCGCACATCGAGTTGCTGTTGGATAAGCTCCCAGATGCCGTAGCCCCACGGTTTGATGACCATGCAGCCGCGGGTTTCTGAGTTTTCGGCAAGATCGGCGGCGCGGATGACTTGTTGGTACCACTCGGGGAAATCGGCGGCGCGGGTCGGTTGGATCGCTGTTTTTTGTGGCTTGGCCATGTCGGGGTTTGATAAACCACAGAGTAGGGCAATTCACAAGTGCGATGTGAGAGATCCTTTCCTTGGTTTCCGCGTGTGCCGGGCTTGTGCCGGTGCGTCGATGGCTTCACAATGGATACACGTAAAAAAAAGAGCCGCCTTTTGCCCTTTCTGCTGGCCAAACCGCCGTTGGATTTTGTAGCGTCAATATAACTAAGGTCATCATGAAAAGCTTTAATCATAATCTACTGTTTTCCTTGCTCTTGTTAGGGGTTTTCTCATCGGCGAGTCCACTGATGGCTCAGACATATAAGATCGATTTGGACAAACCCGAGTTTGACGACATTGAGTCGCCTGTTGTCGGTGGCAATACGGGCAAGAAAAATTTCAAACCCAAGGAATGGCTCGAGGTTGAAGTCAAGTTCAAGGTGATCTCGAGCGACAAGAAGGAGAAGTTTGTCGATCGGGTCACTGTGAAATGGTACGTTGCGGCCAGGGTTCAGGAAGGCAGCAGCACTAAGACGCGTGTTATCGAGAAGGAGGTGAACTTCGTCAACGTTCCTGTTGGGGAAGATATTTTCGCATCGGTTTATCTGTCACCCATGGCCGTCAAGCGCATCAGTGGGAGCGACAATGCGGGAAAGAACGTGGTCGAAGGTGTTGGGGGTGAAATTCGGGTGAATGGATCCGAAGCCTACAAAGGATCCGGGTTCTTCTCAACCGAATCCAAGAGTAAAGGCAAGTGGTGGGATAGCATGTCGCGCTATAACAAAATCCCTCTCCGGGACAAAAACGAGACCCCCTTCAAGTTCCTCTGGTGGGATCGCTACGCGGAAATCGAGGAGCGCAAGTAGAAAAGTCCTTGTCTAACACATAGGCTTGTCTAGAACCCATTAGAACCCATCCCGCTCCCTTTACTTTTTTCAACTCTTTAATTTTTCATTAATCAATAATCATGGCAGAAGCACAGGCTACCGTCGCGCTGAACATAGGATCCCAGCGCATTTCCATGGGGGTGTTTGAACCCTCGAAAAATGGAGGGCTCATCCTCAAAAAATACGACTCGGCATCGATTCTTGCTGACCCGGCTGCGGAAATGGCGCGTTTGCCCCAGATCCGGGTCGCGGTTTCCGAGTTGGCGGAGAAGCTCAAGATCGGGAAATCAACCAAGCTGCGGTACTCGATATCGGGCCAATCGGTTTTCACGCGTTTCATCAAGCTGCCGCCGATCGAGGATGACAACATTGAGCAACTGGTTGCCTTCGAGGCGCAGCAGCACGTTCCGTTTCCCATCGATGAAGTCATTTGGGACTGGCAACTTCTCGAGAGCGGCACCGGTGAGAAAGAGGTCGCGCTGGTCGCGATCAAAGGGGACGCACTCAACGACATCAATGATGTCGTGCTCGATGCCGGAATGGGGACCGTCGAGGTGGACGCCTCTCCGATGGCACTTTATAACGCCCTGCGCTACAACTATCCCGAGCTGGAGGAAACCACCCTGCTGATCGATATCGGCGCCAAGACCTGTAACCTGATTTATCTCGAAGGAAACCGCATGTTCACCCGCAGCGTGGCGGTGGGTGGTGCGTCCATTACCACCGCGATTGCCAAGGAGTACGGGGTGAGTTTTTCGGAAGCCGAGTCGCAGAAGTGCTCGAATGGCGTGGTGGCACTCAATTCAGCCCACACGTCACAGATGGACGAGCCCACGGCGGCGCTTGCGACCGTGATTCGCAATGCCCTGGGTAAGCTTCCTGCTGAGATCGCCCGTACGACCAACTACTTCCGCAGCCAGCACGGCGGGAAGGCGCCCAAGCGGGTGTTGCTTGCCGGCGGGGGTTCCAATCTCCTCCACATTGCTGAGTTTTTCCAGGAGAAGCTTCGCCTGCCTGTGGAATTCTTTAACCCGCTGAAACGCGTGTCCGTCGGGAAGGGCGTGGATGTCGACCAGATTGCCGCCGAAGCCCATCTGCTCGGTGAGTTGGTCGGTCTCGGCCTCCGTGGCATTGGCAAGGCGTCCCTGGAAATTGACCTTGTCCCCGATGCTGTTTCCCGTGAGCGTGACGTCGAGCGCCGTAAACCGTTTCTCGTGGTGGCGTCGATCGTGTTCCTCCTCGGGCTAGCCCTCTGGGCTTGGTCCAATGTCTCGCGCAAGACACAAGCGATGGATGCGGTCGTGAGTATGCAAAGCGAGGTCGATGAAAGGCAGCGCTATGCGAAGCCGCTGAAGGACCTCGCCCAAAAAGAGGCCGGGCTGGATGTCATTTCCGGGCAACTGGTCAATGCTCAGAGTGCGCGCGTATTCTGGGTGGATGTCTGGAATGATCTGGCGCGCCATTTTGCCAGCGATGTTGTCTGGTTGGTCGATTTCGATCCCGTGGTCGGGTTCAAACCCGACCTGGTTGCCGAGGGGAGCCCTGGGCCGGTGCAGTCGGTGATTGCCAGTAATTTCAGCGGAGTTGCGTATAGCGACTCGGCGCTTTCCCTGATCAAGGTCGAGGCCCCTCCCGTTCCTACGAGACGGGGGAAATCGAAGCGGACCGCCGCTCCCGTGGTTGTCAAACCCATGATCAATGCGATTCGAGTCAAGGGCTTCTGGCGCACGGCCAATGGTTACAGGGAGGTCACCAAGCTCATCGACCGCCTTCGTTCGGGGTCGAATTACTTTGATGATGTCCTGCCTGCGGAGAAGATGATCATTTCCCTTCCGAGGGCCCTTGAACAAGGTGCCTACGCGGCTCCGTTCGAGCTTATTTTGCCGCTGAAAAATGCCATTCCGGCGCCCGAGGGAAGCAAGCGTTCTCGTTAGGCCGTCCATTGTCGCGGTTCTTGCACACTAACCATTTTAATCAATTAAGCCACTTACCACAATACGACCATGAGTTGGATTCAGGAAAATAAATTTGTCGCCGGTTTGGCGGGGGTCACGGTCGTCGTCGGGGGCGCGATCCTCTTTTACGGCAGTTCCCAGGGGAGCGCATACAATCAGAAGATGCTCGAATATGAGGATCTTAAAGCCAAGCATGTCGCGCTGGAGAAATCCAAGCCGTATCCCGATGCCGGCAATCTGAAGAAGCGCCAGGATGGCATTAAGCAATACACCGATGTGATTGATGGCGTCCGCAGCGCCTTGATCAGATACCAGCCAGGCAAGCTCGCCGCGCTGACGCCGGAGCAATTTAGCGACGCCCAGGTCAAGATGGAGAAGGAGCTGCGTGCCGCCTTTGAGGCCGCAGGCACAACACTCCCTGACGAGTGTAATTTCGGATTTGAGAAATATGCCGATGTTCAAGCCAAGGCAGGGGCCACGGGCCAATTGAATTACCAGCTGGGTGCGATGAAGTGGCTGTTGGGCAAGCTCGCCGAGGTCAAGCCTCAGGAACTCGCCAACATCAAGCGCGCAGAGTTACCTGTCGAGGTTACCCGTGTTGTTCCCGCGCCCACGCCTTCGCGTCGTGGCGGCAGGGCTGGCGGCAAGGGGCGTGCCCAGGCATCCAATGCGGACAAGGTCGGCGGCAAGCCATATGAGCTCATGCCTGTGGAGATCGCATTCACGGCGAGCGAGGCGTCCGTCCGCGAATTTCTCGAGGCGATGGTCAGCTCGGAGGAATACTTCTTCTCCATGCGTGCCGTGAGGATCCGTAACGAGAGGCAAACTCCTCCTACCATTAAGGATGCGGATTTCCCCGAGGGCGTCCGACCTGCGGCCAGACAGGGCGGAGCGGATCCCTTTGGCGCCTTCGTCTTCCCCGACGATGACGCCACTGACGACGACGGGGGCGGGGCTCCCGCGCCTGTTCCTGCACCCGCCGCAGACAGTGGGCGTATTCTCAAGCAGGTTCTCGGAAGCGAGAATCTTAACGTCTACATCAGCTTTGATGTCCTGCTTATCGAGGGCAAAAAGGCAGATGCCACGGCGGCAACCGTGCCGGGCGCCAATTAACAGCCTGCGCATTTCGTTTTTCTCATTACTCTTACCTTTATCTACTCCACCACAAAACATGTCCTGGTTATCAGATCATTACGAAAAAGCAGTGCTTGGCGGCGCAGTCGTTGTCGCTGCCACCCTCGGTGCCGTCATTTTCAAGAACAAGGGTGATATTGCCGCCGCTTTCAGTGTCGCGTCACCCAAACACAACCAGGAGACTGGAGTTGCCGGTCTTGCGGAGATCATCAGGGTGAGGGATTCGTTCGGCGAGCTTCATCAGGTCGTTCAGCCCGATATCGACGGCCGTAAGGTCGATCTTTTTACCGGTGTTCCGCTGTTCTCTAAAAAGGACGACCAGGACAACCCCGTGGACCTGCTCAAGAGCAGACCTGTCCACGCTGAAATGGATAACAACTGGTGGTTGAAATATGGAATCGACCCCGGGTTCGGGGATTCGCCCGAGCGCGATCCGGATAAGGATGGCTTTACCAACCGTGAGGAGTATATGGCGGGGACACATCCCAAGGACTTCGACGACCATCCTGACCCGATCGTCAAGCTGGCTGTCATGGCCAAGGATGGGGTGAAAACCATTCAGGTCCACATCAAACCGTCCGACTTCGGCGGTGGGCAGTTCGTGTTCAGGCTTGAGAACAAAGCGGGCGTCAGGGTGAACCGGATGGCTCCGAAGCCCATCAAGGCTGGCGACAATATCGTGTTCTTGCAGCCCCTCATGCAGAAACGCTTCAGGTTTGTTAATATGCTGCAGCGGCAGGAGGTCAGGAACGGCGTCATGCAGCCGGTCAAGATTTGGCAGATTGAAGACCTCAAGCCGAACAAAAAAGGGACGATCTATGAAGTGGACCGCCAAGGCCGGCCGGGAATCCAGGACATTACCGTCGAGCTTGTCCTCCAGGCCCTCGGCCAGGGCGGGAATCCTTTCAAGGTCGAGGAAAACACCCGCTTCTCCCTGCCGTTCGATGCGGATGCGAAGGAAAAACCCTATCTCCTCAAGAGCGTGGATCTCGACAACAAAACCATCGGAGTGGAATACACACACAGTGACGGGACATTGAAGCTCCACACCATGAATTTTAAATAAGACCCTCGACGTTCCCCCGAAGTCAGGCCGCCTGAATCACGTCACGATGAAACATTGGCTGCATGATTGCGAAATAATCATAAAAAACGCTTCACAAACGACTCACAAATCGCCAGAAAACATACACACCTATTAGCAAACTTAATTATGGAAACCATACCTATGCACTCTCCTCTAACCGGCAGGAGCCGTCCAGTCAGCCGGAAAGCGGCTGTTCTGATGGCCTTGGCCGCCGCCATGCCCGTTGCCGTCAATGTCGCCCATGCCGGCGGAAATGATGTCGGGAATGCCGGCGGGACTTCAAGTATCGCCCAGAAAGAGATCGCCCGCAGGGCTGCGCTTGTGGCCGAAGCTGACAAGGCATTGCTGCTAGGTCGTGCCGCCTTTGCCAAGAAGGACTTCGAGGAGGCTGTGAAGCAGTATCAGATTGCAATCAGCCTGCTGCCTCCCGGACCGGCGCTTGCCGACCGCCGTCATAACTACACCGGTCACCTCGGTGACGCATCCGTGGCACTCGCCCAGCAATACCGTCGCGTCGGGAAATATGCGGAAGCCCGCACCCTGCTTGAATCTGTGTTGCTCCGTGACCCAACCAACTTTGCGGCCAAGAAGCAGCTCGAGTATCTTGACGATCCCATCCGCACAAACCCTGCGCTGGACTATGATCATACCCAGAACGTGGACCGTGTCCGCAAGCACCTCTACATGGGTGAGGGGTATTACAACCTCGGGAAATACGACGAGGCCGCCGCCGAATTCAAGAAAGTCCTTCAGATTGACGCCTACAACAAGGCCGCCCGCCGCTGGCTTGAAAAAGTGGCCGCGACCAAGTCCGACTACTATCGTGCGGCCTACGACCACACACGTGCCGAGCTTCTCAAGGAAGTCGACATGGCATGGGAAATGGCTGTGCCTCCCGAACTGCCCGACTTCCGCCCGTCTGACTCCATGGGCGGGCCTACGAGCGGAGTGCAGTATCTCCAGCAGAAGCTCAACAACATCATCATTCCCCTGGTTGACTTTGACAACACAACCGTTGAGGAAGCTCTTGATTTCCTCCGCCTTCGTGCCCGTGAGATCGATCCTGAGATCGATGATGCACGCAAGGGGCTGAACTTCATCATCCGCAGGCCGAGTCTCACAGGAGCAGGTGCCGGTGCTGGTGCCGAGCTTGACCCGGACGCCGCGCCCGCTGGCGGCTCTGACATCGGAACCATGCGTATCGATGAACTCAAGCTGCGCAATGTGCCGCTGGGCACCGTGCTCCAGTATATCTGTGACAAGACCCGCCTCCGTTACAAACTGGACGAACACTCCGTGATTCTCCTGCCCCTTGAGGCACTCGAGGTCAACGATCTTTACACCCGCACCTTCATTGTGCCGCCTGACTTCATCGCCAAGCTGGCACAAGACAGTAAGGGCGCCGGTGATGTGGATGACGATCCATTCGGTGGCGGTGGCACATCAGGTGGTGATACACTGAAAGCGCGCGCCGGGGCCAAGGAGCTCCTGCTCAACAATGGCGTCAGCTTTCCTGAGAAAGCCTTTGCCAACTACATTGCCGCTACCAGCACCCTGGTCGTGCACAACACCCTGGGCAATCTGGACGTGATCGAGTCAATCATCGAAGCCATCCGGGGCAAGGGACCGCGGCAGGTTCGGATCATGACCAAGTTCATCGAAATCTCCCAAGAGAACACGGACGAACTCGGATTTGACTGGATCATCTCACCCTTCGGACTTCGCGGTAGCAGCACCTTCCTCGGAGGTGGCACCGTGGGTAACGGCAGCCCCCGCACCGGTGCGGACTTCATTAGCCCGGTGGCATTTACCCAGGTTCCCGGGGTGCCTGCCGGGGATACGCAGAATGTCTCCAATACGTCCACAGCAGGTCTCCGCAGTGGTGACTTTGCCACGACACGGAACAGCATCGACGCCATCCTGAACAACCCGAACCGCACCGCCCAAACAGGCAGTGTCGCTCCGGGTATTCTCTCACTCACCGGCCTGTTTACCGACGGGCAGGTGCAGATGATCATGCGTGGCCTGGCCCAGAAGAAGGGCTCCGATGTCATGACCGCGCCGAGCGTTCTTGCCCGCAGTGGTGAGAAGGCAACCATCGAGGTGATCCGCGAGTTTATTTACCCGACCGAGTATGAGCCACCAGAACTTCCCAGCAGCACAGGAGGTGGCAATACCCAGGGCGGTATCGCCGGCGGTGGTGGAGGTGGTGCTGGTTTCCCGGTGACGCCAGCCACACCCACGGCTTTCGAAACGCGAAACACGGGTGTGACCCTCGAGATTGAGCCAACCATCGGTGAAAACAACTACACCATCGACCTCCGCTTCGCTCCCGAGCTGGTTGAGTTTGAAGGGTTTATCAACTACGGGTCCCCGATTCAGGCTCCAGCGTCTGACGCACTGGGTAACCCGATTCAGGTCACGATTACGGAAAACCGCATCGAAATGCCTGTCTTCTCCACACGCCGGGTCAATACGGCGCTGACCATCTACGATGGCTACACCGTTGCCGTGGGTGGACTGATGCGAGAGGATGTGCAGAACGTGCAGGACAAGGTGCCCATCCTCGGTGACCTGCCCCTGATTGGCCGCTTGTTCCAGTCGAAGGCGGAAAACCGCATCAAGAGTAACCTGATCATCTTTGTGACGGCCGAAATCATCGACGCAGCCGGAGCCCGGATCAATCCTCCCGGTGGTGGCGGTGTCATGGGTGCCCCCAGCCTGTCAACCCCGGTTCCTGTATCGATACGTGACGGACAGAACCCGCTCCCTGGCAGATAGGTCGACCACGGCATAATACAATTCATCAAACCCCGGCTATGTTCGCGTAGTCGGGGTTTTTCTCTACTTTTTTGCAAGGACAGCTTATGGCTTGTGAAAATCACGGCAGCAGAGATGCTTGCACCACGTCATGGCTCCCGAACTCCACGTTATTGGCCTCACCGGTGGTATCGCCACAGGCAAGTCCACCTGTTGCCGGATGCTCCAGGAAATATTCCCGGAAACGCTGCTGTTTGATGCCGACGCTTGCGTGAAGCGTCTTTACGAAAAAGAGGAGGTGGTCAGCGAGCTGGAGGCGTATTTCGGACACAGCCTGCTGCTGCCCGACGGCGGCATCGACAAGGCCCGCCTGCGCCAACGCGTTTTTACCGAGACGGCGGCCAAGGCCTTTTTAGAACAGGTTTTTCACCCCAGGGTGCACGAAGAATGTCTTGCATTATTATCTCAGGCAGCTAGAAATCACTCGTCTCGCCTATTCGTTGCAGACGTCCCTCTCCTGTTTGAGATCGGATTTGATTTTGGTCAGTCGGCCAACCTGCTGGTAGCCACCGGCAGGAAAACTCAAGTTGACCGGCTCAAAAATCGCAACGCATGGAATGACGATACCGTGGAAGCCATGCTTTCATCACAGATGCCCATCGATGCCAAACTCGCTTTGGCTGATGTGGTTTTCTGGAATGAAGGCCCCCTGGAAATACTGCGCGCCCAGTGCCGCCGATTTGTCCAGTCGCTCGATCTTCCTGCATCATAACAGGTCCTTCAC
>JBFERY010000019.1:0-37890 GCA_041548785.1 Oceaniferula sp.
ATGCAAGGTTCAGGATATCGGGTCAAGCTATTGGGGACCCACGCCCCAGCACCGATGCATGGAAACGGGACACGACCCGCTGAATTCCAAGTTTCAGACTCCAGATAGCGATAAAGACAGGCTCCACCATGGAGCCTCAACCCGAGCCAGACGACGGTGAGGTTGACTGGTCAGGCATTCTACCTGGCGGATGGGTCCCCTGCGAAAAGCTCGCGCAGGAATTTTTGGTTCTGCTGATAGCTTTTTTCGATCCCTAGCTCTTTGTTAATGGCTTTTTCTGCGACAATCCATCCGCGATAATTGGTAGCCTCGACAAGTTTCTTGATCCGCGGAAAATCGATTTCTCCCTTACCGAGAACAACGCCATTTTCCTTGAAGTGAATCTGGCAGATGTGCTCAGATCCTAACTGTTTGATTTCCTGGTAGATGTCATATCCCATTTTGTGGGCGTTGGCGACGTCATAGAAGACCTTGACGGCGGGGGAATCGACCGCTTTCAGGATTTTGAGGAGTTCACCGGCGCTGAGCCAGGTTTCCAAGCCGAGGGTCAAGCCGTGTTTCTCGGCCTTGGGTGCGATCTTTTGAAGTCGCCTGATGACCTCGTCGGTGAGTTCGGGTTTGTTTTTGATGTCGCCCTTGCCGAAGAATGCCAGCAGGACGATTTTCGGCCTGACCTTATTGGCGAGTTGCTGATCCTCGATGAGCCGGGCCTCTTCCTCCATCAAGACCATCACATCCAGCACCTCACTCACCCATTTTTCAGCGTTCGGATCGGAGGAATACGGCACGCCATTGAGACAACCCATCGCCAGGGATGATATCCCCACTCCGGTCTCCTTGACTTTTGCACGGAATTGATCCCTGACTTTTTTATCGCGCAGATCAAAGTCACCACCATTGAAGCTGACTTGCACGCCATCAAAGCCCAGCTTTTTGGCGAAGTCGAACGCCTCCGGATGCTGGGTTTTTCCGATCGACCAATCACAGACTCCGAGCTGCTGCTCTTTTTGATCAACGGCCGGACCAGCCACCGCGATGCAGTGGGTGATGGTCAGGACTTGTAATATACTGGTTAAATATTTCATGTGTGTGTGGCTCTTGAGGTTCTATCAGGTCCTGGGCAGAAAGACCCGACCCAATATATCCGCCCCCCCGATCCTGGCAATGGCAATGTTGTTGAGGGCAAATGGTAGATTTCCTCCAGGGGAATGCACAGCGGCGAGTTGTCCGGGTTTGTCTTGATGATGGCGGCCATATATCCCCGCCATTACCGGACAAGCGGACAAGCGGGCTGGTTGACAGGTCGGCGGCGGACCGCTCTCCGGTGAGTTTGTGCGTGGCGATGAGGGCATGGGTCTCCTCGTCGAGGTAGACCGAATAGTCGGAGATGCCGGAATCGGCGAGCAACATCGAAATGGCGAGGGTATTTTATCCCGTGTTGATCATTGATTCCAATTTGTTTTTTCACGCATCCTGGATGCTGTTAGAAAAAAGGGCCACAGCATATTGGGGATCAAAAAAGCCCTAACTTTTTTCCATCGGGTAAACCAGCCCCCACTGTTGGCGGATGCTGTCCATGATCCGCAAGTGGGCGAGGGTTGTATCCAGTGGCATAATCGGGCTTTCCAGAGCACCCCGACGCAAGCAGTCGCCGACCTCCCCGGCTTCGTAGTTGTAGCCATTGCCTGTCTGGGGAAAGCAAAGTTCCTCCTCCTGTCCCTGCCCGTGGGCGAGGCCGGGAGTGAACACGATTTTTTCCGGGCGCCAGAACATGTGCGGGATGACAATCGACCCTTCGCTGCCGTAAATGGCGGCGTCGTGCCGGGTGCTGGTGCGGATCGAACTGGTCAGCACCGCCATGGCGCCCCCGTCGTAGCCGAGGGTGACCGACGACTGTTCATCCACCCCGGTTTCCCCCAAATGCACGGTGCTGTTGATCTGTGTGGGCGGTTTTTGAAAAACCATCTGGGCCAGGGCCACGTTGTAAATGCCGACATCGAGCAAGGCGCCGCCACCGAGCGCGGGCGAGAGCAGTCGGCCGGACGGGTCCCAGTCCGCCGAGCAACAAAAACTCGACTGCAGCAGGCGCACGTCGCCGATGGCACCCGAGGCGATGATCTCGCGCACCTTCGCCATGGCGGGGAAAAAGTGGCTCCACATGGCCTCCATCAGGAACAAGCGGTTGGCCCGGGCGCACTCGATCATTTCCTCGGCTTCGGCCACATTCATCGCGAATGGTTTTTCACAGAGCACCGCCTTGCCGCCGTGGAGACACTGGAGGGTGCCGTCCTTGTGCATCGGATGCGGGGTGGCGATGTAGACCACATCCACCGAGTCATCATTGGCCAGTGCCGCCACGCCGACGTGGCGTGTGATCTCGCCGAATGGATCGGCAAACTCGCCGGCAAACCGGTCGGCCGACTCCTTGGTACGTGATGCGACCGCCACCAGGCGGGCGTCCTTGGTGTGTGCCAAGCCCGACGCAAATTTGCGGGCGATGCGACCGGTCCCTACAATCCCCCAGCGTATTTCATTTTCCATGTCGTGATCTATCGGGCGAGTTTCTCGAAGGGCACGTCGCGCGGCAGGCCGAGATGCGGCGCATTTCCCCGGGGGTAAGTCTCACACCATGGTGGTCATTTACAACAAGTATTTTATACAGGCCGGAGGCGCGGCCGCCCTCATGTCCGGGGAGCAAGTAGCACCACTTGTTTTTTGATGGCGCCATTGCCACCGCTTTCCACCCAGGCATGGCGTGCGCGTGTGGCGAATGGGCGGTCGGCGGGGACTTCGGAATGAAGCCCTGATCCACTCCGGCCCTACCTCCGATCGAGGCGTTTTTTTTGAGCTTTGCCTCCGACGAGTTGGTAGACCTCGGTGCCGGCGGCGAGGAAGGCGCCGATGCCGTAGACCTCGGTTTTATCCGGGTAGGAATCGCCGGGGGCGGCGCCGACGGGTTGGACGTATCCGAGCAGCCCGTCCCTGGTGACGCAGCCGGTCAGCGCGTTCCATCCCTTGAGCACAACGGGTTCGTAGACCTTGCGGTCGAGCAGCCCGTTGTTAATCCCCCAGGCGAGGCCGAAGGTGAAAAATGACGTGCCGCTGGTTTCCTTGAGTGGGTATCCCTCGGTGCCGCCGAGCAGGCCCATGCTCCAGGTGCCGTCGGCGCGCTGGCACTTCTTCAGGCTTTCGGCCATTTGCTTAAAGAGGTTGATGTAGAACGGGCGGCCTTTCCAATCCTTGGGAAGGTCCGGGATCATCAGGGCAAGGCCGCCGAAGACCCAGCCGTTGCCACGCGCCCAGTAGAGTTTTTCTCCATTGGTTTCCCGCTTGGAAAAAAACGACGAGTCGCGCCAGAAGAATTTGTCCTCCTTGTCCCAGAGCAGGTCGTAGGTAGCGTGGTATTCCTCGTCCATGAATGTGAGGTATTTCCGGTCGCCCGTGATTTTGGCGAGCCTGGCCCAGACGGGCGGCGCCATGAAGAGGGCGTCGCACCAGCCCCAGCGGGTATGGCAGTCGGTGGTGTAGGGCTTTTTATAGCCACACCACACCAGCGAGCCGGTTTTGCGGTTGGCGAGGATCCAGTCGAAGTGCTGCCGGGTCGGGGTGAGCATGGCGGGGTTTTCAAACTCCTGATAGAGCGACAGGTAGAACTGACCGACGGCGTGATCGTCGGCATGGTACGGACGCTTGTGCAGTTTCCAGTCGTTGCGGTCGCCGATGCCTTTGAGGAATGCTGTGTACTTTCCGGGCTCGTCGGCGATGCTGCGCCACTGGTCCATGCCGGCATAGAGCGCTCCCATATGCCATTCGAGGTCGTGGTACTTGGCGGGGAGCTTCCCGGATTTTTCCGCCTGTGCCTTGTGTTTACCGGAAAGCGCGCGGAACTGGTCGTGCTGGTCAAAGGTTTTGATCTGCCAGTCGGCGACCTTCCGGGTGATGGCCTTGACGCTTTCCGGGGATGGTTTCGGTTCGGCGCAAACAGGGCTTGCGAGGCCGCCGAGTGTGATTGCAATAACGATGGCGGCGTGCCGCTGGTGTGTTCGTTTCATCATATCGATTTATGGAATAATACCTGGGCTTTTCCAGATATCTTTCCACCATTGACCTTGTTGCTTCGCCACGAGCTCAGACATCCCGATGAAGCCCCTCGATTATCGTGGGCCGGGGTGGTTGATTTTTGCCGCACCGCTGGTCTCGCCTGGGGCGACACCGGGGTTGGGCCTGCCCCCCTTTCCCGAGATGCGTTTACCGGTGCTGCGGTCGTGCCGGTCGGGTGTCGCCTGATCGAGTGACGGCACGGTGTCACCGGTCTCGAGCTGCCACTGGTCCATGAGTTTGCGCATTTTTCGCATGACTGGGCGGCGCTCCGGTTTGCCAGCGAGGTTGTTGATCTGGTGCGGGTCATCACTGATGTGAAAAAGCTCCTCGGCAGGCCTGGGGTGCAGGAATGGATCCATCTGAGTCTGGGTGAGTTTGCCATTTTTCGCCATCTCCCTGAGTTGATCGAGATTCGGATGCGCCGACTTCAGGCTAATGATCTGGGGGAGTTGAGGGTGGGCGTTGCGGATATAGACATAATCCCCGTGGCGGATCATCCGCTCGTGCGCGATCTGAGCGTGCCAGTTGTGCTCGGCAAAGACATACTCGCGGATGGTCGATTGCGGGTCAGCCAGCAGGGGTGACATGCTGACGCCTTGGAAGCTCGGTGGTGATTTCACGCCGGCAAGCTCAAGAATGGTCGGGGCAAGATCGATCGAGCTGACCAATGACTCGCTGACTTTTCCCTGTTGCTTGAGGCCATCCGGCCAGTGAATGACAAGGGGTGTTTTAACACCGCTGTCGTACAGGCGTGTTTTGCAGCGCGGAAACGGCCTGCCGTTATCGGCCATCAAAAGAATGATGGTATTTTCGTAGACGCCCTGGTTTTTCAGTTCACTGACGATCTCGCCGGCGCATCGGTCCAACCGTTGGATTTCGTCGTAGTAGCTCGCCAGGTCCTTGCGGGTGCCGGGGGTGTCAACCATGAACGGCGGGACGACCGCGTCCTCCGGGGTGTGCGGTTTCGCCTTCTTGTCTGCTTGCCATGGGCGGTGGGCGTCATAGGACGCGAGCCACATAAAAAAAGGTTGATCCTTCGGGCGTTGCTGGAGTGATTGGACCCAAAGCTCCTCACCTCCGGCACCCCCGCCGACGATCTTGTCGAAGGCACTTCTGGCATACCCGCCCATATGCCATTTTCCGGCGGCCACCGTGTAGTAACCCGACTGTCTTAGCAGGGCAGGAAACATGATTTGCCCCTCGGGCAGGCCGGTATGCAGTTCCGGGGCGCCAGTATTATGTGGGTAGCGACCTGTGATCAGGCTGCAGCGAGTCGGACTGCACTGGCTTGTGGTCAGGTAGGCATTGCTAAAGCGTAACCCGCCGGCCGCGAGTCCATCGATGTTAGGCGTGCGTATATGCGGGTGCCCATAACAGCCAAAATCGTTGAATGAGATATCATCACCGATGATGAGAATGATATTAGGCCGGGAGGATTCGGTCCTCGCTGTGGCCCACTGAAGCGAGAGGGTGAGGCCTACCGCCGCCGTGGTGCAAAGGCGCAGGACGTGGCGGCGTGTGATCAGGGGCTTGATTGTCATGACGGGACGCATTGTTAACCGTTTCCTATTTCGAATGAAGCCCATTTTCCCATGAAGAGTCCCACGGCTCGTATTTCATGCTGTGGTTTGCAATTGCATCATTCTCCCCAACCGAGATAGGCTGGCGGCGCGGGAAGCGCCGGGGGAGGAATCAGCGCCATGGAAACCCGCGACCTGCAATCCCGTCAGGCGGTGCTCGGCGATGTAGGAGAGTGGTTCGAGCGCCTGCGCCCGTACCAGCACCGCTTTTTTCTCGCCGCCAGTTGCAACAAGGCGTTCAGTGCCTCCTGGGACACCCTGCCGCACCGACGCATGGAATAACATTGACCTCACCGCTGGTTGATTTACACAGCGCGCCGTCGAAAGGATACTACCATGAGCAAAGAAACGATCATTTATACCCAAACGGACGAAGCACCGGCACTTGCCACATACTCCTTCCTCCCCATCGTCCAGTCGTTCACCCAGTCCGCCGGTGTCTGCGTCGAGACCAAGGACATCTCGCTTGCCGGGCGCATCCTCGCCAATTTCCCCGAGAACCTGACCGGGGAGCAGCATGTCCCCGACGCCCTCGCCGAACTGGGTGCCCTCGCCAAAACCCCCGAGGCCAACATCATCAAACTTCCCAACATCTCCGCCTCCGTGCCCCAGATGGAAGCCGCCATCGCCGAACTTCAGGCCAAGGGGTTCAACATCCCGGACTACGCCGACGCCGAGGACCGCTACGCCAAGATCAAAGGCTCCGCCGTGAACCCGGTGCTGCGCGAGGGCAACTCCGATCGCCGCGCCCCCAAGGCGGTCAAGGAATACGCCAAGGCCAACCCACACCGCATGGGCGCCTGGTCGGCCGACTCCCAATCCCACGTCGCCTGCATGGACGGGGGCGATTTTTTCTCCAACGAAAAATCCATCACCGTTGACGAGGCCACCGACGTCAAGATCGAGCTGACCGCGACCGATGGCAGCACCACGGTGCTCAAAGCAAGCACGCCGCTGCTCGCCGGGGAAATCCTCGACGCCAGCGTCATGAGCAAAAAGGCACTCACCTCGTTCCTCGAGGCGCAAATCGCCGACGCCAAGGCGAAGGGCGTGCTCTTCTCCCTGCATATGAAAGCGACCATGATGAAGGTTTCCGACCCGATCATCTTCGGCCACTGTGTCGCCGTTTTCTTCCAAGACGTCTTCGCCAAGCACGCCGACGTCCTGGACGGGCTGAATATCGATCTGAAAAACGGCTTCGGCGACCTGCTCGGCAAGATCGAGTCGCTGCCCGCCGACCAAAAATCCGCCATCCTCGCCGACATCGACGCCGCCTACACCAACGGCCCCGGCCTCGCCATGGTCAACTCCGACAAGGGCATCACCAACCTGCACGTGCCCAGTGACGTCATCGTCGATGCCTCCATGCCCGCCATGATCCGCACCTCCGGCCAGATGTGGAATGCCGAGGGCAAGCAGCAGGACACCAAGGCCGTCATCCCGGACGCCTCCTACGCCGGCGTCTACCAGGCGACCATCGATTTCTGCAAGAAAAACGGTGCGTTCGACCCGACCACCATGGGCACCGTGCCCAACGTCGGGCTGATGGCTCAGAAAGCCGAGGAATACGGGTCACACGACAAAACCTTCGAAATCCCGACCGACGGCACCGTCCGCATCACCGACGCCTCAGGCAACACCCTCATCGAGCACCAGGTCGAAGCGGGCGACATCTGGCGCGCCTGCCAGGTCAAGGACGCGCCGATCGCCGACTGGGTCAAGCTCGCCGTCAACCGCGCCCGCGCGACCGGATGGCCGACCGTCTTCTGGCTCGATGAAAACCGCGCCCACGACGCCCAACTGATCCAGAAAGTCGGCCACTACCTGGGCGAACACGACACCGACGGGCTCGAACTGCACATCATGTCACCCGTCGAAGCCACCGAGTTCACCCTCGCACGCGTCAAAAACGGGCAGGACACGATCTCGGTCACGGGCAACGTCCTGCGTGACTACCTCACCGACCTCTTCCCCATCCTCGAACTCGGCACCTCCGCCAAGATGCTCTCCATCGTCCCCCTGATGAACGGCGGCGGCCTCTTCGAAACCGGCGCCGGCGGTTCCGCCCCGAAACACGTGCAGCAGTTCGTCGAGGAAAACTACCTGCGCTGGGACTCGCTCGGCGAATTCCTCGCCCTCGCCGTTTCCCTCGAACACCTCAGCGAGAAATTCAACAACCCGCAGGCCAAGGTGCTCGCCGACACACTGGATGCCGCCACCAGCCAGTTCCTGCTCAACGACAAGTCGCCGACCCGCAAACTCGGCGGCATCGATAACCGTGGATCCCACTTCTATCTGGCACTCTACTGGGCCCAGGCACTCGCCGCGCAAACCGACGACCCCGAGCTCGCCGCCACCTTCACCCCCGCAGCCAAGGCTCTCTCGGAAAATGAATCCGCCATCGTCCGGGAACTCATCGCCGTGCAAGGATCACCGGTCGACACCGGCGGCTATTACCTGACCGACGACGCCCTGACCAGCGCCGCGATGCGCCCGAGCCAAACCTTCAACAACATCCTCGCAGGCATCCAATAACCTGTGAGGCAGTCCCACCCTCCCCAACCCGCTGGTGAAAACCAGCGGGTTTTTTTGTGCCCCCGATGGCTCCGCCTGTCGACCAATTGCAAGATGCGGTGTTTTTCACTTGGAATTTTAATCATCAATGGCCAGACTCTATCCAAAACATTTCACCCCGCTCATTTTCAGCCATGCTGGATTCTAGCGGTTCCGCAGACAACCGGGCGCCCTAACGCTCAATCCCCCCGGACTGAAGAATCTCCCCCCCTGACACCCCCCACGAATCAATAACAACCCACTAACAACCCACTATTATGGCTACCAAGAAAAAAGGCTGCGGATTTCTGATCACCGCACTTGTATTACTTCTCATCGGAGGAGGCATCGCGGGATTCGCCGGCTTCAGCGCCTATAATTCCGGCAAGGCATTTGTCGAGAAACTTGACGATGGCACCCAATTCCAAGTCCCCAACGGCACGGAACTCACCGCCGGGGAAGACGGCGAAATGACCGTCTGGCTCACCGGCACTGGCAGCGATGTCCTCAGCAATATCACCATCAATGTCAAAAACCTGGAATCAGGAAAAACCATATCCGCCTCCCGGCCCACAGGTACGAGCAATTTTGGCAACAAGCACCTCATCGGCAACTTCAAGGTGACAAAAGGTCAGCGCTACCACGTCGCTGCGACCGGTCTCCCCGACGGGCGCACGATCACGCTCTCCAATATCTCGAGCAGCGCCGTGCTGAGCATCGTTGGCAAAGGTCTCGGCGCCTTTTTCGGAGGCGGTGCTTTTGCCTTTGTCGCCCTGGTTTTCGGCATTATCGGACTGATCAGATTCTTTACCTCCAAACCCTCCTCGACCGAGCCGGCCGCGACACCACCGGCCTCACCGCCGGCGATGTAACCGGGGCACCCCGTCCATTCAGCCAGCCAGCCCCACCGGGGCTGGCTTTTTCTTCGGCTGACTCCCCCGACCATTGACATCCCCCGAAAATTCTGCCCAAGTTCCCCCGCCTCCCCAGAGGCACTCTCCCCGTTTCCTAATCCCCATTTACCCAACTTCCCAATCACCATGTACGACCTCATAGTCATCGGCGGCGGCCCCGCCGGATACGTCGGCGCCATCCGCGCAGCCCAACTCGGAAAAAAAGTCGCCGTTGTCGAAGCCGACCGCGCCGGCGGAACCTGCCTCAACTGGGGCTGTATCCCGACCAAGGCCCTGCTCAAAAATGCCGAGCTCTACCAGACGCTCACCAAAAAAGCGTCAACGTTCGGCATCTCGTTCGACAACCTCAGCTACGACTGGTCCAAGGTCGTCGGCCGCTCCCGCCAGGTATCCGACCGGCTCGCCGGCGGCATCGAGTTTCTGTTTAAGAAAAACAAGGTCGACTACATCCGCGGCTTAGGCTCGGTCCTCGACGGCAGCCAGGTCGGGGTCACTGCGGCCGATGGGACCAAACAAGTCATCGAAGGCGCTCACATCATGATTGCCACCGGCTGTAAAAGCCGTGAGCTTCCGCCGCTCCCGTTCAACGGCAAGTCGGTCATCAGCTCCAAGGAGGCGATGAACCTCGCCGAACAGCCCAAGGAAATGGTCATCATCGGCGCAGGTGCCATCGGTGTCGAGTTCGCCTACGTCTACAACGCCTTTGGCACCAAGGTCACCATCATCGAGATGCTACCCAACCTGCTGCCCGTCGAAGACACGGAGGTCGGCCAGGAACTGCAGAAATCCTTTACCAAGCAGGGTGTGCGCTCGCTCACCGACACCAAGTGTGTCGCCTTCCGCGACAACGGCGATTCGGTCTCCATCGATGTCGAAGGACCCAAGGGTAACGAAACCATCACCGCGGACGTCTGCCTGGTCGCCATCGGCGTGGCCCCCGTGCTCCCCGGCGGAATCCAACCTGAACTCGACCGCGGCTTCATCCAGGTTGATGACCGCTACCAGACATCCATCGCCAACGTCTACGCGGTCGGCGACATCTCCGGCCCGCCATGGCTCGCCCACACCGCGAGCTTCGAAGCCATCCAGTGCGTCGAAGGGCTTTTCGTCGACGGCCACACGCCGCGCAAAGTCGGCAACTTCCCCGGCTGCACCTACTGCCACCCGCAGGTCGCCTCGGTGGGAAAAACCGAACGCGCACTCAAGGAGGAAGGCGTCGACTACAAGGTGGGCAAGTTCCCCTACGCCGCCATCGGCAAAGCCCAGGCATCGGGCGACACGGAAGGCTTTGTCAAACTGCTCTTTGGCAAGGAGCACGGCGAACTGCTCGGCGCCCACATCATCGGTGACAATGCCACCGAGTTAATCGCGGAAATGGGGCTGGCCCTGGAAATGGAACTCACCAGCGAAGAGATCCACTCCACCATCCACGCCCACCCGACGCTTGCCGAGGCCATCCACGAGGCGACCCTCGATGCCGATGGACACGCCATCCACTTCTAGGTCGTTCAGCCGCACCTGATGAACTTTCAAACGGGGGCTGGACGCCCCCGTTTTTTTTGCCTACGCTCAGCCAACACACGAAAAAAATTGCATGAATTACCCACTCAACCTGAGTTTCAAAATCGTCGCCATCGCCCCACAAATCTTTGTTCACGACTCCCAGGGTAGCCCCGTCTGCTACGTCAAACAAAAGCTCTTCAAGTTCAAGGAGGACATCCAGGTATTCTCCGACCCTAACAAGACACGCCAAATCGCCAGCATCAAGGCGAACAAGGTGATCGACTGGTCAGCCCGCTATTTTTTCGCCGATGGTGAGGGCAACGACGTCGGCTCCGTCGGCCGACAAGGCATGCGCTCGATCTGGCGCGCCCGTTACGATGTGTTCAACCCGGCCGACGACCTCGCCGACTTCAAGATCCAGGAAGAAAACCCGTGGACCAAGGTGCTCGACGGAATCATCGGCGGCATACCGCTCATCGGATTCATCTCCGGCTACATCTGTCACCCCTCCTATGTTGCCCACCGCGCCGATGGCACCCCCGCCATGCGTGTGCGCAAGCAACCTGCGTTTTTCGAAGGGAAATTCACCATCGAAAAACTCGCCGACCTCTCCCCCCAGGAAGAGGTCAACCTGATCTACTCCTTCCTCATGCTGCTTCTGCTGGAACGAGCCCGGGGGTAACAACCGTCACCCACCATCCCGACCCACAAACACCGCCTGCAAACACCATGAGTGATATCCAACAATGGTTCTACATCGATGCCAGTGGCCAGCAAGTCGGCCCGGCCACCGCTGACCAACTGCAGCAACTTGCCACCGACCGCCAAATATCAGCCGAGACCAACGTCTGGACCGAAGGCCTTGAAACCTGGGTTCCCGCCACCCAGGTCGAAGGCTTGATCCCCACTGAATCCGTGCAACCGGTCCAACCCGTTGCGCCGGCCGTCAACCCCTACGCCCAGCCAAGCGCCGCCACCGTAACAGCGGCCGCCGGCGGTGACTACCCCATTCCGTTGACGCCGAAAGCCAACTTCAAGCTCTACCTGTCCCTCTACATTTCAGGTGCCATCCTCCTCATCATCGGCATGGTCAAAAACGCCATGGACGCACCGACCGCCGAGGAGATGATGGCCAATTCCGAGGCCCTCCAGGAACCTGGCTACCTCGGTTTGGCTCTGCTCATCATCGGGGCGTTACTCCTGATCGTCCCCAGCATACTCAATCTCGTCTTCCTCTACCGCGCCTGGTTCCTGATCCAGCCCGGGGGGGCCAGCATCAGCCCGGGCAAAGCCATCGGCTTCCTCTTCATCCCGATCTTCGGTGCCATCTGGATGTGGATCGTCCTGTTCAAGCTCCCCGGCGAATGGAACAACATCGTCTCACGCTACACCAACACCACCGGAGCACCACGGATGAGCATCGGCACCGTATTCTGCCTGATGTTCATCCCCTTCATCGGAACCATCATCTGGGCCGCCGAGCTGTCCAAGGCCATCAACTTCATGGTATCCGCCCGCATCGCACCGCAGCAGCAACAACCGGTCGGCAACGGCGCCCTCCGGCTCTACTAGCACTTCCAACACCACCACCAACCCCGCTGGCCCAACCCCAGCGGGGTTTTTCTTTTCATTCCCCCCAAAAACCTCTACTCCTCACCCCCCGCCTCCCCAAAGACACACCATTTCCCATTTCCCATGTCCGACCAACGTAAACCATTTCCCTTCGCCGACTTCGAACCCAAGTGGCAGCAGCACTGGGACAAGCACAATACCTTCCACACCCCGAACCCGGGTGAAGACGGCTTTGATGCCTCCAAACCCAAGTACTTCATCCTCGACATGTTTCCCTACCCGTCCGGTGCCGGCCTCCATGTCGGCCACCCCGAGGGGTACACCGCCACCGATATCCTCGGCCGCTACAAGCGGATGAACGACCACAACGTGCTCCACCCGATGGGCTGGGACGCCTTCGGCCTGCCCGCCGAGCAATACGCCATCAAGACCGGCCAGCACCCGCGCATCACCACCGAAGCGAATATCAAGAATTTCCGCCGGCAGCTCAAATCGCTCGGGTTCGGCTACGATTGGAACCGCGAGGTCAACACCACCGACCCGCAGTACGTGCGCTGGACCCAGTGGATTTTCCTGCAGCTTTACAATTCCTACTTCAACGAGGAAACGCAAAAAGCCGCCCCCGTGTCCGAGCTCGAGGCCAAGGGGTGGAGCCGGGAACAAATCGACGACGTCCGCCTCGCCTTCATCCACGAAGCCCCGGTCAACTGGTCGCCCGATCTCGGCACCGTACTCGCCAACGAGGAAATCGAGGAGTGGAAATCCAAGGGCCACACCGTGGAACGCCGGCCACTGCGCCAGTGGATGCTGCGGATCACCCAGTACGCCGACCGGTTGATCAACGAGCTCGACGACCTCGACTGGCCGGAGTCCATCAAGCTGCTCCAGAAAAACTGGATCGGGAAATCCGTCGGCGCCGAAGTCATTTTCGATATCCAAGGCCACGAGATCACCGTCTTCACCACCCGGCCCGACACCTTGTTTGGCGCCACCTACATGGTGCTCGCCCCCGAACACCCGCTGGTGGCGGACATCACTTCCGCCGAGAAAAAGGATGCCGTCGATGCCTACATCCAGGCCTGCGCCAACAAATCCGACCTCGAGCGCGGCGACCTCAACAAGGACAAGTCCGGAATCTTCACCGGTGCCACCGCGACCAACCCGGTCAATGGCGAACAAATCCCGGTCTGGATCGCCGACTACGTCATGATGAGCTACGGCACCGGCGCCATCATGGCCGTGCCCGGCCACGACGCCCGCGACTTCGAATTCGCCACCAAGTTCGATTTGCCCGTTATCCAGGTCGTGCAACCCAATGATGGCTCCGACTGGAAGGGCTTCACCGGCAGCGGGAAATCGATCAACTCAGGCTTCCTCGACGGCCTGAAAACGCGCGATGCCAAGAATACCATGATCCAGTGGCTGGTCGACCATGGCAAGGGTCAGGCCAAGGTGAACTTCAAGCTGCGCGACTGGCTTTTCTCGCGCCAGCGCTACTGGGGCGAGCCGTTCCCGATCATCTGGGACAAAGAAAGTGGCCACCACTACCCCGTCCCCGAGTCCGAGCTCCCCGTGCTGCAGCCGGACATGGACGACTTCAAACCCACCGGCTCCCCCGAAGGCCCGCTGGCAAAAGCGACCGACTGGATCAACTACTCGGAGACCGCCCGCCGCGAAACCAATACCATGCCCCAGTGGGCCGGCTCGTGCTGGTACTACCTGCGCTACTGCGACCCGGACAACAGCGAACGCTTCATCTCCAAGGAAGCCGAGGAATATTGGAGCGGAACAGAAGGCACCGGCATGGTCGACCTCTATGTCGGCGGTACCGAGCACGCCGTGCTGCACCTGCTTTACGCCCGCTTCTGGCATAAGGTCCTGCACGACCTCGGCCACGTCTCCACCATCGAGCCCTTCCAGAAACTCGTCAACCAGGGCCTGATCCTCGGTGAGGACGGGGCCAAGATGTCGAAGTCGCTCGGTAACGTGGTCAACCCGGACGACGTGGTCGCCGAATATGGTGCCGACTCCCTGCGGCTCTATGAGATGTTCATGGGGCCGTTAGAACAGGTCAAGCCGTGGCAGATGAAGGGCGTCGAAGGGGTTTCCCGTTTTCTCGCCCGTGTCTGGCGTCTCGCCTTCGAACAAAACCAGGAGGGAACCTGGGTGCTCTCCCACAAACTGACCGACGAGAAACCCGCCGATAAAGCGCTCTTGAAAGTCCTGCACGAAACCATCAAAAAGGTCAGTGAGGACATCGAGAAAATGTCCTTCAACACCGCGATTTCGCAAATGATGGTCTGCACCAATGCCTTCACCCAGGCGGAGAAGCTGCCCGCACTCCTGCTCCGCGACTTGTTGAAGTGCCTGAATCCGTTCGCGCCGCACATCACCGAGGAAATCCACCAGCAGCTCGGTGACGCCTTCCCGACGGCGAAGTGCTCGCGCGGCCGCATCCTCGCCGACCGTGCCTGGCCGAGCTTCAACGAAGCCTTCCTTGTCGAGGACGAGGTCGAGATCGTCGTCCAGGTCAACGGCAAGCTCCGAGGCAAGATCACCGTCGCCAAGGATGCCGCCAAGGAGGACATCGAAACCCTCGCCCAACAGGACAGCAACGTCCTGCAACACACCGAGGGGAAAACCATCCGCAAAATCATCGTCGTGCCCGGCCGGCTGGTCAACATCGTGGCTAATTAATGGGCCGGGGAATCAGGGGGAAAACCTGACCGCCGCTCTCTTCCTCTACGTGAGGTCGCCTCGGCCACCCAACAGGGCTGATTTTCAGCTTTCGAACGGTTGCGCCGTCCGCTACATTGCCGGCCAATGAACGTCGAAAAAGTCAAATACGCGCTCTGGGCCGCCGATTGGGAACGTTGCCTCCACTTCTACCGTGACCTGTTCGGAGGCGAGATCAGTTTCGCGTCGGAAACGTGGAGCGAGGTCGTCGTGGCCGGCGCCACCATCGGTATTCACGGAGGTGGCGAAGGCAAACGCACCTGGACAGGGCTCAGCTTCCAGGTGGACGACATTCATGCGGGCATTGCCAGGCTCAAGGAACTTGGCGGAGCATTGACCCGGGAACCCACCGATACCCCTGAGGAACCGATCCATCTCGCTATGTGTGTCGATCCGGATGGCAACGAGTTTATGATGACTTGCCGCAGGGACTAGGGTGCGACTAATCCAGCCGCTCCCGGTCCACTTTCTTGAGTCCGCTGACCACCAGGCCGTAGGCGCGGTCAATCAGGTCGCGCACGAGGCCATCCGGCAGGGACTCATCGAGGCAAACCGTGTTCCAGTGCCGCTTGTTCATGTGGTATCCCGGAATGATCGCGTCATACTTGTCACGCAGTTCCAGCGCGCGGTCGGGGTCACATTTCAGGTTGACCCGCGGCGGCACGTCATCGGGCACCGTCAACGCGAACATCTTGCCGCAGACTTTGTAAACAAGCACGTCCGGCCCAAAGGGAGTGGTTTCCTCGGCGCCCTTTTTAGCGAGGCACTCCTCAATCAAATCCGGAAGGGTCATAACTTAACCCTACCCGGATCAAATACCTCAGGATCATAATCATCGTCCATCCACTCGGCGTAGCCCTCCATACATTCCTTGTACCCGAACGAGCCGCCGCAATCTTCCGGCGGGCACGCCCGTTCACCACCTAACATCTTCAGCACATCACCGGAGTCATCCTTTTCCTCGATCACGAGCTCATGGGTCCAGTCGTCAAAAAAGTCATACCGGTACATCAGGCGCAATGGCAAACGGCGCCGACCGACAAAGTCCGCGATCGTGATCTCCTTTTCGTCCTGGAACTTATCCCCCGGTGCCACTTGCTCCCGGGTATCGGCGATGACGCTGGTGAGGCTCTTCCCCTTGCCATGGCGGAACTGGTGCGCCTGTTCATCATTCCACCCCATCGCCTTCTGGATGGTCCGGTGCAGGTCCGCGAAGGTTGCCGACCCGGGAATGGAAAACCGCCTCCAGATCAGCGGCTCGACTTCATAGAGGAATACTTTGATGACGTAGGAACTCATAAGAAGGGGTGTAACCACGAAAAATGGACAATACACGCAAAAATTACATCTTCCGCGCCCTCACATCCGCCGGCCACGCCCCCGGCCTACCCCCGGCTCCACTCCTGCAATCGCTTGGCGGATTCCTGGACAGCCTCCTTGCCGGCGATCTCCAGGGTCGTCGGTCCATCGAAGCCCATTTGATCGAGTTCCTCCACGATCTCCTTGATGCCGACCACGCCGTCGCCCACGGGAATGAGGCCCATGCCGCAGCCATACATGGTGCCACGTTTGTCGGTCCACTCGGCGCCCATGTCCTTCCAGTGCACATGCTTGATCCGATTGCCCAGCTCCTTGACAAACTGCAGCGGATCGCCTCCTCCCAGCCATGAGTTGCCGGTATCAAGGTTGACGCCCACCACATCCTCATTACCCAGAGTATCGAGGATTTTCTTCATGCCGTCCACCGTATCGGTCATGATGCCATGCGGTTCAAGCAGGAGCTCAACACCCAGTTCACGTGCCCACTCGATCGGGGCATGCAACTTTGATGCAATCATCAGAAGGCGCTGCTCTTCACTCAGGTTGTGACCAAAATCCGTCTTGGGGTCGCCCTCGGTCGTGATCACCTGCTTGACTCCTAACAGCGCAGCCAGACGAATGGCTTTGATAATCTGATGCGTGCCATAGGAATCCGGACTCACGGGGTCGAGCAGGTTGGCATGGGCGCATACGCTTGTTAGAGTTATTCCGTGCTTGGCCACCATGGCCCGGATTTTTCCAGGATGGGAATCCAGACTGATGGAGGCTGAAAAGCCATACTCGGTCCCCAGAGTGGCACCATCGTGGCTGTCAGTGAGGTCGGCATAGTCAATCCCCAGCTCCTTGATCGCCTCAAATTGCCTCTCCATCGGAGTAAATGGCTCAATCAATGCAAAACATCCAATAATCATCGTATTTCTCTTGTTAATCAGCCTATGCACATCGATCCGCTTGATCGATCTCCCATAGCCCTGGTTGTTTTTAGCATAAGATAGATCGGTGCCGAATTTATAGTTGTAAATCCTCCATAATTCCATACTGGTAAATTTCGAACAGACAGGCGGCAACCCCGCCTGCAAGCCGTATGCCCGAGCACCCTGCCATTTTCCACAACCAAAAATCCACCTGTTTTGCGGATACATGCGACCCACTCAAGGAGGCAGCACAGCGGGGTGAGGTGAAGGTAAGCGCCTGGTCACAAGCGCCCTACCCCGGCCATCAACTCCCCACCGGCTTTCTCCCACAGGTGCGCTCCATCGGCGTCTGGGACGCCTCGCACGCCCAGTCCTGGGGACTCGATCTCCACTGCAATGAGGGCATCGAGTTCACCTACCTGGCACGCGGAAAGACCGCCTTTGAATCGGATGGTAAATGCCATACCCTTGAAAGCGGCCATCTGACCATCACACGGCCCTGGCAGCTTCACCGGGTGGGCAACCCGCAGGTCTCGGCATCCCGACTCCACTGGCTGATCCTCGATGTCGATGTCAGGCGGCCCAACCAGACATGGAAATGGCCCGACTGGTTACTGTTTTCAGCCGATGAAATCGACCGACTCACCCAGCTCCTCCAGCACAATGAAGCATCGGTGTGGCGGGCGGATCCGGAAGTCATCCGGATTTTCACCAAACTCATCGAGCTCGTGGAAAATCAACCAGCGGTCGGTAACGAAACCCGTCTGAAGCTCTACATCAACGAGTTTTTGCTCGCCGTCCTGGCCATGCTGGAGGGGAATAAAATCACCCTCGACAAGCATTTGTCGACGTCACAGCGGGTGGTGGAAATGTTCCTTCAGGCGCTCCCGGATCATGCCGCATACGACTGGGATTTGAATTCCATGGCCAAACAATGCGGCTTGTCCCGCAGCCAGTTTTCCCATTATTGCCGCACCACCACCAATAGGACGCCGATCGAATACCTCAACGCGTGCAGGATTCGCACAGCCGCTCGACTGCTCACAGAAAAACCGGAAATGAATATCACCGAGGTCGCGCACGCCTGCGGGTATCATTCGAGCCAGTACTTCTCGACCAGCTTCCTCGCCCTACAGGGGTGCTCACCCACGGACTTCAGGATCCGGCTCACCCGCGAATAGGCGGCAGCCGGAGAGACAGCCGGACCCGAATCCGTTCCGGCACCGCGAACCGGTTGATTAATCACTGCGGAGGTCGGCAAAAAAGTTGGCCAGGTCCTCCTCGGACGCCTCGGCCCCCATGATGTCATCGTAGTCGAGATGCTCGACGTGTTTGTCATCGAGTTCCGGGATGAAGGCACTGATTTCTCCGGCGTGTTGCTGACCCCACTTGGTGCGCACTGCGCACCAGGTCAGAGTGCAGCGGTCCTGGGCGCGGGTGATCCCGACATAGAGCAAGCGGCGCTCCTCGTCACGGGTGCCTTCCTCGATACTGCGCTTGTGCGGAAGAATCCCCTCCTCGAGACCGACAAGATAAACGACAGGGTATTCCAGACCCTTGGACGCGTGCAGGGTGATCAGGGTGACGCCACGTTGTTTCTCAATATCGTTGTCATCGTCACGATCACGGGCGAGCGCCGACTTATCGAGAAATTTTTGCAAGGTCAGGCCTTTTTTCGACGCGTCGGTGAGCTGCTGGACCACATCGTCGATGCTGCTGCGGCGCATGTCCGACTCCTTTTCGTTTTTGCTGTTCCGGATCACCCACTCGATGTAGCCGGTCTGTTCAAGCATCTGCAACAGGACCTGGCCCATGTTTTCCAGTCCCGCATTCATCCGCTCCCGGTAGCTGAGAATCAGCTCGGTGAACTCACCGATCGCATTGCGCGCGCGCGTGGAAAACTTGTCGGACGGCACCCCCATGGACTCCCAGACACTGCCACCACGCTCGCGCGAGGTATCGGTGAGGAGGATGGCGGCCGACTGACCAATGCCGCGCGGCGGTGCGTTCATGATGCGCAACAATGGCACGTCGGCATCCGGGTTGGCCAGCACTTGCAGATAGGCCAGCAGGTCGCGCACTTCCCTTTTGTCATAAAAACTCTGTGCGCCGATCATGCGGTAGGGAATATCCTCTTCGCGCAGCGCCTGCTCAAGGTGGCGGCACTGCGAGTTCGTCCGGAACAGGATGGCGATGTCCTCCAGCGGCTTCTTCTCGACCCGGTGAATATCCGTGATCTCGTGCGCGATAAACTGGGCCTCCTCCTCGTCGCCGGGCATCGCAATAATGCGTACGGGTTCTCCGCCGGGCTTCACCGATCTGAGCTGCTTTTCCCTCCGCCCGATGTTGTGCACAATCAGTGAGTTCGCGGTGTGAATGATGGCATCCGAACTGCGGTAGTTATACTCGAGGCGGATCACCTGCGGGTTTGGGAAAAACTTCTCAAACTGGAGGATATTCGCCACCTCGGCACCGCGCCAGCCATAGATACTCTGGTCGTCATCCCCCACCACACAAACATGATAGGGCGCGCCCACAAGCTGCTGCAGCAGGCGCATCTGCAGGCTGTTGGTATCCTGGAACTCATCCACCGTAATCCGGGTCCAGCGCTGACGGCAGATGTCCCGGACATCGGGAAACTCACGCAGAAGACGCTCGCCCAGCAACAACAAGTCATCAAAGTCGACGGCATTCTGGGCGCGCAACTCATTGGCGTAGGCCTGCGCGACATCGGCAATAAACGGGTCCTCGATGGACGCTATGCCGCCCGGTTCATTTTTCGCCTTCGAAATGAGCGAAATCACCAGGCCGGGCTCTATTTTCTCCTGCGCCCCCCCCTTGCGCACAATGATCTGCTTGATCAGGCCGGTCTGGTCATTCCCCGTGTAAATCGTGAAGTTGTGCTTGTAGCCAAGCCGGTCGATACCCGTGCGCAAAATACGGACACAAAGTGAGTGGAAGGTGCAGACCGTGATCTCCTTGCCGGCCTTCTTGCTGACCATATCGCCGACGCGCTCACGCATCTCACTCGCGGCCTTGTTGGTAAAGGTCACCGCAAGGATGTTCTCCGGCGCAATACCACGATCAACCATATGGGAAATCCGGCAGGTCACCGTGCGGGTCTTACCCGTGCCCGCCCCGGCAAGAATGAGCACCGGGCCATCCAGCGCATTGACGGCTTCCGACTGGGCTGGGTTGAGACTTGATAATTCGAAGGCCATTGTGCGGGCGGAGAGATAACCCTTAAGTTTTAAGTTTCAAACTCCAAATAGCAAAAGAAACGCTGAGACGAAACATCACCCCGAGAAAGTCGGTGGCAAATACCCAATTACCCTACCCATGTCCTCGCGACCACTGCTTACCACCCCACGGTTAATTGGGGTCGATGCCGGCCTTCAACACCCTAAGAGCATGTCGCGACGACGGTTCCTAGTTTCGGATACGTCTCACCCAGCACATAGTCTCCTCCACACGGGCACTTGGGCTTTTTTAAAATGAACTTGCCCTTCCTCGATTATCGCCCCGGGCTTACCTCGGGGATGACGTCGAACTCCTTGAGCTCCGTGCCGCGCAGCACGCTGAATTTCTGCGGCTCTCCGGCAACAAGATAGTAGAAGGCATCCACCACCTCGGCATACTCACTCACCGTCTGCCCCCCAATACTCAAAATGACGTCCCCGTTTTCCAACCCTGCCTTTTTGGCAGGTGAATCCGGACGCACACTTTCCACAATCGGCGCCGCCACCAACTCATCCATGATGATCCCGATCCAACACCGACTGACCCGACCATTGCGCTGGTGGTCGCTGCGGATCCGCCGAATGACCTCGGCCGGCAAACAGTAACTGCTGTGAGGCACGTTATGCACGGCCTGGCGGACGAGACCAACGAGCTTCCCGCCGGCATCATAGATTCCGCTCCCGGGTTGCGGAACCGCCTTGGCGTGGTTGACACGAATCACGGCGAGCGGCAGGACCTTGCCCTGAAAACGGTTGACCCGGCTCACCACGCGTGCCGTGTCGGAGCGGTCGGTGGCGGAGGTGAAAACAGGCTGGGACGCCTTGAGTGACAACGAGGAACCCGGCAGGGCGGGCTTCTTGATCATGCCCATGGATGCGGCAGGAACCTGATAGATCGCGACCCGACTATCGGCATCGTTGACGATGTATTTCAGCGGCACGCTTTGACCGCCGGCAACGAGGGTGGCTTTTTGAACATCGGAGCCGAGTTCGACCACGGTGACGATCGTCCCCTTGTCATCAAGCGTAACACAGGAGGAGGTGGACGCCTTGCCCCCTTCCGACTCAAGTGCCCCGAAATGCACGCTCTGTGCCTGCATGGAGGAAATCGAAAGGCCGATGACGCCGAGCTTGACCAGTGCCGCAAGTTTGCGACTCGAGGATGGGGTGTTTCTTTTCATAAAAATTCTGGTTTTCATTGTTGGGATGATCGTCAACACCGGCGCTGGCTGCAAGTCAAATGTCCACCAGATGCTCAATGGATACAGCAAGAGCCTGTTCCGACCGCGAGCAGCTTTGCCCGGCCGAGACATTTTCACACAAACCGTTCCGTGAGAAACATCTTCCGGCCCGTTGCCGCCGCCCTGTTGCCGCGGCCCGCTAGTAGGCCTCGCGTACGGGCTCCTTGTCCTTATCCGGAGTGAGCATGTCTTTCTGCTCCTTGACGTGTTCAATCGGTGCGGTGTTCATTTCCGGCTGCACCGAGGTATTCCCCTTGGGCCAGAAAAAGAAGCCCAGCATGACGGCGGCATAGGCGCCACCTCCCACGTAGACCACCCGCATCTTGCTGCCACCCGAAAACCAGGTGCCTACACGCTCAAAAAAAAGACTGCGTGACGAACGCTGGAGCAGCTCCTGCCGCTGGCGACGGTGGAACTCATCAAGAAACTCCTCGAAGTAAGCATCGTCAGGCTGCTCGTGCCGCTTGAGCGCAATCAAGTTCTGGACATCTTGGAAATTTTCGTCGTGCATGGGTCGGATGGGTGGGGTGAAACAGGGAGTATTACAGGAGAAGAAAACGAGAAAAGTGGGGAGACTGAGTGCTATTCTAAAAAAAATAGCTAGGAATGCAAGAATATAAGGAGTTTTTAAATTAACGCCGGTTTTGCCACGGCATTCCTGGCTGTGCTGTCGATTGCTTGTTGGCTAGTGCGCTGATCGGGTTATGGGTCCTATGGGTTGAGCGCTCCGGCCGGGCTATTCTTCCGGCGCGGAGGCGGGGGAAATAAATTCCTCGAGATATCCTTGGAGCTGCTTGTGGGCGTAGTAGAGCCTCGATCGTACGGTTCCTTCCGAAACCCCGAGGATACGACTGATTTCGGCGTGTGGCATGCCCTGGATGTCGAACATGGTCACCACCGATCTATGGTCTACAGACAGCTCTTGCATGGCTTCGTTCAATTTTTCTTGAAGTTCATGGATATTCGACTGCCTGCGCGGGTTCGCATGGTGGGCCTGGTCGATGAAGGCGGGGTCGTTCTGGATGCCGGAATCGATGTCATCAAAGCTGTAGCCGGCCCTGCGTTTCCTCTTTTTGAGGAAATTCAGGGTCATGTTGACCGAAATCGAGTAAATCCAGGTGTAGAACGTGGAGTTGCCGCGGAAGCGTCGCAGCGACCGGTAAGCCTTGGCGAAGATGTCCTGGAGCAGGTCATGGGTGTCCTCCTTGTTCGAAGTCATGTGATAGACGAGCCCGTAGAGCTTGCGGTTGTACTTCATGACGAGTTCGTCAAAGGCACGGGTATCGCCATCTTGTGCGCGTTGGACAAGATCCGCGTCAGGATCAACTGATTTTCTCTGTTTAGCCATGCGTCAGCCGAATGAGTAAGGGTGAGGGTAAGGGGGAAAGGGCGAGGTCATCATGGAGCATGGTGTCTGACATGTCAAAGCCGCATCCGCCTTCCCCGGAATTCACCCAGGGATGCCGCCGTCGCCGCCGTCAGCAACGGGCAGACTGGCCGCACCAGGCCTCGGCATCAAATGCCGGGGGAGACTTTTTCAGTCATCCTGCCCGACGGCATCCTCATCGGCGTGGCGGGTGATGGCAACACCGACGCAGCGCGTATTCGGCAGGATGAATTTTTCGATTTCGATGCCGACCGAATCCACCGGAAACTCATTGAGCACCATGGCGGCCAGGTCCTCGGCGAGGGTTTCGATCAGTTTCCGCGGGCGGGCACCCGCAAGCTCATCGAGACGGATGGCCACGGCATGGTAATCAATCGTCCGCCCAATGTCATCGTTCAACGGCCCCGGCGAGTTGAGGGGCGAAAAGGTCGCGTTGATCAGAAGCTCCTGGGGCTGAGCGCGTTCCTGCTCGGGCACTCCGATGCGACAACGGACACGCAGGCCGCGGATGAATATCTGATCTGAACTTTTCATAGAATGGAAGCGGGCGGGTGAGCGTGATTCTCAGGTGCGGGGTTTTGCGGATGCGGTGAACACTCAATCCGCCCAGGCGGCTTCCAGCAGTTGCAGGATTTCCGACAAGTCACCCGCCATAAGATCGGGGTTCGACCCGGAAAGCTGTGCGGCGTCTTGATAGCCCGTAAGTAGGGCGATGGAGGCAACCCCACCATGCCTCGCCGTCTCGACATCGTGGCACATGTCACCCAGAAAGACAGTGCGCGCCGCATCCAGCCGATGGTAATCCATCATCCGGTGAATTTGATCGCGCTTGTCCAGCACCCCGGCATAGGTGGCCTCGAAAAAGTGGTCCACACCGAGCTCCCGCGCATGGCGGTCAAAGGCCAGGGCATCCATCGAGCTCAGGATGAACATCCGCTTGTTCTGGGCATGCAGGCACTGGAGAAACTCCCCCGCCCACGGAAGCAGGGGCGACTTTACCCCGGACGCTTCGGAATCAGCAAAACCCACCCGGAAGTGGTCTTCCAGCTCCGGCAACGGCACGCCCGGGAGGACCTCGTCATAGAAACCCGAGTAGGGCAGGCGGAAGCGCATCCGGAAGTCGTCCCGCCCGATCTCACCCTTTCCGTAATGTCGCAGGACGTGATTGGTGGCATCCAAGACCATGGCCAGATCATCCACCAGGGTGCCGGACCAGTCAAAGATCCAGTTCTCACAGTGGTGAATGCGTGACTTGACCATAGCTTGCCGATTTACCCGATCTTGAAAACCACCTGTTTGACAATACCCTCGCCCAGCTCGCGGCGGAGGTTTTCCAACAGCTTGGCGCTCATCTGCTGCAGGTGAAACTTCATCGCCGGCTGCAATACCCGCAATACAAGCACCCCGCCCCGGATGGACTCGGGAACGGTATGCTGGGATACAAAGGGGCCGGCGACAAGGCTCCAGACGTCTTTCAATCGCTGCTCATCGATCCCCTCCGACAGACCAATGGCCTTCAACAGCCCCTCGAGATACTCGCCGGGCTGGTGAATGTTTCGCTCGGGATGCGGTGGGTCCAGCCCTCCTCGCCACTCGGTAAGAATGCGGGCACGCGCTTTGCGAACGCCACTGGGCACCGTGTTGTTTCGGGCCCTTGCTTTTTTCGATCGCCCGCCGGAACCGGCGGGGTTCGCAGGATTGGGATTACTCCCCATCGTCGCCAATGGCCTCGACGGGACAGCCCTCCATGGCCTCGATGCACTGCTCGCGCTCCTCATCGTTTTCTGGCTGCTTGTGCACGTAGGAATATCCCTCGTCTTCTTCACGAGAAAAATTGTTGGGTGCCGTCTCGCGGCACAGGTCGCAATCGATGCACTGACTATCCACGTAGAAAGCGCCCTTCACATTTTCAGGATTAATATCTTCTTTATCGGCCATGTTGTAGGATGGGTAATGTTAGCGGTGCCTTCTTCACCCAAGACGAGCTCGAAATCAAGCTCGAAATCATGACTCTGCAATTATCTCTCGGCCAAAGCCTCGACCGAATTGCCGCGTTGCTGTCAACCGAACAATCGCCTTGCAAGTCACCCGATTTCTCACCACCCTCGCCATGCGTGTCATCATCCGCCTGATTCCGCCCAACCCCTGAACCCTCCTCACCCATCCCGGTCAAGGTCATGAACAACAACGACAATAAAAAACCCCGAAAAGCACACGAGACAAACATCCAACTCGAGGAGGAAAACCTCTGGGACCTCGAAGATGATTGGGACAACGACGTTGCCGCGGGTGCCACTGAGGAAAATCAGGGTGCCACTGAAGAAAATCAAAGACCCACCGGCGCGAGCGGGGCCGCGGAGGAAACAGAATCCGCCGCAGCCGCTGCGAAGCCGACGATCAAACCAGACAGCGGCGGGAAGACGGCAATCACCGGGGAGACATCCAGCCCGACGAAAACCGCCGAACCCGCACCTGAGACCGCAACTGAACCCGCACCGGAGACCGAACCCGCACCGACGGAAGAAGCGGAGGCGGGCAAGGAAACCACCAAACATGACAGCTCAGCGCCGAAGAAAACCCCGCTCAGCATGACCGAAAAAATTGCGCTCTCGGCACTGGCCGCCATCTTGATCGGGCTCGCAATCTGGGGTTACTCGTTTCTCTATCAAAAGAATTTTCTAGAGAAAGAAAGCTCTCTCAAACTCCCCGCCCAAGGCCAATACGCGACTGTCAGCAAGTTTTCCTCCTTCTGGACATCCGCAGGGAAATCAGCAGGCATCAGACTCGGCGTGGCCGTCGTTCCCGCCGCAAGCATCACCCTTGATGAATCATCAACATCCGGCGCCCTGAGAGTTTTTTTCCGCAATGCAGACAATGACAGAATCGGCGACCCGATCACCCTGAGTTTCCAGAACGGAAAATTCACCGCCCCCAACAGCCCCCATATCTCCCTCAGTGACGACGGGTCCACGGCGAACATATCCTCCTCAGACGGGTTTTCCCTCGAGGGTGACTTCCACGCCTACCAGATGGATGAAAGCCTTGCGTGGAAAGTACACGTCCTTGAAGCGGAGAGTGCCGCCGCAAAAGGCACCAGCTACAAGGAATTGTTCAGCACCAAGATGGAGCCGACACGTCAGTAGTGCGGCAAACTCCAAGCATTCAGAAAGTCAGGCGGGGCCTGTTTTTCTTACTTGGTTTTTGCCGTCTGTAACCGTTCTGACGCCCCGCCTCAGTCACCCGAGCAAGCTCTCGGCCATGGCGCGGGCCTGCTTGCCGCCGCCGCCGAGCATGCGCACCAACTCGGCGATCCGCTCCTCGCCAGTGACCGGCACGAGCCGCGAACAGGTCCTGCCGTCCTCAACCTCCTTACTGACGACAAAATGATGGTCGGCCACCGCCGACACCTGGGGGAAATGCGTGATGGCCACCACCTGATGCCGCTTGCCAAGGCGCGCCATCTTCTCACCCACGGCACGGGCAATCTCGCCGCCGACATTGGCGTCAATCTCATCAAAAACCATCAACGGCGTGGCATCCTGCTCGGCCAGCGCGCTTTTCACCGATAACATGACCCGCGAAATCTCACCACTGGAACCAATCTGGCGCAACGGCTTCAACGGCTCACCCAAATTCGGCCCAAATTCAAACTCCACCTCCTCGAACCCGCTGGCTTCCGGCTTGCTGTGCGCGATCAGGCGCACTTCAAAAGCCGCCTGCTTAAAGCCAAGCTCCTTCAAGTGGCCCGAAATATTCTTCGCCAGCCGTGGCGCCGACTTGCGCCGCTGCTCGCTAAGCATCCTCCCCTGGTCATCGACCCGCACCCGGGCCGCATCCACCTCCGCCTGAAGCTGCTCCATGTGCTCGGTCCGGTTTTCCACCGAGTCAAGCCGCTGCGCCACCTGCTCGCGGTGACGGAGCACATCCTCCAACTGCGGGCCATACTTCCGCTTCAGGGTTTCCAGCGTATTGATCCGCTCGCCCAACCGATCGAGCTCCGCAGGGTCGGTGCTGAGATCATCCAGGTAGTCAATCAGGCCACGCTCCATTTCCTGAAGCTCCAGCACCGCCTTGTCAACACCCTCGAGCGTGTCCCGCAAGGATGGGTCAACCCTTTCCAGATCCCGGCTCATTTTCTGTAAATATCCCAGCTGGTCCAATAATCCGTTGTCACCACCCGAGAGCAACCCACAGGCACCACCCGCCAATTCGGCAAGGTGCGAACTGTTCGACGCGCGCTGATAGCTCGACTCGAGCTCCTCCTCCTCCGAAACATCCGGCCGGGCGGCGTCGATCTCCTCGAGTTGATGACGCAACAGGTCAAGCTCGCGCTCACCTTCCATCCCAGCCGCCTGGAAAGCATACAGCGCCTCGGACTTCTGACGCCACTCCTTCCAGGCCGCCCGATAACCCTTGCCTACCGCCACGGCATCCGCATACGCATCGAGCATCGCAAGCTGCCGATCAGTCGACAGCAAGCCCTGATGGTCATGGGGACCGTGCAAATCAACCAGATGGCCTCCGAGGGATTTTAACAAGGTCAGGGTCGCTGGCGAATTGTTGATGAATTGCTTGTTAGACGCCTGCCCGATGACACGCTTGACAATCAGCTGGCCGGCATCACACGGCTCCAGACCCGCCTCCTCCAGGATGGCATTCACCACAGGTGCATTGGTCAAATCGAAAACCGCCTCCACCCTGCATGACGCCTCGCCGGTGCGGATCAGCCCCTTATCCGCCCTCTCCCCCAGCACCAGCTTCAGGGCCCCGACAATGACGGACTTACCCGCGCCCGTCTCACCCGTGACACCGATCAATCCAGTCTCCAACTGCCATTCCAGCTCATCAACAAGAGCCAGGTTCTTGATTTTCAGTAAACTTAACATGCTTTTTATCTCTTCTTTGCCAATATCCTTGGCGGTGTGCGAGCAATTATGCCAAGCTTTCCACAAGTTGAAACCTGAAACTTCCCTCACCTTCCTCGGCACCAGCACTTCCACCGGCGTTCCCGTCATTGGCTGCCGCTGCAAAGTCTGCTGCTCAGACGACCCGCGGCTCACCCGGACCCGGTCGTCCATCCACCTCCAGACGCCGGACTTCTCCGTTCTGGTCGACACCGGACCGGACCTGCGCGAACAGGCGCTACGCGAACATCTCATCCAGGTGGACGCCGTGCTCTACACCCACGCCCACCTCGACCATGTCACTGGCTTCGACGAACTCCGTGCCTTCTGCTGGCACCGCGACGCGCCCCTGCCCCTTTACGGATCGGCCGCGTGCCTCGACGAACTCAAGCGCATCTTCAACTGGGCCTTCCTACCCAGCAACGTCTACCGAGGCTACGTCAAACCCGACCCGATCCAAACCACCGGCCCGTTTCAGCTGGGAAAACTCACGGTCACCCCGGTGCCGGTCATTCACGGCTCCATCGAAACACAAGGGTACCGGTTCGATTACCCCGGCACTCCGTCCATCGCCTACCTGCCGGATGTCAAAACCATCCCCGCGCAAAGCCAACCTCTGCTCGAAGATATCCCCATCCTGATCATTGACGCCCTGCACCGGCGCGAACATGCCACCCACATGAACCTCACCGAGGCACTCGCCACCTCCCGACACCTCCGCGCCAAGCAAGTCTACCTGACCCACCTGTCCCATGAACTCGACGTCACCGAAGCCGAAAACGAGCTCCCCGACCACATCCAGTTTGCCTACGACGGATTAAAACTCAATTTCCCCTTGGACGCTCCTGCCTAGGAAGTCTACCCTCCTCCCCCTTCACCCGTTATGAAATCCGTTTTTACCACCCTCCTCCTCACCGCCACCCTTCTCGCGGCCGCCCCCATCGCGCCTGAAAACGTAGCCGTCCTCTACAACAGCCAGATCGCCGAGTCCAAGGACCTCGCCGAATTCTACGCCCGGGCACGGAAAATCCCGCTGCAAAACCTGGTCGGGCTGGATCTTCCCGCCAGCGACGCGATCACCCGCAAGGACTACGACACCACCCTGCGTGACCCACTGCGCAAAATCTTCATCACCCGCGACTGGTGGACGATGGGGAAAAATCAACAGGGACAACAGCTGCCAGTCTCGTCCAAAATCACCACCCTGGCCTGCATGCGCGGCGTGCCGTTCAAAATCCCGAGAGCCGTCATCACCCAGCCCAACGGAACCAACGGGGCGAACGGCAAAAACAACGAGGCCGCCGTCGACTCGGAACTCGCCATGCTCGGCGTGCACGATCTCCCGATCCACGGGCCGCTCAATAACCCCTATTTCCGAAAGGACCAATCATTTTCAGAGGCCCGGATCCCCCCCATGCTCCTGGTCGGACGGATCGATGCCCCGGATTTCACCATCTGCAAACGCATGATCACCGACGCCATCGCCACCGAATCCCGCGGCCTCTGGGGGATGTGCTACCTCGACCTCGCCAACAAAGGCGGCGGCTACACCTTGGGTGACCAGTGGCTGGAAAACATCGCCAAACTCAATGGCACCACCGGCATCCCGACCGTGGTCGACCGCAACAAACAAACATTCACCACCAACTACCCGATGAATGACGCCGCCCTCTATTACGGCTGGTACACGACCCACAAAAATGGCCCGCTCCTCAACCCCGAATTCCGCTTCCGCCGCGGCGCCATCGCCATCCACCTGCACTCCTACAGCGCCAGCAACATGCGCGATGCCAACAAAAACTGGACCGGACCCATCCTCGCCAAGGGGGCCGCCGCCACCGTCGGCAATATTTACGAACCCTACCTCCACATGACCCACCACTTTGACATCCTCCACGACCGGCTGATCAAGGGGTATTCTCTTGTCGAAGCCGCTTACATGGCCATGCCCGTGCTCTCCTGGCAGGGCGTCGTCCTGGGCGACCCGCTCTACCGCCCCTATCTGCACCTCAATGGCTCGGGCACTAAAGACCCCGACGACCGCGACTACCGCGCGATCCGCATCGCCAATGAACGCTGGGGTGACGACCCCGATACCATGATCAAAAAGATCCGCACCGCCGCCGCCGCCAAATCCAACGCCCGGTTCTACGAATACCTCGGCCTCTGGCACCGCGATCAGAAAAAACCCGAGGTCGCCATCGCCTTCTTCCAAACCTCCGGCAAAAAACACATGAAGGAGTCAGACCGGCTACGCCAGTGGCTCTATACCGCCGACATCCACCGCCACGCCGGCAACAAAGCCCTCGCCATCGCCACACTCAAAAAAGCACAACAAAGCATCGGTGACATCCCCGAGTCCAAAACCACCCAGGCGCTGCTCAATATCCTCAATCCACCGGCACCACCAGCCGCCAGTCAAAAAACGACGTCGAAAAAGAAATAGCACCGCACCCGTGCCCCCCCCCGGTTTCGCCCTGTGAAAAGCGGGCCTCCGCCGCTCCCACCGGGCCCGACGGCTTGACGCGGTTGCCTCCGGGTCAGTCCTTTTCCACATAGGGAAGAATACGGCCGACTTCCGCACTCTCGGACAGCCAGGCGAGAAGGTGATCGACATCCACGCTGTCGCCGCGAATCGCCTCGAGCGCAGCCCAGTCGATGTGTGGTCGCGACGCCGCCGCCGCCACCCGGGTGACATCCAGCCGCTCCATCAGTGCCTCCGTCTCACGCGGGTGGGCATTGAGAATATGGGCAGGACGCGGCAGGTCATCGAGAATTTCCGCCGTCAGACCAAAAGTCGTCACCCCGATGCCAAAGGCGGTGCTCAGTCGGCGGATCGCCTCGGCCAGCGCCTCGTCTTCGATCGGCGCCGCATAAATCAACTCCCCCCCCTGCGCCCACACCGAGGCACTCAGGGTCTGGAAAAAATCCTCCCGGAAACTGTGGTGCGATGGCAAAATCCGCAGACGTGCCGCGTGCAGCCTGAACGGCGGCAGGCCGAGCTGCGATTTTAACTTCAACAGGGAGCGGCTCTGCTCGTCGCCGTCACCACTTTCCCAGTCGACCAAAAGCATCTCGGGAAACTTCCACAAATTGCCCACCGGCGCGTCGGCGCCAAACGGCTCGCGGAAGGCAAAGGGGTAACGCGCATTCACGTCGCACCATTTGTTGACAATGGCACGGAATTTCCGGATCCGCATCATCGCGTGATCCACCTCCTCGCTATCGCCCCCCATCCCATTGAGCCGCCCTTGGTACTGGGAGAAAATCTCCTGGGCACTGGACAAAGCCGGGACGGGAGCCGTGCGTCGGTAATACCCCTGACCCTTTTCCACCTTGGCAATCGGCGAGGTCGGGTCGCACGACATGATCGAGAAATGGTAGCGCAACGAGGCATCCGAATAGTTCCCCTCCAGCTTAAGACGCAGTAAGCGGATCAGCTCGGTCCCCTTGATCGCCTCTCTCGGATTGGCAGGTAGATAGTCGGGAAGAACGTCGTTGAGTTGCTTGCGGAGGCTCATAATTATGTTTGGGGAAAAACGATTGAGGAACGAAAATCAATCTGTGCACATCCAATCCATAGTCGAGCTTGCGCTCAAGCATCATTTTAAAATTTGGGGGCAAAAACGTCATTTTGTGAATAACTCTTTTGTCCTTGCCGTCTACCCTGCCATGAAGTGTTATTTTGCCAGCATGAAAAAAACGACCCCCGCAGCCGTCTGTTGCGCCCTGATTGCCATCGGTGTGATCGGTTCCGCCCCCCGGACCCATGCCGATGAAGCGGCCGAACGGCTCCTGCAAGGCGTGCGCCACGGGGCGACCCTGCAAAACAACCGACTCGAAGGCCACCTGCGCAAAAACGGCAAACGCACCCCGCTGACGCTCACCATGAAGGGCAAGAACATCTCCTTCCAGTTTTTCACGCAGAATAAATGGGGCGGCTTCCTGATGCAGCTCAATGAAGGCAGGGCCAAACTTTTTGAAACTGTCCAGGGTAAGGCCAAGCCATTTCCCGCCGCAAAAATCGGCCAGGCCATCCTCAACAGCGATGTCACCTACGAAGACCTCTCCCTCCGATTCCTCTACTGGAAGGAGGCCCAAATCGTCGGCCAGGAAAAAATAAAAATGCAGAACTGCCACAAGATCCGCCTGCGCAACCCGGGTAAGGACGGCCGCTACAGCCTCGTCTACATCTGGGTGCACGAGAAATTCGGCGCCCTGATGCAGGTCGCCGGCTACAACAGCAAGGGACAACTCATCAAACGCTTCCACGTCACCGAACTCATGCACGTCGGCAATGTCCAGACACTTAAAAAAATGAATGTCGAAACGTACCAGACCGGCACCAACAAGGTCATCGGTGTCACTTACCTTGAGTTCAACGAGCCCAAGAGGAAAAGACTCTAACAATCAGGCTCCGGATAATAAGGCGCTGGCAGGCTCGCCGCCGCTCTTAGGGCGCCAGTTGGTCGGCAAGCACTTTGCGATAGCCCGGATGCCTGCGGGAGAGAATCGCATGGATCCGCTTTGAGCAGCAGCGGACTGCACGGCCGCCTGCATCACCATTGATGATGAAGTCAGTATGCAGGACGTGCCATACGACAAGTTGCGTGAACGCCTGATCAAGGACGGCCAGGCGCTCAAGGCGAGGTGAGCTAGATTCAGCGTGCCAGCCCCTGCTTGCGGTATTTGGCAAGCAGCGCGGAAAGCTCCCTGGCTTTTTCTGGCTGCTGGTCGATCAGGTTTGAAGCCTCGCCCGCATCATTGGCCAGATTGTAGAGTTGGGCCTTTTGATCCGGTTTGTCGATGCTTTCGATATACTTCCAGTTTTGCTGACGAATGGCCAAATGGAAGCGGGTTTCCTTCAGTAGAATTTTGGATCCATCCCCGTTCTTCCCGAGGAAGGTCCCCATGGTGTCGCGGCTGTCGACGGCCATGCGATTCGGTATCTGCACATTGAACCATTTGGCAAACGACGCGAGCAGGTCGACTTGGCTGACAAGCGCATCGGAGACGCCCGGCTTGATGCCAGCGGGCCAGCGGATGATGAAGGGCACCCGGGAGCCTCCCTCGTAGATCTGGTATTTGCCGCCGCGGTAGGGGCCCGAGGCATCATGGCCCTGGTCGACTTCCTCCTTCGAGGTCTTGACCACCGTGCCGTCCTCGTAGCCGTCGTCGTAGACCGGACCGTTGTCACTGGAGAAAATAATCATCGTCTTGTCGGCAATCCGATGTTTCTCCAATTCGGCCATCACCTCGCCGACCACCCAATCCAGCGCGACCATCGCGTCACCCCGATAACCCAAACCGGTCTTGCCTTGGAAACGCGGATGCGGCGCGCGCGGCACATGGATGTCCTGCGATGAGTAGAATAGAAAGAAGGGCTTGTCCTTGTGAGCGCCGATGAACTTGCGGGTGCGTTCCATCAGCTTGTCGGTAACCTCCTCATCCTTGAACAGGGCCGACTTGCCGCCGACCATGTATCCGATGCGGCCGATGCCGTTGATCACGCTGTTGTTGTGACCGTGGGTGTTGCGGTAGTAGGTCATCGCCTCCGGATTTTTTCTGCCGTCGGGATAACGGGTACCCGGGACATCGGGGGGGATGGGGCCCAGGAAGGAAATCCGGATCGGGTCTTTCGGATCGAGATTGGGAACCCGGTAGCCATCGAGATAGACGCTCGGCACCCTGTCGTTGGTGGATGGCAGGAGAAAGCTCTCATCAAAGCCGAGCTCCAGGGGGCCGGGCCTTACCTCATTGTTCCAGTCGATGGGCCCCTTGCCATCGCCGAAGCCGAGGTGCCACTTGCCGATCACGCCGGTGGCGTAGCCCGCTTGCTTAAAGATGTCGGCCAAGGTGAATTGATCCGGATCGATCGCCATCTTGGCGTCACCCTGCAGAATCTGGATTCCTCGTTTGCGGAAGCCCATCGAGCCGGTGAGCAGTGAGTAGCGCGAGGGAGTGCAGGTGGCAGCGGCGCAGTGGCCGTCGGTGAAGCGCCGGCCCTCGGTGGCCAACCGATCGAGGTTGGGGGTGGGGATCAGCTTGCAGCCGTAGGCGCCGACATCGTTGTAGCCGACATCGTCGCCGTAGATGATGATCACGTTCGGCCGCGTTTCCGAGGCATCACAGACCGTCATGGCGGTCATGAAGAATAGTGCAGGGATCGCTTTTTTCATGAGCCCCTGCATTACACCCTCAACGGATGCGGCCTGACTGCCGCGCATGTGCTTTTTGAGTGAGGTGGTCGGGAGCATCGTGCTGGGGGGTGAAAGGGGGTTGCGGGGGAAAGTGGGTACAGGGTGTCGATGAGTTGCACGCAAGACGGGCTGGCCGAAACGGGAAATCCGGTCACAAGCTCTCTGGGAGAGTTGAAAACGGCGGGTTCGCTTGGATTAGCGTTAGATGCGAATGTAGTCCCCTGTCCCGCCATGCCAAGAATAAATTCGGCAGCGAGTGCTTCTGGCGGACGCCACCCCCTATCAGTAAGTTCATTGACCCGGGCACTCGGCACCGAACTCATGCACGTCGGCAATGTCCAGACACTTAAAAAAATGAATGTCGAAACGTACCAGACCGGCACCAACAAGGTCATCGGTATCACTTACCTTGAGTTCGACGAGCCCAAGAGGAAAGAGCCCTAACAATCAGGCTCCGTATAATAAGGCGCTGGCAGGCTCGCCGCCGCTTTTAGGGCGCCAGTTGGTCGGCAAGCACTTTGCGATAGCCCGGATGCCTGTGGGAGAGAATCGCATGGATCCGCTCCTTCTCCCTACCGCTCAATGCCGGCAGGCGGGAGTCCCGCTCCTTGCCTGTCAACAGATGATGCAGCTTCATCAACACCCGCGTCTTGATCGCAGCAGGCAACTGGTCGAAGCTCTCGCTGAAAATCATATAACTGCAGCGGTACTTGAAAAGCCGCTTCTCAAGCCTCAAGTCCCTCAGCGAATGCCCGGCATGGCGCACCCCCCGCCGGGTGAACGCTTGTTGAAAATCCTCCGACCCCTCGATGCCGTCCTCCGGCAATTTTGCCTCACCCGCAAATAACAGCACCCTGAGAATCGAGTCGACATAACCTTGCAGCATCTTACGCGCTCCAGGCGAGTTCAGGTCATACTCGCCCCCGTTGATTGCCTTGCCCAAATACACCCGGCGGGCGTATCCCATCTTGGCGGCCGCCAAGGTATTATGCACCTCGATCTGGTGCTCCATCACCATCAGGGCAAGGATGTCACTCGTATCCGCCAGGTGCTTCTCCGTGTCGAAGTAAACCGACAGATCCATGACATTCTGGCCGTGACCCTTGTGATACTTGTGCTGCCCCGTCTCCGTGGTGGTCACCCATTTGTTCCCCCGATGCCGGCTTTCCCCATGGCTCCCGGTGACATACCAGCCGCCCCAACGCTCCGACAGAGGACTCGCCGGCGTCGTCACCGATGACCCCCACGCCAGCAGCGGCTGCCCATCTTCCTCCGAAAATACGGAACGCACCAACAGCCCGGGAACCCCCATCGTATTACTGCTGGCATGACAGGTCATGCATTCCTGGGAACGGACGAACTTCCGCTCTGCCACAGGTTTGTTGGGATCGAAACTGTAAAACATCATCCCCTTGGCATCATCACAGGCAACCACTTCAATCACCCCTCCCGGAACATAGCCCACATAGAAATCACGGTTGAAGTAAACAGCACGGGGATTGAGCGGCGATATCAACTCACGCTGCAAACTGGTCTTGGAAAAGACCAGCATCTGCGAGGATACCGGGATCCCCAACTCATCCAGCAGCGCCCTTAAAATCTGCCCCGCCGTACTTCCGGGAAGCACACGCCTCTGCGCATCCATGGCCGACTGCAACCGGGTGATCGTGTTGTCATCCTTCGAACTGCTGTAACTGACCGGAGCCAGGTCGTAGTCGGGCGTCGACTGCGCCAGCACCTGCCCGCAAGCAGCCGCAACCATGCCCACCACGGCAGACATCATGGCCCGCACCGGCTTCCTCGGGAACGGCTTGTTCAAATCAATCAATTCCATCACTTCGCACTCATGAGTGGGGATTAGACACTCTGATACGTCAATAACATACTTTTTTTTCGTTTATTATTTGTTCTTCATACCTCAGACCGTTTCCACGTCACAGGGTTCAGTCGCGAGATAAACCCTGTGACCATTGTTGAAAGCTAACAGCGGTTTATTGGCGGGGACTCGGTCTGGCGACCTCAGCCTTTACAGACAACAGTTTGCATCCCCATAGAATTTCTTGCTATAGCCCACTTTCTCATCCATTATGGTTCATAGAAAAGGATTGTATTCCCCATGATTTGGAACTGGCAGCAGGCCGATTGGCCGCATTTCATCTACGACCGCAAGGCTTTGGACGGCGCTGAGGCGCAGTTTTTGCGCCTTGCCGGAGAAAGCCTTGGCGCCTTCAAGCACGTCTCCGAGGCCGACAAGAATCGGCTCAAGATCGAGCTGATCAGCGAGGAAGCCTTGAAAACCTCGCAGATCGAGGGGGAAATTCTGGATCGCGACAGCTTGCAGTCTTCCATCGGCAAGCAGTTTGGCATCAAGACCGACAATCGCAGAATCCCCCCGGCCGAGCAAGGAGTCGCGGCGATGATGGTCGATCTCTACAAGAGTTTCGACATGCCGCTCTCCCACGAGACCCTTTTCGAGTGGCACAGCATGTTGATGAATGGCCGTCGGGATCTTCGCACCATCGGCGCGTATCGGACTCATGCTGATCCGATGCAGGTGGTTTCCGGGGCGATGCATGAACCCACCGTGCACTTCGAGGCTCCACCTTCATCCCGCATGGCTTTTGAAATGGAGGCCTTCATTCAGTTTTTCGAGCAAAGCCGCGAAGGTGGCAAGCAAGCCTTGCCCGCTCTCGCTCGCGCCGGAATCGCTCACTTGTATTTCGTTTCCATTCACCCCTTCGAGGATGGCAACGGGCGGATTGGCCGCGCCATTGCCGAGAAGTCACTCGCCCAAAGTCTCGGACACCCGACGCTCATCGCATTGGCCTACAGCATCGAGCGGAACAGGAAGACCTATTACGAAAAACTCGAACGCTACAACAAGGACACCGATGTCACGGGCTGGCTCACGTATTTCGCTGAAACGATTCTGGAAGCTCAGGACAACACCCGGAAGCGCATCGAGTTTATTATCGAGAAAACCAAGCTCTATGACCGCTTGCGCGGCAAGCTGAACGAGCGGCAGAAAAAAGTCATTGAGCGCACGTTCCGTGAAGGCATCGACGGCTTCAAAGGAGGCCTCAGCGCGGAAAACTATATCGCCATCACGGGCGCACCACGCACCACCGTCACCCGCGATCTCAACGATCTTGTGGCCAAGGGCGCACTGACCAAAACGGGCCAGCTCAAATACACTCGCTACCACCTTAATATTGCCGGGTAACGCCGATTTGTGATCCGTTATGGAAAATCACTCCTCCCTCAATGGAAAAGGTGCTTTTCACAGTAAAGAGATTGGCTCCGGCTTTCATTCCCACCAAACCCTTACAGAATAAGGTAGGGCCGCAGGGACTTGAACCCTGGACCAAGGGATTATGAGTCCCCTGCTCTAACCAACTGAGCTACAGCCCCCTTGAGTGGAGGCGCAATATACCCATTGCTGGCGCCCTGACAATTCCTTATTAAATCAAAATTCCCGGTTCCCGCTACGAAGACCTGTAAGCCGTCTTGACCTCGGGCACGATGGGCAATGCCGCAGAGCCGCTCGTCTCGCCCTGCATCCAGGAGGTGTAGGCGAAATCCGTCCCGTAATACAGCATGACGATGCAGAAGGGAAAAAAGAAGATGAGGTGGGTCAGGATCTCAAATGCGCCCCTCACCCGGGGTGGAAATCCCTGGGAGACGATGTCCACGCTCACGTGGGCCTTATAGAGAAGGGCATAGGCC
>JBFERY010000020.1:0-36586 GCA_041548785.1 Oceaniferula sp.
GCAGAGCCCGCCCCATGTGCCCCCGAACCAGCCAGCCCCGACAGGGCCGGATCCCGACTACCAGGCGATGGGGGAAACGGGATTTTCCCATATTCTCAACCACCTGCTGAAAAAGCCCCTCAGCGTCATCCATGAGCTCAAGCATGGAGCCCGCAGCCCACTCCCCGCATTGTTGATCATTACCCTGGCATCGCTGGGCGTCTTCGGTCTCGTACTCGGAATGTTCAGCGCTGGCGCCCAGCTTTGGGCTGCCCCGGTCAAAGTCGTCGGCGGCGTCCTTTTCAGCGGCCTTATCTGCCTGCCCAGCCTCTACATCTTCGGCTCACTCGGCGGCATGGATGCCAAGGTCCAGCATATCGCAGGCATCATGCTTACCTTCCTCGCCATCACCTCGCTGTTGCTGGTGGGCTTCGCTCCCGTGGTCTGGCTCTTTTCGACATCCAGCAACTCACTGCTATTCTTCGGCTTCCTCTGCCTTGCCATTTGGATCGTCTGCCTGCTCTTCGGCCTGCGTGTCATTGCACGCGCCAGCAAAAGCATGGGAGGCGGGCGCGGCGGCCACCTCAATATCTGGGCCGTCATCTTTATGATGGTAACCGTGCAAATGACCACCACCCTACGCCCCGTCATCGGCAAGTCCGACAGCTTCCTCAACCTGGAAGAGAAACGCTTCTTTATGCACTACTGGTTCGAGGTCATGGAGGGCGAGGGTGACAAGTCATCCTCCACGGTTGAAAAATCAGAGGAGACGGTGGACCCAGCACGAGTCAAACCGCCCAAGCGCTCTCCCGGCAGGAGGTCCCAGGAAGGATTACCCGACTCCGGCGAGTAAACCCGTCAGACCCGATCCTCGATGGCAACAACCGAGGGTCAGTCGAGGAAGCCCGTCAATGGACTCGTCGCCGACGCGCGATCATCCGCCTCGGGCAGGCCCATTTCATAAGCGGCCCTGCCCGCCTCGACAGCGAGCTTGAACGCCTCGCCCATACGCGCCGGATCCGAGGCGATCGCCATCGCCGTATTGACCAGTACCGCATCCGCCCCCAACTCCATGGCCTCGGCCGCGTGACTTGGTGCCCCCAGGCCGGCGTCCACCACCACCGGCACAATCGCTTGGTCCACAATAATCCGGATTTGATCGCGGGTGACGACCCCCTTGTTCGAGCCTATCGGCGCCCCCAGAGGCATCACCGCGGCCGTCCCGACTTCCTGCAGGCGCTTTGCCAACACCGGGTCGGCATTGATATAAGGCAACACGACAAACCCCTCCTTCACCAGAATCTCGGCAGCTTTCAGTGTCTCGATGGGGTCCGGCAGCAAATAGGTCGGGTCAGGATGGATTTCCAGTTTGATCCATTTCGGCAATCCGGCCGTCACCGCAAGCCGGGCAAGACGCACCGCCTCATCGGCATTCATCGCACCACTGGTATTCGGCAACAACAGGTACTTGTCAGGATCGATGAATTTCAAAATATCCGCCTGCGGGTCGTCGCCACCGGTCAGGTCAGCCCGGCGCAGCGCCACCGTCACGATTTCCGTGCCACTGGAGGCAAGCGTATCGCGCATCAGTGCATTGGAGGCAAATTTCCCCGTTCCCGCCATCAAACGAGAACTAAAAATACGGTCGGCAATTGTCAGTGGCTGGTTCATCTCAGGCGGCGACATTAGCTCCGCCCCCCGACCATGCAAGCGCAAGGATTGCTCATTTCATGGGATTTCATGTCAGATCGGCCGGTAATCCACATTTTTATCGCAATCAATTTGAAATAAAATTAGAATCATCCGTCTTAGGTCCGTAGAATGGGTTGGATTTTTTACCCATCCTCGATTATCATACTCCAAACCAGCTTCCGCCCTAACACCCCCCCAACCTGCAAAGACCATGAAAACATACATTCGCACTCTCGTCGCACTTGCGATCACCCTTCCTGCTTGGCTTCAGGCCGCCACAACCCTCAGGGTCAGCACCCCCCAGCTATGCCCGGAATCCAACATTGAAATCATTTTCGACCGAGCCGTCGTCAGCGATCAAAACGTTAACCAGCTAACGGCCAACCGTCTTCTCAAAATCCGGCCGGCACTCAAAGGCTCGATCCACTGGAGAGCCGCGAACATCGCCCGGTTCATCCCCTCGGAAGCCCCCGTAATGGGCGCCACCTACTCCTTTTCCATCAGCAAAGGCCAAACCTTCCGCGATGGCAGCGCACTCCCGGCCACCAAGCTGAAAACCATCGCCGCCGAACCTTTCCGCGTCCAAGGCTCCAGCCGACGCTCACAATCGACCAGTTACACCCGCCAGCCCGGTTATTACGTCTACTTCAACGACAGTATCGATGTCCAGAATGCCGCCCCGTTTTTTGTATTCAGAAACAAGGACGGAAAACAGGTAGCCGCCAGTGTCCGCCGCGCCACCTGGGGCGACATCAAATCCACCTACTACCTGGGCAGCACATGGCAGCAACGTCACACCACCGCGCGCACCGGCAAAAAAGCCGTTGCCAGCAACGACCTGACCGCCCCCATCCCCAACGCACTGATGGTCAGCCCGATCGCCCCCCTGCCCGTCGGCGACAAATGGTACCTGCATGTGCTCAAAAACCTCACCAACGCATCGCAAACCGCCGTCGACCGTGCCGGCCGCAACATCTGGATCGGCGACATCGACCCCTTTGAACTCAAGTCCGTAGATGCCTACATCGCCGCAAACCAACCCCGGCAAATCAATCTCACATTCAATGCCTACATCCCCACCACCCTGAGCCAGGATCAACTCGCAGCCCTGATCCAATGCTCCCCCGCCCTGAAAAACGCGCGCTACAAGGTGCTTGGCAAAACCGTCATGATCAACGGCGACCTGCGAGAACACGACAGATGGACCGTCTCCATCAACCGGGCACTGCCATCAGCTAACGGCCTTGCGCTGAACCAGAACCAGACCAGGAAAATTCAATTCAAAACCGTCCCCACCGGCCTCGCCCTGCCAGCCTTCGACTCCGCCCAACTCGCCAGTGGCAACCGACTCTATGGCATCGAAACCGTCAACATCGCATCCACCAGGATACGGGTCAAACAACTCACCCCCGATCAGGTGGTGCGCACCATGCAGGGATACCGCCACTACAAGGGCAACGGTCACAATAACAAAGACATCAGCCCGGAACACCCGATGCCCTACTCGTTAATCGACGGAAAAACCATCTACGACCGCACCATTTTCCTCGATAACAAGATCGATACCTCACGCGACCTCGCCCTCGACTGGAATGAGGTCCTTCCCCAGACCCAGCGTACCACCTCATTCTTCATTTCCGTCGAAGGAACCGCCAAAGACGGCGCCCGCGGCGGAAACCGTGTCGCCCAGTCGTTTGTCCAGCTCACCGACATCGGCCTGTGCTGGAAAATCACCGACAAGGAAGCCCTGATCTATGCCTTCTCCTGCGAAACCGGAAAACCCCTGCCCCATGTCCGGCTCCAGGTATACAATGAAGACGCCGAGCCCGCCGATTCCGCAACGACCGATGCCAAAGGCATCGCGCGCATCCCGCGCAACCAAGCCGCACGCCACCTGCGCGCCACCCGCGGCCGCGACTGCTACATCATCCCATTCGACAACACGCTCGATACCGTCTCGCTGTGGCGCTTCCCAGTGGACGTCGACTGGAACCACCTCGCAGGCTGGAAACGCAGCGTGCTCATGTTCACCGACCGCAACCTGTACCGGCCCGGCGAAACCGTCCAACTCAAGGGTATCGCCCGCCGCTTCCTCGATAACCAAGTGGAGCTCAACCCGGGAAAAACCGCGCAACTCATCATCAGCGACAGCGCGGCACGGGTGCTCGTCGACCAGCAAATCACCCTCTCCAGCAACGGCACGTTCGATCACTCGCTCAACCTCCCGGCGGAAACTGTCGGACGCTTCCGAGCCAAACTCATCTTCCCCGAGGACCCGGCACACCGTGACGAGGACAGCTGGATCACCGACCGCTATCGTATCTTCCATCACTCATTCAACGTCCAGGAATTCCGCCGCAACGCCTATGAGGTCACATCGAGCATCCCGGCAAGCCGCCCCGGCGACGAAGCCATCTCGCTCAATCTCGAGGCCCGCTACTACCAAGGACAACCAGTCAAGGAAGGCACCGTCAAATGGTTTTTCGACGCAACCCAGACCGGCTTTTACCCGGACAAATTCCGCGATTTTCTCTTCGGCGACCACCGCCGCTACGACTCGTGGTACTGGAGCCACTACTTCGGCTACAACGATGACCAAACCCACCGCGGCAGCTCGGACCGTAATGGCGAGGGGCAACTTGACGCCAACGGGAAAACCACCATTTCCTTCGAACTTCCCAAACTCACCTTTCCCACTGCCCTGTCCGTCAAAATCCACTCGGAAGTCACCGACGCCCGCGACCAGACGCTCTCGAGCAAGGCCAGCACCACCGTTCACCCCGCCGATACCTACGTGGGAATCTCCCGCATCGACCGGCTGATCCGTGTTGGTGAAAACCCGAACCTCGAAATCATCGCCGTCGACACCCGGGGCGAACGCCGCAGTGACCCCGTCGATGTCACCGTCATCATCGAACGCGAGTACCACGAGTCCGTGAAAATAAAATCGGCCGACGGCAAGGTGTCCGTCAACAATACCAAAAAAACGGCCAAGGTCATGGAGACCCAACACACCATCGATCCCAACAGAGCACTCGCACTCCCGTTCACTCCCGCGGATGCCGGCCAACACATCGTCACCATCACCGGCACCGACAAAGACGGTCATGCCTTCTCCACCGCGAGCCGGCTCTGGATTTACGGCTCCGATCAATACCCGTGGGCGACCCAGGACGGAATGAAAATCAAACTCGTCCCCGAGAAAAAACGCTACGAGCCCGGCGACACTGCGCGCATCCTGGTCATGACACCCATCGAGGGCACCGCCCTCGTCACCATCGAACGCTCCGGCGTGCACCGCGAATACCGCCGCGAACTCAAGGCCGATGACCCCGTCATCGAAATCCCTCTCACCGACCTCGATGCCCCCAATGCCTTCGTCTCCGTGATCGTCATCCGAGGCTCTGCCGACAGCCCGCGTAAGCACAAGGAACCGGCACTCAAACTCGGCTACTGCACACTCAATGTCACCAACGTCAAAGACCGCCTGAAAGTAGCGCTGGAGGTCGAGGGCAGCCAGCACCGCCCGGGCGAACCCACGACCGTCAGCGGCACCGTCAGCCTGGCCGACGGCAGCCCCGCCGCCGGCGCCGAACTTGTCGTCTACGCCGAGGACGAGGGCACCCTCGCCGTGGCCGGATACAACAACCCCGATCCCATGGCCACTTTCCACGCACCGCGCCCCTTACTCGTGGAGTGCGGCACATCCTTCTCCACCTTCATCGCCGAGAACCCGGACGACCGTGAATTCGGGAACAAGGGATTCACCATTGGCGGCGGTGACGGCGACGGTTCCTTCGGTGCAGGTGCCGACCTCAAAATCCGCACCGACTTCGACCCTTGCGCCGTCTGGCTCCCCACCGTCATCACCGATGCCAACGGGAAATTCTCCGCCACCTACACCAACCCCGACACCCTGACCCGCTACCGCGTCATCGCCGTAGCCCTGCATGGCAGCAGCAAATTTGGCAGTGCCGCCACCGATTACACCGTGGACAAACCGATGATGCTTGAACCTGCCGCTCCCCGCTACGCCAGCGAGGGCGACCAACTCAAACCCAAGGTTCTGGTGCAAAACAATTCCAAATTCGAAGGCACCTGGGAGATTTCCCTCGCCACCACCAGCATCACCCAACTCCCGCCAGGCTCATCCACGTCCCCATCAGGGTCATCCACCTCGAAAACCATCACCCTCCAACCCGGAGGTGCCGGCACGGTTTATTTTGATGTCAAATTCGCAGGCACAGGGACCGCCCGCTGGATCTGGTCAGCCACCCCACAACAGCTCCAAGGAGGTGAACAACTCACCCCGGCCCTGGCGCGCGACCTGTCCGACAAGGCGGAAACGACATTCGAGGTCACCTATCCGGTCCCGCTCATGCGCCAGGTCAAGTTTGTCTCGATGAATGACACCGGCAGACACAACCTGCTCGACGGCCTCAAATCCGACCTCCTCGAAGGCCGTGGCCACATCGATCTCGAGCTCTCGAACTCCCTGCTGCTCGAGGCCGCCGGCGCCGTCGACTTCCTCCTCCACTACCCCTACGGCTGCGTCGAGCAAACCACCTCAGCCATGATGCCCTGGTTCGCCGCGCGTGACCTCAAATCCCTCGTGCCCGGATTCCGCGACAAGGGAGAGGCCGATATTGCCAAGGCCATCCAAACCGGGGCCGACCGATTGCTCACCATGCAGACCCGCGACGGCGGCCTCGCCTACTGGCCCGGCGGCACCCAAGCGGAAAAATGGGCCAGCTCCTACGGCGGCCTCGGACTGCTGCTCGCCCGCAAACACGGTGCGAATGTTCCCGAAAGCGCGGTCACCCAACTCACCAGCTGGCTGGCCCGATCGCTGAAAGAAAAACCCACCCCGGACGGCTCACACCAGCGCCAGTGGGACTACGAAACACGCACCCGGGCACTCTACATCCTCGCCCTCGCCGGCAAGCCCGAGATGGCACTGCAAAACAAACTCCTTGATGAACGCAGCCACCTCAACCCGACCGCGCGCGCGTTTCTCGCCCTCGCCATCCACACCTCCGGCGGCGACCGCACCAGCGCCCTCAACCTGCTCAGCGACACGACACCGCGGGCGACCAGCACCCACTGGATGCCTCACCACTCGGACAACGCCATGAGCGTGCTCGCATGGTCCGAGATCGCGCCCGAGGACGAACGCGTCCACACCTCGATGCGGACCATGCTCGCCCGACGTAACCCCTACGGACACTGGCGCACCACCTGGTGCAACTCATGGGCACTGCAAGCCATGGGCGCCTACGCCCGCAACGTCGAACAAGACCGCGCGCCGTCAACGCTGCAACTCGTGAGCAACGGGGAGACGAAAACCATCACCCTCGACTCCCACTCGCCGACCCAAACCGTGCGCGTGCCACTTCAAGCCGGGATGAAACTGGTCGCATCCAGCAATAACCGAGCCTACGCCAACATCAGACTCAGCGCCAAACCCCAACTCGCCCCGACCGGTCCATGGGGACACAACGGACTCTCCATCGTGCGCCGGTACGAACAGCTGCTCGCCGACGGCACCGTACAACGGATGGACCAACCGCGCATCGGCGACCTCATCAAGGTGAGCCTGGATATCACCTTCCCGGCTGCCATCGACTACGTCGTCATCGAGGATCGACTCCCGTCACTGTTCGAAGCCGTCAACAACGACTTCGCCAGTCAGAGCTCACGCTTCAGCACCAACTCGGACAACACGTGGAGCATCGCCCACAAGGAACTCCGCTCGGACCGCGCGTCGTTCTTCATCAACCGATCCTGGCATAGCGGCACCCGCACCATCTCCTACCTGGCACGGGTCACCTCCGCCGGTATCGCCACCGCCCCGGCTGCCAAAGTCGAGGCGATGTACGACCCCGAACGCCTCGCCCTCAGCGACAGCAAAACCCTGACAACCCTCAAAAAACAGACCGTCGTCAGCGAGTAAACGATGGCCCGAAGGTCCAAACTCCATCCACCAAGTCGGCAGACTACTTCACCTATCCTCCGCAGTGGACAGGAGTGTCCGCACTCCCTACCCGGAACCCGCTTCGCGGGCCGAAGGCCTAGGGAGGGGAGACACTCCTGTCCCCCGGCAACCCAAGTCGGCAACCCAAGTCTTCCTTTCGCACCTTTCGCGGTCAAAAAACCTTAGCTAGTTCCCCCTTTTGAAACCCCACCTGCCAAACTGGCTCAAGAATAGGCCGGAAAATCTTCGGCGCAAGTTCACCTGCGCTTTCCTGGCCTCACTGGGAGTCGCCCTGACGAGCTACTACCTCCTTCCCTTCGCCTTCCCCGTCCCCGACGGCATCACTGCCGGCCCCGGCACCTCGGTGATGCTGCTCGATCGCGAGGGCGAACCACTCGGTCACTGGGTCCGGCCCGACTACTACCGCCACCGCGCCACATCGCTCGATGACATCCCGGCTGATCTTGTCCAGGCCACACTTGCCGCCGAGGACAAACGCTTCTACCAACACGGCGGTGTCGATATCCGCGCCACCGCGCGCGCACTGCGTGACTCATGGAAAAAAGAACGCTTCGTCTCAGGTGCCTCCACCGTTACCCAGCAAACCGTCAAACTAAGCTCTAACAAATCAAGCCGTACCTTTCTCACCAAGGCCCGCGAGTGCCTCACCGCACGCCATGTCGAGATGAGCCACAGTAAGCATGAAATCCTCACCGCCTACTTCAATCACCTCGATTACGGCAACCTCTCCCAAGGCCCGCTCCAGGCGGCTCGCTATTACTTTGGCAAACCACTCGGCCAGCTCTCGCTTGCCGAGTGCGCACTGCTCGCAGGGCTTCCCCAGGCGCCGAGCCGACTCAACCCACGCCGCCATCCCGACGCCGCACTCAAAAGGCGCAATTGGGTCCTCGACCGGATGGCCATTGTCTACCAAACCCCCGCAGAGCGCATCGCGCGGGCCAAAGCCGAGCCACTCCAACTGCAGCGCAACCACCGACCGAGCACAGCCCCCCACCTCCTCCAGCTGATGCGTTACAGCGCCGACAAGCGACACGGGGACATCCATACCACCCTCTCCGCCTCCCTCCAGCGCGACGTAACTGACATCGTGCGCACCCAGGTCAAGGCGCTGGCCGACAAACACATCCAACACGCCGCCGTGGTCGTTATCCACAACGCCACAGGCGAGGTCCTCGCCTTGGTCGGCTCGCCCGATTTCCATCACAGCAACAGCGGCCAGATCGACGCCACAAGGACCCCTCGATCGCCCGGCTCCGCCCTGAAACCCTTCACCTACCTGCTCGCCTTCGAAAACGGAGGCATGACCCCGGCCACCATCATCGAAGACATCCCCACCAGCTTTGCCGACGCCCGGGGAGAAAAGGTCTTTGTCAATTACAGCCGCAGCCACAAAGGCCCCGTCACCATCCACCATGCACTGGCCAATTCACTCAATATCCCTGCCGTCCGTACACTCAATGCCGTAGGCGGCTCCACAGCCCTGCAGAAACTGCTCAAGGATTTTGGCATCACCACCCTGAATGAACCCGCCACCCACTACGGGCTGGGACTCACCTTGGGCAGCGGTGATGTCACCCTGCTCGAACTCACCAATGCCTACGCCAGCATCGCCCGCATGGGCGTGCACAAGCCGATCAGTTTTTTCCCCGATCACGCCAGCGAGCAAAAACATGTCGCCTCCTACTCATCCACCTGGATGCTCGCCCAAACCATGTCGAACAACGACGCACGCGTCCATGCCTTCGGCACCCACTCCTCCCTCCGCCTGCCCTTCCCCTGCGCCGTCAAAACTGGCACCTCCACCGACTTCCGCGACAACTGGTGCCTCGGTTTCACCGCCGACTTCACCGTCGGAGTCTGGGCCGGCAACCTCGATAACACACCGATGCGCGGCATCTCCGGCGTCACCGGCGCCGGTCCCATTTTCCATGCCACCATGCTCCGTCTCCACCGCAACCACACACCACGATGGTTCAAACAACCCGAACGGATGACCACCTGCCACGTCCACACCCACACCGGCAAACGACTCCCGGAATATACCGAGAATACCGTCACGCTCACCCTGCCCGCCGACCGCACTCCAATCCCGGCCCAATCGTCCGACTACGACGCCGCAGGCCGCGTCATCCTCGACGCCCGCTACTCCGACTGGTTGGCCAGGGAAGGCGACAAGGCACGCTTCGCCACGTCCACCACCACCGTCACCGAAACACCGCCCCTGCGTATCCTTTCCCCCTCACGCGAGGCGAAATACCTGTTAGACCCTGATCTGCCCGGAAACGGAACACAACTCCGCCTTAGCACCGACTTCCCGGGCCAGCACACCTGGAGTTCGCCCACCTTGAAAATAACCACCCGGAACGGCCACAGCACCGCCACGCTCTGCCCCGGCGAGCACCGCATCACCCTGAGCGACTCCAACGGCCGCCATACCACGCGACTGATCCTGGTCGAGGACTTGTAAATGGCGACCCGTCCCGCACCGTGTCGACCTACCCCGTGGCTGCCATTTCCAGCTCGGCGATAAACGCCTTCACCCAGGGGGGCAGATCCCGTCCTGCCAGGTATCCCGCGCCGACACAGATGGGATCAGGGGCGGGATCCATTTTTTTCACCTTCACCTGATTACCCAGGCGGGACCGTTCTGCGACGAGAGCCACGCCCAGTCCGGCTTCCAGTCCGAGACGAAGACTCGATATTCCGTCGAATTCGCCCGCCACCTTGGCATTGATCCCATGCTGCTGAAAATACGTCATCACCTCGCGCCAGTAGCCGGGGTAATCGGCCCGGAAAAGGAGCAGCAACTTCTCACCGTCGAGATCAGCGGGTTGGATTTTCCTCTTTCTGGCAAGCGCGTGCTTTACAGGCACTGCAGTGACAAAAACCTCCTGCCTCAGTCGGACCCATTCAAAATCCGGATGACTCATACTCGCCCCGATCACCAGGTCATAACTGCCATCACGCAAACCGCTGCTCATTTGCTCGCTGGTGCTGTCGGCGATCGACACCCTCACCCGGGGATGCAGTTGGGAAAACCTGGCCATCGCGCGCTGCAAAATCTCGCCGCCTAGCGACGGGGCGTAGGCAATCCGGATCTCCTCGCCATCAATCTCGCGCCGCATCTGCCGTTCAACCTGATCCACCCGTCCAATCAAGTCCGCCCCGAGGCGCCTCACCACCTCACCGGCACGCGTGAGCTTGATCGATTTGGCACCACGCTGAAACAGGGACCACCCCGTGTCATTCTCAAACACCGCCATCTGCCGGCTCAGTGCCGGCTGGGTCAAGCGCACCCGCCGGGCCGCCGCCGAGATGTTCATCTCCTTGCACACCTCCATGAAATTCCGCAAATGCTCCAAATTCATGCCGGACCCTAGATAAATTTTTACTGATACTCAAGCATCAATAAAAATCATACTTAGCATGAAAACGAGGCATTGGCCAAAAGCCTGCCGACTATGCATGCTGCGGTCATGAAAGAGATCAGCCCCTCCACAGTCACCCTGCGCCGATCCGATGAGCGGGGTCATGCCGACCACGGTTGGCTCGACGCCTGGCACAGCTTTTCCTTTGGCGATTACTACGACCCGGCCCACATGGGCTACGGCAGCCTGCGCGTGATCAACGAGGACCGCATCGCACCGGGAAAAGGCTTTGGCATGCACCCGCATTCGTCGATGGAGATTTTCACCTACATCGTCTCCGGCAAGCTTGCCCACCAGGACTCCATGGGCAATGGCCGGGTGATCAAGGCGGGCGAGTTCCAGTACATGTCAGCCGGCAGTGGCGTCATGCACGCCGAGAAAAATCCATCGGATACCGAATCCACCCACCTACTCCAGATATGGATCACCCCATCGACACCCGGCGGAGACCCACGCTACGCCGACATGGATACCCATGGCTTGAAAAAGAAAAACGCCCTCACCCTGTTTGCCTCCGGCGACGGGCGGGACGGTTCGCAAAAGATGCGGCAGAATGCCGAGATATTCTTCGGCCAGCTGGAGCATGACGCCGCCCTGCCCGCCCTGCCCGATGGCGCGTTTGCCCACCATTACCTGCAACTCATCAAGGGCAGCCTCCGGATCGCAGGGCAGACGCTGCTGCCAGGAGACGCCGTCATGATCGATGGCAAAGCTCCCGCCATTTCAGCCGTCCAAGACAGCGAATTCCTCTACTTCAATCTCTAACAAACAAACAAAAAAACCACAAGGCAACCCACAACCCAATCATTATGAAAAACATCCTAATCATCACTGGCGCGGCGACATCGCTCCTCTTTGTCTCTTGCAAAAACCCGGCCGAGTCATCGACTGAAGCGAACGTCTCAGAGGCCAAGGAAGTTTCCACCGAAGCAGGCACCGGCACCCAATGGATCTTTGCCGACGACTCCACCATCACCTTCATAGGGTCGAAGGTAACCGGCAGCCATGAGGGCGGCTTTAAAAAGTTCAGCGGGCATTTTTATGTCGACGGCACAACCCTCGCGCCAAGTGGACACCAACTCGTCATTGATATGGCATCGACCTACTCCGATGCCGAGAAGCTGACGGGCCACCTGACCAGCCCCGATTTTTTCGATGTCGCCACCTACCCGACCAGCACCTTCACGGTGACCGGCATCGAGGAACAATCCGGCGCCAAAGGAGAAACGCATGCCCTCACCGGAAATTTTGATTTCCATGGCGTGACCAAATCGATTACCATTCCCGTCGTCGTTTCGAATTCAGACCAGGAAATCACCGTAACAGCCGACTTCTTCATCAACCGCTTCGACTTCAACATCAAGTATCCAGGAAAAACTGACGACCTCATTCGCAAGGAGGTTGTCATCAGGTTCAACCTCAAGGCTACACCCGCATCAACCCACTAATCCCCCCCCACTCCCATGAAAAAGCCCACCATCGCCGACATCAAACCTGCCGTTGTCCATCTCACCCAAGGTAAAAAATACTTCTTTTGCACCTGCGGAAAATCGAGCAACCAGCCGTTCTGTGACGGCAAACACAAGGGCTCGGAATTTACACCCCAGGCATTTACAGCGGACGCTGACGGCGATGCTTATCTATGCCAGTGCAAACAATCCGGCACACTGCCGTTTTGCGACGGCAGGCATAAAAAGCTCACCAGCGACCAGATCGGCAACGAAGTTCGCTTAGAACCCGATGCTGATGCCTGACCCCCTGCCGGCGGCACATCATCCAACAAACCAACATCATCCATCATGAAACTCCTCGCCATCGGAGCGTCCAGCAGTTCGTCATCGATCAACCAACAGCTCGCCAACCACGCCGCCCACCAAGTCGGGGGTGCGGAGGTGACCTCGTTCGCCCTGTCTTCGCTCACCCTGCCGGTCTACAGCGAGGACGAGGAAAAGGCCAACGGCATCCCGGCGGACGCCCGGCGCTTTCTCGATGCCATCCGCGATCACGACGGCATCGTCGTCTCCCTCGCCGAGCACAACGGCTCCTACACGGCCGCTTTTAAAAACCTCTATGATTGGGCGTCGCGCGCCGAACAAAGCGTCTGGCAGGACAAGCCGATGCTCCTACTCAGTTCCTCACCCGGCGCCCGCGGGGGCGCCACCGTCATGGAGGCGGGAAAAGCCACCTTCCCGCGGATGGGTGCGCGGCTCGAAGCCAGCTTCAGCCTGCCCCATTTCCATGAGCACTTTTCCGCAGGTGGAATAACCGACCCCGCGCTCAACTCCCAGTTCCTGGAGGCCGTGACCTCTTTCGCCGACTCACTCTAACCCACAACCCCAAGCAACCATGAAACACCTACCCAACATCGCCGGCGGCCTGCTCGGCCTCGCCTTCCTCGTCTTTGGCCTCAACCATTTCCTGAACTTCCTCCCGGACATGCCGGCTCCCGAGAAGGGCTCGCCGCCCGCCCTCTTCTTTGGCGCCATCTACCCCACCGGCTTCCTCAGCTTCATCAAAGTCTGCGAAATCCTCGGCGGCATTCTCGTCGCCCTGCCCAAGACCCGCAATATCGGCTTGTTGCTGCTCGGACCGATCGTTGTCAATATCCTCGCGTTCCACCTCTTCCTCACCGACCGCAGCGGACTGCTCGACCCACCCGTCATCGCCGTGTCCGTCCTTTCCGCCTACCTCCTCTGGGTCGGCCGCAAAAAATTCTGCGGTCTGCTCAATGATTAATCCCGACCAAGCTCAGGCCGACCAAGCCCGCACGCTTTACCAATCGGCATCGTAGCCGCGGGTATCCACGTGGACAAAGCTGCGGTAACGTCCGACACCGCCGGAAAACTTGCGCTTCTTTCTCAGATAACGAGCGACGCTGGCCACGTAATAGGGCGACGCCCCGTGGAAGACCACATCGACCGCCTGGTTCGCCTTGTGCAAGGAATTTGAGTTGCCATGGACCGCCGAGTTGTAACGCGGGCTCCGGTAGGCTGAAAGAATCGATTTTACCGGCCTGCCCATCTCGCCTGCCATCCGGTCGATCACCTTGAGTGTCGGTCCCATCTTTTTCCACATGCTGCGCGGCGGCAAGCTGTTGCCCACACGCCCCCTTGTCTTGAAATGGGGCGCAATGACCATCCGGGGCGTGATGTTCCGCAGCCCCAGACCCTTGATGTAGTTCGCATATCGATTGACGTTGTTCCCCTTGAGCCGGACCCATGACTCCGGAATGCCCGCTACCGGCTTACTCGAGTAACCGAACCAACCGGCCTCAGCATCCTCGGCACCCAGAATCAGTCCTGCGGCCGCGGCTCCCGCCAAACCCATGAAATTCCTGCGCCCTGTCACCAAGCCGCACCGGCGACCCTTCGCATCGAATAGCCCTTCGCCTCCGGCCCGCTCCTCTGCTTGATTGACTAGTAAATGATCCATGCTCCGCTTTTTTGTGAATTTCGATCCATCCCTATCACCGCGCTAAATCGCTGGCAATGACAAAGTTAAGAGATGTTAATAATTTAAAAATATGAAACGGAAATCCGCGCGTTTTCCCAAAAAAATAAAACCCTCGCGCCAATCCCCCGACAAAAAAATGCCCACGATCTCGGGGAGAGCGGGCACTTGGAAAAAGGCGGACCAAGGCGCAGCCTTACCAGTCGACATTCATCCCGCGGGTATCGACGTGGACGAATCCGGAGTAGCGGCCGATGCCCCCCTTGAAGTAACCTTGGGTGCGCATCTGCTTGGCGACGTAAGCCACGTGGTAAGGAGAAATTCCGCGGAACTTGATATCCGTGGCCATGTTCCGCATGTGATAGGATTTGCTTCTGCCACCGACGGCGCGGTTGTAACGCGGACTGCGGTAGGCCGAGGTGATCTCGCGAAGCGGGGCCCCGATCCTAGTGACCATTTTGTCGATCAGCTTCAGCGTCGGTGACATGCTCTTCCAGTATGACTTGGGGGGCAGGCTGTTCTGGGTGCGTCCCCGTGTCTTGAAGTGGGGGGCGAGCACCATGCGCGGGGTGATGTTGCGCAGGTTGAGACTCTGGATGTAGCGGGCGTAATGCAGGACGTCCGACCCCTTCGCCTGCACCCAAGCGTGCGGGATACCGGGAACGGGCTTGTTGCTCATCAGTCCAAAAAACGCACCTTCGCTCTCGGGAGCTGCAATCATGACACCGGCAGTGACAAGCCCCGCTGTGGTGAGAAACTTGCGCCGACTGCTTAAGGCCTCGGGCTTAAGATGCTCCGGGATGCCACCTCCTACGAGAAATTGACGGGTCTGGTTGTCGGCCTGGTTCTTTTGCATTGTAAACAGGATGGATTGGGCGGGATGGATTGGGCGGGTGGGGGTTTTTTGTAGGGGGGTAATCGTCGCGGGTTCATAATGCCCGATACCGCGTCGTTTGGCCAGAGGTTTTTTCACTGCCCGGCGGGCCAGACACCGCCTAACCCCCTCAAAATAAGCGACTTCAATAGATGCGGCCGATTTCTATCAAAGAAAAAAAAATCAGCCCGCGTCGTCAAACCTCATCATTGTAGAAAATCTTCACGAATTTCATTTGTTTTTCCTCGTCAAATCCGCGCTCGAAGCTCGACTCATCAGCCTCCTTGAAGGCGGGGGCAAAGCTGATATTCACGCCGGTATCGAGCTTCATCGTGCTGCGGAACCGGTTGCCCGCCTTGCGTGCGATCTTCTTATCAATGGTAAACGTCTCATCGAGTTGCCCCTCGTCCTCATCACCTTGGTTCGCCTGGAACTCGTCGAACTTCTCGATGATCGCCGGCTCTTTCAGCGCTTCCTCCCGGAAGTGCTTGAGGTCGAATTCGTCACGCTCTTCAAAGTAACTCATCGCCTGATTGGCAACCCGGCATTTGTCCTCGGCCTCCATCTCCTCGGGAAGCCCTTCCTTGGCAAAGGAAACACACATGTCCGCGTAACGGCGCGTCATGTAGTCGTCGTCACGCCGAAACTTCACGCCGAGGAAGTCACGCACCCAGAAGTGGGTGCCGGCGCCGCTCTTGTCAAAGGTGTAAACAAGATACCCGTCATCCTTCATGCTGTTGATGATCAGGCACCCCTTGTCGATTTTGTCGGGCGAAATCCCCTGATGTGTGATTAGCTGCAGGTTACCATCGTCGTCGGCAATCTCCAGAAACGGCACCCGGCTTTCCGACTTGATGATGCTGATCGCCTGATGCGGGTCGCCATCGACCAGCACATCATTGACCAGCGCCACGCAAAGGTCCCCGGATTTGATGTTCGGGTGCTTGGAGGTGTTGTAAAGGTGGCGGGCGATCTTCCTCCCCTGTTCGAGCAGGACGTCCGGGTTTTCAAACAAGGCCGCCGCGTAGCGGTAGACCTCGTTGAGTTCGAGTGACGCGTGGTGGGCAAACGACCGCACATCGAGATTTTTAAAAGGTTTGAGAAAGGACGGGGTCAGCACTCCGCTGTCCTCATCAGAAAACCGGCACAACTCCTTGGAGGTGCGCAGGGGTTCCGAGCGTAAGGGGTTTCCGACTTTGGCAAGTGAGAGCGACGCCAGCTTGGCGCGCCTGAAGTTAAGGGTGGTGGACATAGGTAAGTATTAATCTTGGGCGTCGATCTCGGCAGCGTGCTTGCGGAAAATGGCCAATTCCTTGCTGACGACGGGCAGCAGCAGGTAGAGCCCGACCATATTGGGTATCACCATGGCGAAGATCATGGCGTCAGAGAGCATCACCACGTTTCCAAGTGAGGAGGCGGCACCGATCACCACAAAGCCACAGAACATGACTTTATAGGCCAGCACCACGCCGGGGATGCGCCTCCCGCAAAGATAAATCACCGCCTGCTCGCCGTAATACGACCAGGAAATCATGGTGGAAAAGGCAAAGAGCAAGACGGCGATAGCGAGTATTTTCGGGAAGGATGCAAAGCGCTGACCAAATGCCCTCGATGTCTTGGCGACCCCCTCGATCTTGGTAAGGCCTTCATAATCGACCCAGGCCGTTTTCATTTCACCCGAGTCCGACTCACCCAGCCACACCTGCCCCCGGTCCCCGAGCTTCTTGCTGTCGTCCTTCCCCTCCTTGGCAATGATCCTCAGTTCCTCCCCCTCTTCCAACGTTTGTACGACCTCAATCATGGCCGCGGTTTTGTAGAGGGAGACCGAATCATCTTTAACCACGGCGTCCACCTTCCAGACTCCGGTGATAACCAGCACCAGGGCGGTCATGGTGCACACAACCACGGTATCCGTGAATGGCTCTAACAGAGCAACCAACCCCTCGCTCGCCGGCTTCCGGGTCTTCACCGCCGAGTGGGCGATGGGCGCGGAGCCGACCCCGGCCTCGTTGGAAAACGCCGCCCTCTTGATACCCTGGATGAGGACTCCCACGATGCCACCGCCTACCGCCATCGGCGAAAAGGCGCCCTGCACAATCAGTTGAAAAGCTCCGCCCAATTGGTCCAGGTTGGAACCGATGATGACCAGCGCGACCAAGATATAAATGCCACACATGAACGGGACAAGCAGCGAGGTCACACGGGCGATCCAGACGATGCCACCGATGATCACCATACCCACCAAAACCGCCAAAATCAGACCGAACCAAACCTTGTCGCCCGCGCCCTGAAATATGCCAAACGACTCCGTGACCTGTGACGTCGCCTGATTCACCTGGAACATGTTCCCCGCGCCGATCGCCCCGCCCACACACATCACGGCAAAGAAAACCGCCAGAACTGCGCCCAGGCCACCCAGACCTTTTTCCCTCAAACCTCGACTCAGATAGTACATCGCCCCCCCGTGCACCTTGCCGTCCTTGTCGATTTCACGGTATTTCACCCCCAGCGTGCACTCGCAAAACTTCGTGGTCATGCCACACAGCCCCATCAGGACCATCCAGAATGTGGCGCCGGGCCCGCCAATCCCTATCGCGACGGCCACTCCGGCAATGTTGCCCAGCCCGACCGTCGCAGAAAGGGCCGCCGTCAGCGCCTGAAAATGGGTGATCTGCCCCGGAGCATCCGCATCCGTGTACTTGCCCCTTGCCGTCCGAAGCGCCAGACCGATCGATGTCAGGTTGATGAACTTGAAGTAAATCGTCAGGAAAATGGCGGTGCCCCCGAGAATTAACAAAATGACGGGCAAGCTCTGCCCCCCGAGTTCAAAGGAGTAAAACACGGCACTGTCCGCAGCCTTGGCCACCGGCTCCAGCCAGGCGTCCATTTTTTCCTGGATATTTTGCGCATCCCCCGCCTGCGCAGAGGTAATCATCAGAGGAAACAACAGGAGGAATCGACAGAGAAAGGACAAGCGGGTGGTTTTCATAATGACAGGCTGTCCACGAACAATGCCAGCTACCCGCGACATGGCACAAGAAAAATAGCAACTCGGACCGCCCGCACGCATTCAGATTGAAGCGTGAGCAACGACAGCGGACCGCCTCATCATTTCTGGAATGGAGTGCTGTCGCCCTCAAAAAAAACCGCCCATCCGAGGATGGGCGGTTTTTTTGATGGGGATAATGAATTACTTGATGGCTCCCTCCTTGTGCTTCTTGAGCACAAACGGACTGCTGGCAACCGTCTTCACCACTTTGCCTCCGACCAAAACATCGGCAGCAATACCAATCACGTGATCGACTCTGCGGTAACCCAGGGTAACACCCGGAGGTGGGCTGACTTTACCATCACATAGAATTGCCTGCTCGTATTCCTGACGACCGTCAGGATATTCATAGCTACATCATCCGCCGCCGCCACCACCTCCGCTGGGCACTGGTGGCGCCACGCCTTTTTTACTCTCGCGGAGAATCACGATTTCTGACGTCGTGCGTGTCTCATTGTATTTCCCGAAAAGCTTGGGGTAGGTCAGCGTCCCTTTCAGGAGCTTCGGCGTATGGCTCGGCCCGGTAGCACTGCTACTCCCGACGCAATAATACAAACTATACCGCACCTCCAGATCCTTGATGATCTGGTCCGAACGGTTATACACGGCAATCTCATAACTTATCGGTGTCGACCGGCTGCGGACAAGACCCTGTTTGGTGCGCGTCACATCACCTTTGACCTCTTTGAAAGAGATATCGACATCACGGCCCACCGCCAAAATAACGGCATGGTCTTTGACGTATTTCTGATCTTCCTCAGAAAGCAATGCCAGGGAAAACCTCTGCGCCTTGCCACTCTTGAGCGTAACACTCACGATCTGCTTGATCGGGTCATAACCCGTCAACTCCGCTTCAAACGATTTGCTGCTATCGGTCGCACTGTGAAACGTCCTCTGCTCAAGTGCCTGGGATGGCAAGGCAAGAGAAATAAGGGCGCTCAAGGCCAACCATTGCATGCGTTTAGATGCTTTCATGGCCTCCCTATAAGCGCGCACCCGCCCCAGGTCAACGACAAAGCCGCGGACGCTAACGGCAATCAAACCAGGAAGCCATGACCAGGGTAATGAAGGCATGACCGGGTAATATAAGCAGCGGTTGCCACCCTGACCCCAGGATGGACGCCCCGCGAACATTGCCGCCAAAGCCTGCGCATTTTCAACGGGATGACCCGGGGTAGCCCATCCGAGAGGTTCCATGGTGACCGTAATGATGGCAAATATCCTCCTTGCAAGCGCACGCTGAGCGTTTATGTATCCAGTCATCATGAGTGCCACCAACCATCTCGAACAACTCAAGCAGTTCACTACCGTCGTCGCCGACACCGGTGATTTCGCCTCCATGGAGGAATACAAACCCCAGGACGCAACCACCAACCCGTCCCTCATTCTCCAAGCCGCTGCCAAGCCGGAATACAAACCCCTTGTCGACCAAGCCATCAGCGAACATGCAAACTCCGATCTCACCGGCGATGCCCTCATCGACAGCATCATCGATCGCATCCTCATCCTGTTCGGTGTCGAGATCCTCAAGATCGTGCCCGGCCGCGTCTCCACCGAGGTCGACGCCCGCCTCTCGTTCGACACCGAAGGCACCGTCGCCAAAGCCCTCCACCTGATCAAGCTCTACGAAAACGAGGGCATCAGCCGCGACCGCGTCCTGATCAAGATCGCGTCCACCTGGGAAGGCATCCGCGCCGCCGAGGAACTCGAAAAAGAGGGCATCCACTGTAACCTCACCCTGCTCTTCTCCTTCGCCCAGGCCGTCGCATGCGCCGAAGCCGGTGTGCAGCTGATCTCCCCCTTTGTCGGCCGTATCTACGACTGGTATAAGAAGGCCTCCGGCATCGACTACCAAGGCGCAGAGGACCCCGGCGTGCTCTCGGTGCAGCAAATCTACAACTACTACAAAAAATTCGGCTACAAGACCGAGGTCATGGGCGCCTCGTTCCGCAATACCGGCCAAATCACCCACCTGACCGGCTGCGACCTGCTGACCATCAGCCCGGGACTGCTCGAGGAACTCCAAAACACCCCGGGCGAACTCGACTGCAAACTCACCCCGGAAGCCGCCGTCGCATCCGATCTCGAACAAATCTCGCTCGATGAAAAAGCCTTCCGCTTCCTCTTCAACGAGGATGCCATGGCCACGGAAAAAACCGCCGAGGGCATCCGGAACTTCTCAGCTGACATCGTAAAACTCGAGAAACTCATCTCCGAGATGATCTGAAAATGAGCGACTTCGGCATCTAACGTCGATTTTTAAAAATAAAATCACACAAAAACGGGCTGTTTTATCAAAAACAGCCCGTTTTTAGTTTTACAAACCCGCATTCATAGCCTAAACAGCACCTGAAACAGCAATTTTCCCATGAGCACACAACAATTCGATGGAGCCCAGGCTCTGATCAAAACACTCGGCGACCTCGGCGTTGAATACATCTTCGGCTACTCCGGTGGTGCCGCCATTCCCATTTTTGACGCACTCGTTACGGTGAAAACCAACATGAAGTTCGTGCTCGCCCGCCACGAGCAAGGGTGCTGCCACATGGCTGACGGCTATGCCCGCGCCACCGGCAAACCTGCCGTTGTGCTCGTCACCTCCGGCCCCGGAGCGGGCAACACCATCACCGGCATCATGACCGCCCAGATGGACTCGGTGCCGATGATCATCCTCTGCGGCCAGCAAGTCACCTGGATGCTCGGCAAGGACGCATTCCAGGAGGCCGATATCTTCGGCATCACCATGCCCGTGGTCAAACACAACTACCTGGTGAAGGAAACCAACGACATCCCGCGGATCGCGCGCGAAGCCTACCACATCGCCACCACCGGCCGCCCCGGCCCGGTCCTCATCGACCTGCCCAAGGATGTCACCCAGGGGGAATTCAGTGGCGATATGGATCCCGAACTCGACCTCCCGGGCTACCAACCCGAGACCGCCTTTGAAATCGCGCCGGCCACGATCGACGAAGCCCTCCAGCTCATCCACAAGGCCCAACGCCCGCTGATCCTCGCCGGCCACGGCGCCATGATCTCCGGCGCTGACGCCGAACTCAAGGAACTCGCCGAAACCCTGCGTTGCCCGGTCACCTCCACCCTGCTCGGCAAGGGCGTGTTCCCCGAAGAACACAACCTTTCACTCGGTATGCTCGGCATGCACGGCACCGCCTATGCCAACAAAGCCGTCTGCGGCTGCGACCTGCTGATCAATATCGGCTCGCGCTTTGACGACCGGATCATCGGTCAGGCCGATCAATTCTGCAAGGACGCCAAAATCATCCATATCGACATCGACCCGGCCGAGATGTGTAAAATGGTCATCCCGGATATCCAGATCGTCGGCGACGCCAAGACCATCCTCCTGGAAATCAACAAGCGCATTTCCGGTCTGGACACCGCACCATGGCTTGCGGAGATCGACGGCTGGAAAAAGAAATTCCCGCTCAGCTACCGCAAACAAGGCGGCCTGCGCATGCAACAGGTCATCGACGAACTCTATCAGGTTGCGGGGGGCGATGCCATCGTCGCCACCGACGTCGGCCAGCACCAGATGTGGGCCGCCCAGTTCTACAAAACCAATGCGTCCTGGAAGTGGCTCTCATCGGGCGGAGCCGGAACCATGGGCTTTGGCTTCCCCGCCGCCATCGGTGCCGCCTTCGCCCACCCGGAGGAAACCATCATCTCGATCAGTGGCGACGGCGGCTTCCAAATGACGCTCTTCGAACTCGCCACCGTTGCCCTGCACAAACTCCCGGTCAAAATCGTGGTCCTCAACAACCACTACCTCGGTATGGTCCGCCAGTGGCAGGAACTCTTCTACGACGACCGGAAATCCGGCGTCGATCTCGAAGGCAACCCCGACTTCTGCAAACTCGCAGCAGCCTACGGCATCCCGTCGTTTAACATCAAACGCCCGGCCGATGTCCGCCGCATTCTGGACAAAGCCTTCGAAATCAAAGACGGCCCGGTCCTTATCCATGCCGAGTGTGTTAAAACCGATAACGTCTTCCCCATGATCCCGGCAGGCGCCGCACTCGAAGGCATGCTCACCGAACCACCGAAACACAAAATGGAAAAACCCACGGGGTCAACCTAGTCGGCCACATTCCCATTTCCCATTTCCAATTTCCTAACTCATCATTCCCATGTCCCTCGTAACTACAGACATCCCACCAGAAACGCCAGCTAACAACGGCCCGATGCACACGCTCTCCGTCTTCGTCAACAACAAGGCCGGAGTGCTGATGCGTATCTGCCAAGCCTTCGCCCGGCGCGGCTACAACATCGACTCGCTCGTCGTATCACAAGGTCGCGACCGGTTCTTCTCGCGCATGACCATCGGTATCAGCGGCGATCCGGAAGGACTGGAACAAATCATCCTCCAGGTCAGCAAACTCATTGATGTGATCCACTGCGTCGAACACACCAAGTCCGACTCCGTGGTCAAGGAACTGCTTCTGGTCAAGTTCCTCGCCTCCAAGGCAGAACGCACCGAAGCCCTGCAGATCATCGACCACTACGGCGGCAAGACCGTGGATCTCACCCCGAAATCCATGATCGCCATGATCCACGGCGCCAGCTCGAAAATCGACGCCGCGCTCACCATGTTCTCCCAGTTTGAAATCATCGAGACTGTCCGCACCGGCAAGGTCGTGATGGCCCGCGGCGAGAAGGCCACTTAAATGGATCATTGGACGAGTGAACAATGAATAAATGCCAATCTGCATTTCTTCATTCACTCATTTCTCCAATCATTCATTTCCTACGCCGCATCGACGTCGTCGCGGAGATTCTTGATGATGAACTCCTGACGCTGCGGCGTGTTCTTACCCATGTAGAAGGCCAGCATCTCCTTGATGCCCTTCCCCTCCTCCATCCGCACGGGATCGAGCCGCATGTCGGGGCCAATCATGAATTTGAACTCGTCAGGGGAAATTTCACCCAGGCCCTTGAACCGGGTGATCTCGGCAGCCTTGCCGAGCTCATTCATCGCCGCCACCCGCTCGTCCTCGTCGTAGCAATAGCGGGTCACCTTCTTGTTGCGCACCCGGAACAAGGGCGTCTGAAGGATGTAGAGATGCCCGTCGCGCACCAGCTCGGGGAAGAACTGCAGGAAAAAGGTCAGCAGCAGCAAACGGATATGCATCCCGTCGACATCGGCATCGGTTGAAATAACCACCTTGTTGTATCGCAGCGATTCCAAATCCTCCTCGATATCAAGCGCGTGCTGAAGCAGGTTGAACTCCTCGTTCTCATACACCACGTTGCGCTTCAGGCCAAAGGAGTTCAGCGGCTTGCCCCGCAGTGAAAACACCGCCTGGGTCTCCACGTCCCGACTCTTGGTAATCGAACCGCTGGCGCTGTCGCCCTCGGTAATAAACACGGTGGATTCCTTGCCACGCTTGTGCTTGCTGGAAAAGTGCGCCCGGCAATCGCGGAGCTTCTTGTTGTGCACCTTCGCCTTGCGCGCGCGCTCCCGGGCAATCTTTTTGACACCGGAGAGCTCCTTGCGCTCGCGCTCGGCCGACAGAATACGCTTTTGCAGTGCCGCGGCCGCCTCCGGGTTTTTGTGCAGGTAGTTGTCCAGATGCTCTTTGAGGAAGTTGGTAATGAAGGTCTGGATTGTCTCCCCCTCGGGGGACACCGTCATGCTCCCGAGTTTGGTTTTGGTCTGGCTCTCAAAGACAGGTTCTTCAATCCTCACAAGCACGGCTGCCTCAAGCCCGTTGCGGATGTCGGCGGGGTTATACTGCTTTTTGTAAAAGCCGCGGATCACCTGCACAACGGCGCCGCGGAATGCCGCCAAGTGCGTGCCGCCCTGGGTCGTGTGCTGGCCATTGACAAAGGAATAATACTCCTCATTCCCCTCCGGGGTGTGGGTGAAGGCAATCTCAATATCGGCGCCGCGCAGATGGATCGGCCCATAGAGCGCCTCACCATCCATCTCCTCCTTCAACAAGTCTAACAACCCGTCCTTGGACTTGAACTTCTTGCCGTTGAAAACAATCGCCAAGCCCGGGTTCAGGTAGGAGTAGTAGCGGCACATTTTTTCAACGTAGCCGGCCCGGTAACGTGTCTTCGGCGGGAAAATCGTGCGGTCGACGTCATAGGCAAGGCGCGTCCCGTTCGGCTCAGGATCCTTACGCGGCTTTTTCATCTCTTCAACCACCTCGCCCCTGCTGAACTCGATCGCCTTGGTCTCGCCATCACGCCACGCCTGGATTTCGAAAAAACCCGAAAGCGCGTTGACCGCCTTGATGCCGACACCGTTGAGCCCGACGGATTTTTTGAACGCCTCGCTGTCATACTTGGCACCGGTGTTGATCTTGGCGGCGCAGTCCATCAGCTTACCCAATGGAATGCCACGTCCGTAGTCGCGCACCTCCACCCGACTGTCCTCGTCGATATCCACCGTCACCTCGGAACCGTATCCCATCACATACTCGTCAATCGAGTTATCCATCGCCTCCTTAAGCAGGATATAAATGCCATCGTCAGCACTCCCCCCGTCTCCCAACTTGCCGATATACATGCCAGGACGCATGCGGATGTGCTCTTTCCAATCAAGACTCTTGATGTCTGCTTCGGTGTATTCGGCTGCCATGGGAAAATAAGTGGGGAGGTGACGGGGAATCCTCCTTCGCCGAGGCGACGAGGACGAAATGCGGGCTGTCAAAGGATTAGGGACACCCGATGACTTAGTTAAGATGTCTTAATCGCCCCCCGATTGCAACCGCGATTTTTACGTTCGCGTCTAATTGGTCATGGTTCTCACAGCCAATCAGGAATAATCATTCACTTGCCACCGCTTACCCTCTGCATGAATCAACGTTTCCAGAATCAACACGCCCACGCAGCCCACAGTGTCGTCGATATCCTTAAGTGGAAACTCGGGCTCATCCCCCGCGACCGTCACGATGCCGCCGATGATGGCCTGCCTGACGCCATCGCGCCGGACCATGACGCCATTGCATCACCTGCCCCGGACAGCATCCAGATCACCTGGATCGGGCACGCGTCATTTCTCATCCAGATGGGAGGGCTGTCGATCCTGGTCGATCCCGTCTACGCGCGCTATTGCTCCCCGGTTCCCTTGCCAGGCCTGCGCCGACTCCAACCCCCGGGCATCCCGTGGCAAAACCTCCCGCGCATCGATGCCGTTTTGATCACCCACAACCACTACGACCATCTGGACGTCTCGGTGGTGCGGAAACTGGCCGCCTCCACCTTGTTTATCGTCCCCGATGGCTTGGAAAATTGGATGACCCGCCACGGCGTCGACCGGGTCGTCCCCATGGCATGGTGGCAGCAGGAAACAGTCCTCGGCGAGCTCAAGGTCACCAGTTGCCCGACCCAGCACTTCTCCGCACGCACCCCCTTCGACCGCAACCGCAGCCACTGGTGCGGCTGGCTGATCGAGTGGCGGGGGAAAAAAATCTACCATGCGGGCGACAGCGGTTACTGCCCGCATTTCAAGGAGATCGGTCAAAGGCTCGGTCCCATGGACGTCGCGCTCATTCCGATCGGGGCCTATGCGCCGAGAAGCGTGATGGAGGCCGTGCACATCACTCCGGAGGAAGCCGTGGATGTCCATCATGAGGTCCGCTCAAAACTCTCGCTCGCCTGCCACTGGGGAACCTATCAACTCACCGACGAACCGGTCATGGAACCCGCGAGAAGACTGCAGGCGTGCAAGGAAAAACGCGGAATCCCCGATCAGGCATTTCGCGTCTTGCCGATAGGCGGGGCCGTGACCGTCCCCGCAGGCCGGCCTACTTCATGACATCGTCGATTTTCTCCACATTCGGGTCCCAGTAGGAAATCCCGGTGACCACACCGGCCGCGTTCAACGCGACCAGGGTCACTTTCCCCTTCCGGGCGGGAAAGGGTGCCAGCAGGTCTTTTTGATCGGCCAGAATAATCGTGTGGGCATATCGGCGCATCTTGGGCAGCGCAAACGTCCGGGCAATGCCTGGCATCCCATGGATGTTAGCCACGTATACCGCCTTCTTCCCGGGAAGATAGGCCGCCCCTTTTTCCGCAAGCACCTTGTTCGCCTTTTTTCCCGTGGCCATATCAAAACTCACCAGCAAGTAGCGCGTTCCTTTCTGGAAGGTGTAGGCCCTTCCATGTTGGTCATTGGCGTTGAACGCGGCTACGGTGCTGCCTGCCTGATACGTCTTCACCGCAGGTTCCTGGGCCAGGACCCCGGACTGAAGACATGGAATGAGGAGGAGGCTGAGAATGGCAGTTTTAAGGAGGGGCATCAATGATTCGGTTGGATTGATCCGTCCATCATCATGCCTTGATGATTGATTGTCAATGAGCAGATTATTGCGTCGCAGGCCGGACCGGATCGGGTCGCCCAACCCGACAGAACCTCCATTCCCCCATCCTTCACGTTGACAAAACAAGCCCACCCGCTAATTTGACCACGTTCATCACGGAGAGTGAAGCGTGCCTGGTGGCCGCCGCGGTTTTCAAAACCGTTGTCGGGTTGTTATGATCTGAGGTTGGTTCGATTCCTTCCCTCTCCGCCATTCGCTTGATTTTCGAGGTTTTTCAATGGATTCATTGAGCCAATCCGTCGTCAATTCTCACAAAAGCCATTCTCAGCGGCTCTCGCGTTTTTTCACCCTTTCTTGAAAAAAACTCGCCGACTACGATCGACTTACCATCGACTGGAAGAGGAAGTCTTTGCCCGACCGTTAGACTCATGACTTGATGGTCAGAAGCGTCGACTGCCGCACCGATCTCAGATAGGGACGCGACATTATGGACGCCGCAAACCCCATTTCATTACTTGCGGTCAGCGGTCGGCGACGGACCCGGGGTGGCTGGATCAACCGGATATCGCTCCTGGATAGCTTGCTCAAATTCCTGCGTAGCCTGCTCGCGCAGTCGCTTCTTTTCGGTTCGTTGCAGCGCGTCGGCCACCGATTCAAACGGGCGCAGCACTGCCGGCTGCGTGGCCATGTAGCGGACCAGAAAGAGGCCATCTGGGCGGGTGATCACTTGACTGACCTCGCCGGATTCCCCAAGCGAAAATGCGATTTCGGCGACTGTCCGGGTCCAGGGATCCATGTGTCCCGAGCCCACTTCCAGCCAGCCCACCACCCCACCCTTGTAGCGGCTGGCTTGGTGTTCGGAATGGTCGATCGCGAGCACGGAGAAGCCCTCTTCGGGTCGGTTTTTGAGGTTAGCCTGACTGAGCATCCACTCGCGCGCTCCGGCCAGTTTGGCAGCGAATTGCTTTTCACGCTCAGGATTGGCCTTCGGGTTGAGCCAGAGCACTGCCACCTGGCGTTTCTCGCCGGATTGATAGCGGGATTTCGTGGACTGGTAGATCTCGCGCAGCCGCGACTCGGTGACCGGCTCGGCCACAGCGGCCTTCAACTTCGGGTTGAGGGTCGTTTCCCGGTGCCGGCTCGCGAGGATTCGCGCGAACTCCGCACGGACCACGGGGTCGTCGTCGAGTCCCGCGTCCAGCGCCGCCTGAGTGAACCGGGCTAGCCGGACCAGCTCGTCGAGCGCCATCTGGCGCGCCGCCTCGTCGTTGCGTCCGCCATGGTGGTCGCGCAGGCGCAGATCCACGTCTGATTGGTAGATCACCAGGGAGCCGACGCGGGCCAACGCCCCGTCCTCACCGCTCGATGACGGCTCACTGCCGTGCTCAGCTGCCGGTTTGCACGCGGCCACCAGCGCCACGCAGGCAGCCACGGCGAGTTGCCATCGCAGGTTCCCGATCATGGCGAATGGGTGCTAATCATGGCGCGGCCGGTACCCTCGACAAACCGCCACATCAAAAGGTGGGATTCCGGTCCGTCAAACACTTCCCGCACCCTCACTGCAGCGCCGGTGCTCTCGGCCTGTTCGACCCCGTCGATATAAAACTTGAATCGGTCGTCCGTTCCCGCGTCGAGGATGCTCATCTCGAAATCGACCGTGCCCGGCCCGGTGGTCTGCACGATGATCCGGCTCGAGCCTCCGCCGGCCAGCAGGTTGCCCGTGGCGGGATCCATGCTCCACGCTGCGGCACCGGTGATGTCATATCGGTTGGAGCCGGTGAAGGCAGTCAGGGTATCACCCACGGCAGGACCCGGCTTGATGTTCATACTCAGGCGGTAAAAGCCATGGCGTGCGTCGACCGCCGCGCGCGGGCCAAGCAGACGCAGTCCGCTGGCATCGGTGACCTGCTCAAAGGCACCATCAACGTCCTCCCAGCCGAATAGGTCAGATGAGGTCTCGACCTTCCAATTCAGATCCGCGGCGCCGAACTGGCCGGGCGACCACAGCTCTGGCCGGCGATCGGCGACACGCAGCACCATACTCTGCGAGCCAAGTTCGCTGACGGAGGCAAGTCCCAAGGCATAGGCCTGGTAGTAGTCTAATAAATTCTTGGAAGCGGAGCGGAGCAATGCCGCTTGGTTCGGGATACCACCGCTGCTGGACGCGCTCAGCCAGCGGTCGAAGCCGATACCGGAGGCCTCCCCAGCAGTAGCTGCCGCGTAGAAGAGCGCCTCGTGTGGGTGGCTGAGCCGGTATCCCGTCCCGACAGAGAGGTGCATCCGGAGCACCTTAGCGCCCTCGCTCAATCCTGCCGCCACCGGCCAGATCGGAAGATCCGCATAGGACGCGCCGGCCGGAATGGTGAGGCTGCTTGCCAGTTGCTGGATGTGGACGCCTTGCTCGGCAGTGCCACTGCTGAGCAGCCCCACTGTGAGGCTTGCGCTCAGATCACCGTCGCGATGCAGGCGCAGGCGGGCCGACTGGACGGGATTGGCAATAGCATTGGCTTCGATGACCTCGAGCCAGACTTTAGGGTCGTCGGCGATGCTGCGCTCGAGCGCGTCGCCGACCACCGAATAGCGGAAGTGAGGCAAGACGGCCACCTGCAGGTCATCCTGACCGCCGGCTTGGAGATCCGGTACCGGGCTGACAGTCACGGTCTTGCTGGTCTCGCCGCGGGCAAAGCTGACCACGGTCCGCTGCCCCTCGGTGTCAGTGGCACCGTCGACCACAAAAAATCCTTTACCACCACCGAAGAATCCCAACGGCACATCCATGGCAGCACCTACACCTGCGCCGCTGCGGGTCACGGTGACGCTGAATGCTTCATCAAGCGACTTCCTGATCGTGCCCTGACCGGCATCGGCAACGATCTGCACCTCGGTCGGGATACTCAGACTGCCCATACGCAGACGCCCCTCGGCGACCAGCTGGATCAACTCGGCTGCGCCGATGATGGTATTCTCAAGCACAATCTCCTGGCTGCCGCCGCCGTTGGGCCGCACGACCACCAGCACGCTGTCGAGGGTCGGCACCGGTGCCGAGTAATTGACGTCGAGCCGGACGCTGACGAAGTCGCGGGCGTCGCCGGACTGGTCCCAGAACAAGGCGGAAAGGTCGATGATGTCGCGCTCGGCCTCGAAGTCGGTAATGCGGTCACTTCCGGTGTCGATGCCACCAAACACAAAGCTATCGGCACCGCCGCCACCGGTAAGGATATCGGGACCAGGACCACCTGAGATGATGTCGTCCTCCGGACCGCCACCGAGAGTGTCGCTGCCGTGGCCGCCACGGATGATGTGGCGCCGGTTATCAGTGCCGTCCGCGCCTGCGGCGATGGTGATATCCCGGAGCTCGGTGCCGAGGTCCCAGATGACCACCCCGCTCCACTTGGACTGCAGGTAGTCGTGCGCCTCGCGCAGTTTCTGTTCGGCCAGCGCAGTGGGAAAGATCAGCATCTCATGGAGCTGGCCGGAGAACGGCTGATCGACCGGGGAGCCGCCGCTGGCAATGGCAGAACGTCGCGCTCCCAATACCGGCAGGACCGGATCGAGAACTTCGGCGGGACTGGCTTCACCATCATAGGTGAGGCCAAAAACATTTTCCAACCGGTCATCGACACGGCGGAAGATCGACGTGGTGGTCTGCGTGCCGGAGGCGCGCTGGTAGCCACCGACAGCCAAGCCGTCGATCTGATAGACCGGGGCGCCCGGGTAGGAAATCGCCTGAGTGGTCGCGGAAACCTTGAGCTGGGCGCGATTGGTGGAAAGCAGCATCTGAGCGGTATCCGACGACTCCGTGGCTTGGTAGGCGGCGAGCACGGTGTGATTGGCAGCCGGCAGTGCCGTGTTCTGGAAAAACAGGTGGGCGGTCGGGGAGCTGGAAAAGTCCACTGACCCGCCGGAAGCAATTGGCTGGTATTCAGCGAGCGGTTGCATCGCGTGGCGGTTATTGCCGGAGCGGTCCGGCCAACTGGCCACCGGGGTGTCCTCGGCGAGATCGAGTCCGTCGAGCCAGAGGGCTGCATCAGTCCCGTCCGCGGCGCTTGGGCGCAGCACACGCAACACCGTCTGACCGGAAAAGTCCTCACCGCCGTCGGTCCAAGTCAGCGGCAGAGTCGCGCTGCTCCGCGCCCGGTCGATGTGGGTGATGCTCAGTCGGCCGCTCTGTATGTCGGCCAAGGTGAAGGTGACCGGTGCACCGGCGGCGGCCAGCGGCACCCCGTCGGCTTGAATCTTAAAGCCGGCAGCAACGGATGTGCTTCCGCTTGGCAGGGTCACCGAGATGCCCGCGGGATCGGTATCGGAATCCAAAAATTTCAGGTAGATTCCCGCGTTGCCGGACTCGGGCACCAGTATCTCGGCGGTGGCCAGTAGCGGGTCGCGGTTACTCACGTTGGGGTCGCCGCCACGCTGGTATTCCTCGAGGTTGCTCCAACCGTCGTCATCCGGGTCGCCGCCGGCGTCTGCCAGCGTCGGGTCCAGCCCGTGGAGTTTTTCCCACCAGTCGGGCAGGCCGTCGCTGTCAGAGTCAGTGCTATCGCCCGCCACCACGAGGTCGAGGCGGTAATCCATCGTCCGGCTGGCAAAGCTCAGCCCATAGAACTCCTTGCTGCCATCTGGCAAGGTGGCAGGAGTACCGTCGATAGATATCTCCGTGATATTGAACGCAGTCGACTGGTTGTTGATGGAAAGGAACTCTCCCATACGAGGGGCCTCGGGAAGGAAGCCCAAAGGCACTTTCAACGCATAGGACCAGGGCTTAACCGTGCCCGGCCCGGTTGGGCGGAGGTCTGTCTTCAGGGTCACCCGATTGCTAGGATTGGTTTGATTAACAAAGGTCATCTCCAACTCACCGGACTGGAGCAGCACGGTGTTCGCACCGCCGAGCTGACGGACTTCGCCATAAAAGGTGACATAGGCATCGCTAAAGCCGTTAGTGAATCCTTGGGCTTGCGCCGCAGGTGGCGGCGCGATCCAGAGGACACCAAGGAGTGTGGCGGTGAGGAGCAGGTTCTTGTAGTAATTTTTCATCGGTTTTCGAAGCTTGAGGTGCAGTGCGGTATGATCAGTCGGCGGCGGCAAGACGCTTACTGACCCTGATGGGAATAGGTCTTGAAGTGGATCTTGATATCGGAGACTTTATCAGCGAGCTGCTGCAGTCCCGTCTCGGGATCCGCGTGCAGATTGGCCCCTGGGATGATGAGCAGCCAGTCGGAGTTCCACACCGAGCGGCTGACTAGGCGGGAGTCATAAATCAGTTCACCGTCATTAACCGTGCCATCCGCACCTGGAACCCCGTGGTAGACGCGGAAGTCACCGTGGCGGCGCAGCTCGGCAAAGCTACCGTCCAACCCGTCGAGGGTCGGAATGTAGTCCGGAGATGTCAGGTTGGTCTGGTTGATAGTGAAGGGTGTCGGGATACGCTGCTCGACCACGCCCCAGCGGCGGACGACAGGTTGAGCCGAACTGGAGGTGCGCAGGTAATCGTCGCCGGCGGGGACTAGATACGCCCGCGGTGTGGTAGCCAACTCGGCGGCATCGTAGTTATCCAGCCAGACGCCATGCCCACTGATTTTAGTGGCGAAGTTGGCGCTACTATAGGCGTGGTCACCAGGGGCTAGCGACTTACCGAAGAAGTTCACCCCGTTATGAATGTGGGAACTGAAGCGGATGACGATACCCGGTTGAGGTCCATCCTCAGGATCGGAGAACGGCCGGCAATAACGCTTGAATTCCGGCATATTGGTCAGGTCTGGGACGATGCGAGCCTTGATCGCGTCTTGCCAACGGGAATCGCTTGCCACGGCATTGCTGAAGAGCTGTTGCTCATCGGCGCTGCGATCCCCCACTGCCTTGGCAACCAGCGCCGGATCAAGAGCTACGAGTCCCGGGCTAATGCGGAAGAGTTCCCCGCGCAGCGAGATCTTCTCGATCTCGGATTGCGGATTATTAAGGCCGAGTTGACCCTTAAGGACCTGGAAGTTGGCATTGAGCTGACACAGGATCTCAGCCAGACCACCTTGGCCGACCTGCGGCTGCCCGCCACTCCAGAGGCCGAGCTGGCGCTCCTTGATAATCCGGTCCTGCAACTGCCCTGGGGCGGCTGGGTGGCCGGGATCAAGACTAGTCTCGTAGTCGTAGGCCCGGGCTGCCAGCCAAGCGTAGCGAGCGGCGTGATTGAAGGCGCTCTGGTACTTCGCCATCGCCTCGTTGCGCGACAGACGGAAGATCATGTCGTTGTATCGGTTGCCCTGCACTGCTGCGGCCAAGCCGGTGTTGAAGCTCTCCCTTTCTTTCAGTAATCGGAATCCCTCGGCCTGAACCGTGATGTATTCCTGGCGAAGCATTGAAAGGCTCTGAAGGTGTTGCCCGATTCCTGCCAGTTTGGGGCCATTGTCGCCGGTGTGCTGCTCAATTCCCGCGAGTAAGCCGAGGATCTCATTGGATGTATCTAAACGCCCCTGATCTCTTTCCATCGCTGCTATGGTTTCGGCAGCTGCGAGGTCTGCAGCCCTGAATATAGTGTCGGCAACTGCCTTAGCACCATCTGTCACTGCTACAACCGCCTCCTTAACCGTATAACCTGCCGCGACACCTGCGAAGGTCAGGTCACCTCCATTCGCCAATCCAAGAACAGTGTTGTCGGGCAAAGCTGCTTCCCATATGCCCAGCGCCGATTCTGCGGCGCTATTGCCAAGTTCTAAAATTTGAACTGCCGAATCATAAATCGCATGGGCGGCGGCCAATACTACCCTCACAGCAATGATGGCATCCTGGTAATTCCCCTTAAGTTTTATAATTTCCAGCGTGTGTTCCAGTTGCAAAACAAGAGTTTCAAAGTCACCGAGGAAGCCAGCGTAGTCATCAAGCGCCTTCTTCAGTGCAATCTCTTCCGCCAGCATCTTTTCAAGAGTCCGCTGGACCTTGCCGTAACTGGTGCGCTGACCCCAATCATCACCCGACTGGAAAGCGTAGTCTGAAGCGCGACGGATCGGCATTCCCGTCAATGTTACTGTTGGGTCTGTATAGCTGTTGCCACTGATATAGGTTTGGAGAGCCGCCTTAAGCTCATCCGTGTTGTCGTAACCCAAACTTGCGGCATCGAGCGATTGAAACAATCCGTTCAGATCCGTTAATCCGGGTATTTTGCCCTTAATATTAAGAAAATCGATTGTCTCAACATCTGTATTCGGCACCCGATTTCCATCCGGACCCATCCCGCCGTGCGGCACTATCTGATCGATCTTCGTCCGATCCAGATAGGCAAACAGCAACAGATCTGGCCCCTCGTAGCCCTCGGGGTATGCCTTGCCGAATCCAATCGTGCCGTCGTAAGGACGGCCGAAGATTTCGATGAGGCGGTTGCGATAGTTCAGGTCCTGGCTGAAGGCCTCGGCGATTTTGGCGTTGGTGTCGTCGCCGAGGGCGCGCAGCTTGTTATCCGCACGGGTAGCGTAGTCGAGGGTCGCCATAGCATTGCGGCTCGCGACGAGGGCCCGCTCATACACCTGCTCGAACTGAGTCTTGCGGCCACCGGCGCCGCCGTCTAGAGCCTTGGGGTCGATATCGAAGGCGAGGGCGTCGGTGTCGAAGCCGAGCGGATTGACCCCGCTATTGGCCTCGTCGAGGGCCACCTGGATCTCATGGAGGGCGCCAGTGATCTCGCCGATTTGGTCCTCGACGGCAAGACGGTCGAGGTGGTCAAGGTTTTCCGGGTTGTCGATCGGGGCGGCGCCCTCTGCCTCCTCTGGCAGCAGGACATTGGCCATCGCCCAGTCGAAGTAGGCGGCCTGGCCGGCTCGGTGGCCCCACTCGGAGACTCCCCAAGCGCGGGCTTTATCGGCGGAGTCGGTGTAGCCTTGCCACTGCCCGTCAGGATCCTGGGTGTAGGCGAGACGGTAAGTGCCGCGGACGATGTCGCGGCCGGCCCGGGCGCGGCTGGCGGCTAGTCGGGCGAAGGTTTTCACATCGAGAAAATCAACCTCGAGCACGTTCTGCATCAGGCTGTAGAGTTCCGAGCGTGTCTTCCAGCTGAACCCAGGGTGCTGAAGCAGGGCGTAGGGCATCTTGATAGCGGAGAGGAAGTGTCCCCAGGAATCACCGTGTCCCTGTGGGTAAAGGGCCCGGGCGTCGTCCTCGTTGATGAAGCCATTGGCGTTCTCATCGTAGATGTTGTAGTTGACGTTGTAGGCGGCCTCGCCCAGTCCTTTGGCGTAGTTCCAGAACATCCGGTTGTAGACCGGGTAGCTCTTGCGGAAGTCGGTGCCACGCAGCAGGGCCAATTCCTCGTGCATGAGGTCGGCCTCCATGTTCTGGAAGGCGTGGGTGTAGGATGCCACGCCGGTCAGGGCGCCGTTAGCGCCGGCATTGATGGTGGGATCCTGGGCATCACCGTATGCCTCACGGGCCAGCAGTTCGTAGAGGACCGAGAGCCGGGTAGCGGCCAGCAGCAGAGCCTGGTTCACTCCGTCGGTAGCGACACCGTTGCTGGAGTTGTCGATGGACAGACTCAGGGCGCGATTAAGCACGGTCTCGTAGAGTTCGATGAGCCCGACGTTCTCAACGACGTTCTTGTCGGGATTCAGGGCGACCTGACCGGCATAAGGAGCTCCGGCGATCTGGATCTGACTGCTATAGGTGGCAGGGCTCTCGTTACTGAAGAAATCAGTGTAGCGCGATTCGTAGGGGTTGATGCGATCAAGCACACGCTTGACCCAGCCCATGACCAACTGCGGGACGTAACGCTTGGAACCATCGGCCTGCAGCTGTGGTGAGTTAGCGGCACCAGCCCACTGGAAGGGGGCAGCAAGAGTTGAGCTTCCCGGCTGCCAATCGACGACCGCATCTGCGACTTCAAAGGGCACCAGTTTCCAGCCATTGGTTTCGGTGTGGTGACGGTAGCGCATCAGCACCAGCTTGTCAGACAGAACCACATCGGGCCGACCCGCAAAGGTGACCTTGTGGAGTCCCCTGCCCACTTGGTATTTCTGCCACGCAGAAACGCCACCGGCACCAGTTTCCGCTAGGGCTCCGCTTGGCAACACTTCGTTCGCCACGAGATCTAACGGTGCCGCATCACGAACCCACCACTCGTAGTAGAGGTCGCCGGTATTGGAGCCGAATTCTCCATTGTGCTGGAGGTCGACTTTCTCGCTGAACGGGTCGGCGGGTTCGATCACCTTAATGGCGCCGCGGTAGCGGTCCGGGATGATCTCGATGATGTGTAGGCTGACGGGGGCACCCGCCGCGGCGAGTTCGGGCCGGTTATTCTCGGCGATCGTGATGTATTTCGAACCGTCGGGAGCCTCGGTGAGGAGTTTCGGGTTCGGCACGAGGGCGGCGCCCACACCGAAGCTGTCGAGCTGGACCAGCGGGACGTCCAATAACGAAGCGAGCCAATTATTGCCTGACCGCACCCAGAACGTCCTCAACTGGTCGAGAACGGCCTTCTGAGGCCCGTCGAGAGGGGCATCCTTCACCCCTTGCAGGAACACCGGAGCGGTCTTGCTCGCTTGCAGGCCAACGGCCGTCACCTCATTCGGATTCTGAGACAGCAGGAAAAGCTCGTCCACCTTGGCCGGGAAAGTGCCGGCGCCGAGTACCCTGATCGTTTCATATTCACCCTTGGTCATCACGTTGGGCTCTAGGATATTGAGGGGGTCCGGCCCAGCGGTGAGGTCTGATGCGCCGCTGTCCTTGTCGTTGAGGTAACCGCGGAAGACGAGTTTCTCGGCGAGGGAATCGAAGTAGAAGCGGGTCGACAGTGATCCCGCTAGCTGCCGGAAATACCAGCGTTCGGCGACGATCGCAACCTTGTCATCCCCTGGC
>JBFERY010000021.1:0-35190 GCA_041548785.1 Oceaniferula sp.
CTTCCCCCCCGGAGAGGCGGGGTTTTTCTTGCAGGGAGGAGGCAGCGTCCAGGCAGGCGTCCAGGCGGACGGTGGGGCGGACGGTGGCCGATGACGGCAACCTGACGGCCTAATCAAGCCACACCGCGCGGGTGCTCGCCGGCTACGCGGTAACCGATCCCCGGCTGTCGTCGAGACCGGATTTCTCCAGGTAGTAATCGTAGCCGCCGGCGTAGCGGGTGAGTTTGCCGTGATCGACGTGCAGGGTGATCTCCGCGAGGTTTTTGATGAAGTGGACGTCGTGCGAGATAAAAACGAGTGTCCCCTCGTAATGCTTGAGCGCCTGCAGCAGCGCCTCGATTGAAATGATGTCGAGGTGGGTGGTCGGCTCGTCCATCAGCAGGAGGTTGGGCGGGTTGACCAGGAATTTGACCAGGTTGAGCCGGGATTTTTCACCCCCGGAGAGAACGCGGATCTTTTTGTGCACGTCGGCCCGGCGGAACAGGAACGAGCCGAGGATCGAGCGGGCTTCGTCCTCGCGCATGTCACCACCGCTGGCCATGACTTCCTCGAGTACGGTATTGGCCTCGTTCATCGACTGGGTGCGGTGCTGGGAGTAGTAACCGATCTTGGTGTTGAACCCCGCCTTGCGGGTGCCGCTTTGGAATTCCAGCTCGCCGGCGAGAATCTTGAGCAGGGTCGACTTACCGGCACCGTTCGGGCCGACAAGAACCATGCGGTCGCCACGCTCAATGGTGAGGTCCAGGCTGTCATAAATGACCTTGTCGCCGTAGGCCATGTGGATTTTCTCCAACTCGATCACCTTCTGGTTCGAACGCTGGGGCTGGGGGAAATTGAATTTGAAGACCTTGCGCGGCGCGATCGGCTTGGGCAGGCGATTCATCTTCTCGAGCTGCTTGACCCGGCTCTGGACCTGGGCGGCTTTCGAGGTCACCGAGCGGAAGCGGTCGATGAACTCCTGAACACGTTCGATCTCCTTGTTCTGGTTCCGGTAGGCCTGGACTTTCTGCGTGTAGCGCTTGTTGCGCTGTTCGAGGTAGGACGTGTAATTGCCGGTATAGGAAATGAGCTTTTCCTCGTCGATCTCATAGACGGTTTCGATCAGCGCATCCATGAAGTCGCGATCGTGGGAAATCATCAGCAGGGCGCCCGGGTAGTTCAGCAGGTAGCGCTGGAGCCAGACCAGGGCGGTCAGGTCGAGGTGGTTGGTCGGCTCATCGAGCATCAGCAGATCAGGCTCCATGACCAGCAGCTGGGCAAGGTGGGCACGCATGATCCAGCCGCCGGAGAATTCGCGGGCCGGCTTGTCGAACGCATCGGGAGCGAAGCCCAGGCCGGAGAGGATTTTTTTGGCCTTCGGCTCGAGCTGGTAACCGTTGGCGGCATCGAACACATCCTGCGCCTTGTGGTAGTCGGCGCTGTCGGTGGTGCCGGCAGCCTCGTGCTCACGCATGGTGCGGATCGCCTTGGCGAGCTCGGGGGTGATCCCGATGGCAATTTCCAGTATCGTCTCGTCACCCGGGTCGCCCGCTTCCTGGGCGAGGTAGCCGACGATGGCGTAGTCATCGACCTCGACGCTGCCGGCATCGGCGTCCTCCTCCTTCAGGATCATTTTGAAAAGCGTGGACTTGCCGGCGCCATTGGGGCCGACAAGGGCGACGCGTTCGCCCCAGTTGATGGTCATATCCGCATCTTCAAAAAGAGTGCGGCCGCCGACGGTTTTGGTGAGTTTTCGAATGATGAGCACGCGGGGTGCTTATCTTAATCTGGGCGTTTGTCACCTCTAAATAGGGGAAGTTTTTGCCCTTAAGTCTTTCGTGTTAAGACAAAAAGAGCCTGGATCCCGGAGATCCAGACTCGTGGTTGTGAAAGCGGACGGGCCTACTTCAACTCCTTGATCTTGATGTTTTTCCAAGCGACGGAAAACGGGCCACGCTTGCCGACGCTGTGGACCTGCAGGCCGAGGAACCCTTTCGGGTGTGTTTTGAAACCGACCGGGTCGTTCAGATCGATGATCGCGTTGCCGTTGATCCAGACCTGGATGCGGGCGCCTTGGGCGACGACGCGGTAGTGGTTCCACGCGCCGTCCTTGAAATGCTTGTGCGCCTTGCGCTGCTCGTCGGGGACGAGCCAGCCACGGCCGGTGGCCTCACCGTAGATGTAGCCCGCCTCACCTCTACCTTTGATACCCGTGGCTTCGATCTCGACCTGGGGGCCGTTGACGCGGCCGGTCGGCTTGTCGCCATGGGTCCGCGACCGGATCTGGACGCCGGAGTTGAGTGCGTTGTCGACCTTGACCTCGAATTCGAGCTCGAAGTCGCCGTAATCCTTGTCGGAACAGAGAAATGAGTTCGGGCTGCCCTTGGCGGTGGTGCCGACGATGCTGCCGTCCTTGACGACATAGCTCGCAGTGCCATTTTTCTGGGTCCAGCCGTTGAGCGTTTTGCCATCGAACAGGCTGGTCCAGCCCGCGGCTTTTTCGCCGTGGTGGTCGGCTTGCACGGCAGAAGTGAGGAGCGCGGCGGTGATCAGGGTAAAAAAGGTTTTCATGGGGTGAGTGATACGCTGGCCGGTGAAGCCGTCTTTCATGCCCCGATAATCTTGCTGTCCTCACTTCGAAGGCGGGCGACCGAGTAGTGCGGGTCGTCGGGGAGGACTTCGATGTCGACCAGCGTGCCGGCCTTTTTCAGCATCTGGCGGCAGTCGGGGGACAGGTGGCGGACGTGCAGCACCTTGCCGGCATTGCGGTAGCGCTCGCCGAGGGCGTTGATGGCTTCCAGCCCGGAAAGGTCGCAGACGCGGGCTTCCTCGAAATCGATGACGATGTTGGGCACGTCGGACCTGGCTTGGAACTTGTCCGAGAACTCGCGCACGGAGCCGAAGTAGAGCATGCCTTCGACGCCGTAGATGCGCTCCTCCGGGCTGTCCTTGTGCATGGTCACGGTGATGTGCTTCGAACTTTCCCACGCGAATACGAGCGCGGAGAGAATGACGCCGACAAATACCGCCAGGGCAAGGTCGTGCATGATCGCCGTCACCAGGGTCACGGTAAGGATGATCAGCATCTCGGATTTGGCAATTTTTCCAAAGCTCTTGAACGTCGACCACTCGAAGGTGCCGATGACGACCATGAACATGACGCCGACCAGGGCCGCGATCGGAATCTGGATGATGACGGGGCCGCCGATCATAATGAACAGGGCGAGGGTCACCGCGGCAACCACGCCCGAGGTGCGGCCGCGACCTCCGGATTTGATGTTGATCAACGACTGGCCGATCATGGCGCAGCCGCCCATGCCGTGGAACAGACCGGAGAGGATGTTGGCGCTTCCCTGGGCGATGCTTTCGCGGTTGCCCTGGCCCCGGGTTTCGGTGATTTCATCGATGAGCTGCAGGGTCATCAGGGACTCGATGATGCCGACCATGGCGACCACAAAGGCAGTCTTCAGGATAAACTGCCAGTGTTCGCCCCAGTTGAATCCGGTCGGGAAGGCAAAGAGAGGGAAATTGCCGCTCAGTGTGCCGTCGCCGCCACCGTCCTTGAGCACGTTTTCGATCGTCCGTGCATCGGGCAGGAAGTAGGCAATCAGGCCGACCGCGATGATGGCAACCAGGGTCGAGGGCACCGCCTTGGTGACTTTGGGGAAAAACTGAATGATGGTCATTGTCAGCACGACCAGGCCGATCATCAGCCAGAGCGCACTTCCTTGCATCCAGTCGCCGCCCGCCTTGAAAAAGCCGAACTGTCCCATGCAGATCACGATCGCGAGCCCGTTGACAAAGCCGATCATCACAGGGTGGGGGACAAGCCGGATGAAGCGGGCGAGCTTGAATATGCCAAACAGGATCTGGATCACCCCGGCCACGATGATGACGGCAAAAAGAAACTGGAGCCCGAGCCCGTCGCCGATTTCGTTGCCGTACTTCACCGCCGAGCCCGCCACCACGGCAATGGCTCCGGTCGCACCCGAGATCATTCCCGGCCGACCACCGATGGTCGCGGTGATAAAGCCCATAAACACCGCGGCCCAGAGCCCGACCAGAGGGTCCACCCCGGCAATGAATGAGAAAGCAATGGCTTCGGGGACGAGGGCAAGGGCGACCGTCAGACCCGACAATGAGTCGTCCTTGAGGTTGCCGTTTTTCTTGGTGAAGAGATCAAACATAGGGAGTTACGTGCGTGTGCAAGCGCCCGCACTAGAGGGATGTGCGAACATTAGCAACCCTGATCCCATAAAGTTTTTCTTGCGGAGCCGAGTCCGGGTTGACGCCCTAAGTCGAATAAGCTGCGGAGTCTTGCTCAAGATGCGCTCATTAATGAGCACTCTTTTGGACACGAGGGGCTGCCGCATTGGACGGGCTGGCCGCAGGTAGACTGGGGTTGGAGTCGATGGTGACCCTATAAAAAATCTTGTCACGGCCCAGGCCGTCGGGGTCGGTGACAGTGAGGGAGGTTCCATTGCCATTGATGGCTGGGCCAACCGAGATCCAGGAATTCGGGGTGAGGTCGGGACTGGATTGTACTTGGTAGCTGCAGTCGGGGATGGTGGGGAAGGTGAGGCGAACGCCATCCGGGTGAATGGCGAGTGTCGGCGGAACATGTCTTCCAAGGGTGACGCTCATCAGCTCCGGTGGAGCCCCTCCATTGTGAAGCCAGAGATCCCAGATCGCGTCGCCCCAGTCTTTGAGGTTGTTGAAATAAGGATCGGTTTGCGCGATGTAGGCCTGTGTTTCACCCGACGGCGTGGGGCTCGACAGGGTGGATGGGCTGCTACCGTTGATTTCATCGCGGAGGAAGGCGATGTATTCCTTGCTGGTGGTCTGATAGTAGAGGCGGGCGATCCAGCCAGCTGTGCCAGGCGGCTTTGAAAAGCTGATCTCATCATAGCCCCCCTGGTATTCGGCTTGCGTGAAGTAATCGGCTCTCACCACCCCTTCCCAGACCGGCAGGCATAATCGTTCGGCGGCTCCGGTCACATCGAATCCACGGGGCGGGATGCGATTGTCTTTGTATCGGGAACTCCCCAACAAAAAATGGAAACTGGTGGTTTGGTTGGGTAGTAGTGTGGTATTACGCACCTTGGCTTCGTAGATCAGCCCCTTGTGAGTTTGTGACAGGCTGCCCCCGGAGACATAGTGGGGATTACCAAGGCTATCGGTGGAGATGACCAGTGGCTCGTAGCCGTTGATTTGGGGAAGTGCTGACCCTTGGTCGTCAATGAACTGCACATTAAGCCACATACGGCGTCCTTCCGGATATCCCGAAATGAGTTTATGACCCGTATGGTTGATGATGCGTAACGTGGCTTGGTTGTCGGTTTCACGTACGACTTCGATGGATGCCGCAGAGGTGAGGTTGAGAAGGGCCCGATTGACCCCGTTGAGTAATTCCTGGGCGTGGTCGAGCAATCCCTCCATCTCAATGGTGGCAGCAGGATATTTCGGGTTGTTACCTGAGAAAAGGTCGATGTTCCAGGCATCCCTGACAGGATCCGTTGCATTGTTGTCGGCGCTCGCAAGGATGCGTAACATCCATGTATTGGCGCCTGTCAGGTCGTGGGTGGGGATCTGGGTCCGGTGCGGGGAGCTTCCCCTTTTGGTTAGTTTTCCGTCGCCATCCGGCATATGGCAGTCCTGACAGGTTGAGACATGGCTAATGCCGCGGGCCTGGGAAAATGTTTCCGATGTAGCGGCCCCCGTGGGGCTGCCAAAGTCGCTCAGGAGAAATTCACTGAACGTGCGTTCGGCATGATAATAGGTGGCGGCAGCCTGGCGTTCGGATGTTCCCGCCGAATCCAGATTGGCGAGCACGGCATTGGAGACATCGTGGCAGGTGGCGCAAAATTGACGGCTTTTTTGGTAGCGCGAGTAGAGCCAGCCATGGGATGTGTTGGGATCGGTGAGGGGGCCTCGTCGCGTGTTGCTCGTTATTCGGTCGACAAAAAATTGTCCGCCTGTGGCCTCGATGTAGTTGGGCAGCATACCATTGCCGTAGTGATGTGGAAAGTTGTCGCTCCCAAGGAAGGGGGTGATGTTGTCAAAAAGGTTGATCGAGGAAAGGATATCGAGATCGGCCGCTGTTGTTGCGGCGGTGAGCGCAGGGACGGGAGGGTTTTCTGCGGGGACATCGGGTTGTCCGAGGGCGGCGATGGGATCAACCATGCGGTGGCAGGTAGCACAGGTCACCCCCTCGCGGTCCTCTTTGGTGAGCAGGGATGTGTTCGGGGGATCGCTGCGTCCTCCAAGCCATCCTGCCGGGGAGTGACAACGGACGCATAGGTCGGCTGCATTGGGGCTGCCCAAGGCCCAAATGGCATCCTGGTTGGCGACAGCCAGACTTGCCAGCCAGAGCGGGTCACGAGCTGCGTGTGCCATCATGGACCCGTACCATCCGCGGGCAGGATTGGTGGGGGCGTCAAATCCATCATGGCAATTGGTGCAGTCTGAAATGGCTTCCAGTTGTCTGGCCGTCGCATCAGGTTGACTTCCCGGCATAAATACGGGTGAGTAATCGCTGACGGGAGTCGGTATCCATGCACCAACAAAGCATACTAACACGTAGAGGCCGATCAATGTGAGCGTCCCAATCTGAGTTCGTTTCCGAGTGCCTTTCATCCAGAATCTCCCGCATTAAGACTTATGAGCACCTGGATTCGTGATGGCTATGCGTATTCTGCAGATTATGACGCGTATTTTATCAGGCATGGCGGGTTTTGGGTAATTTCTTGGGAGACCCCCCAATGATGACAAATGCTGTTGGGGAATGCGTTGATGCCGCTTGTGAGGCAGTCTTCAATTCGACTGGCTCATAGATGATTGCTGTTCAGGTCACTATGGCTGCGGCACATCGCCGACATCCAGGGTATCCATCATGAAAACTCGAGGCCTTCGAGACCGATGATCCAACGTGTCCGGGAAACGGGCCGGAAAGTTGCCGTCCACGGCCTGGTCCGCGATGTGGTCAACGCTCAGTCCAAGGACCTCGGCCTGCGGGTCATGGGTGCCGGCGGATGACGGATGTCCAGCGGTTGGAATGATCAATCTTCTGCGGGATGACCGGCGAGCAGGATGCGCATGCTGTTGAGCACGACGATGATGGTGGAGCCTTCGTGACCGAGCACGCCGAGGGTCAACGGGATCCAGCTGCCCATCGCGGCCAGCCCGAGCAGGATCACGACACCGAGCGAAATGGCAAGGTTTTGACGGATGATGCTGCGGCAGCGCCGGCTCAGGGTGAATGCCTCCAGCAGGCTTTCCAGATTGTCATGGGTCAGGACGACGTCAGCCTGTTCCAGCACGGCATCACTCCCGCGCAGGCCCATGCCGATCGAAACATCCGCCGCGGCGAGGCTGGGTGCATCATTGATGCCGTCGCCCGCCATCGCCACCTTGTCGCCCTGCTTTTTCCACGCCTGGATGGCCGCGACTTTGTCCTCGGGGTGCAGCCCGTGTTGAAAGTCGGTGAGCCCTACCTCGTCGGCAATGAGCTGCGCCGATTCGGCACGGTCGCCCGTCAGCATCGATGTTTTGACACCGCGCTGATTGAGTTTGCGGATCAGGCGCGCGGCTTCGGCCCGCGGGGTGTCACGCAGCAGCAGGCGTCCTGTCAGGTCTTCGCTGTGAATGATGACCTCGGTCAATCCCGCTTCGGGAAGCGCCAACTCGGTGAGCCAGGGGTTGTTTTTGTCCGTATCAAAAATCAGGGAACGACGCCCCAGGGTCACCCGTTTTCCATCGACGCTACCGCGCAAACCCTTGCCCGAGAGCGATTCGAAATCGGCCACCTCATGGCGCGTGCCCGCGCGCTCGGTATGCTCGGCATCAATCGCCCTCGACAGCGGGTGGGTGGAATTGAGCGACAGCGCCGCGGCGAGATCGAGCAGGCGCTGATCGGAGTCGGGGAGGTTGGTTTCCATCCCCACAAGCTGCAGCTCGCCCCGGGTGAGGGTGCCGGTTTTATCCATCGCCAGCCGGGTGATTTGCGCCAGGTTCTCAACGGCGATACCACCGCGGAACAGGATGCCACGCCGGGCACCGGCAGCAATTCCGGCCAGGATGGCACTGGGGATGGAAATCACCAGGGCGCAGGGAGAGCAGACCACCAACAGGGTCATGGCGCGGTAAAAGGCGGATTTCTGGCCTTCCGCAGCGATGAAGGCAGGCAGGTGCATGCCGTAGTGCCAGAAAAGAAACATGCCCAGGGCAAGCAGCAGGATGGCAATCGTGTAGGCCGTGCCAAACCGGTCGGTGAACCGCTGCGACGGCGCCTTGGACTGCTGCGCCTCGGTAATCAAGCGGATGATCCGCGCATGGGCACTGTCGCCCGCCTCTTTCTCCACCTCGGCATCGAGCCGCCCCCAGGTATTGAGGGTGCCACTGAAGACGCGGTCGCCGGGACCTTTGTCGACGGGCAACGACTCACCGGTGAGCGATGATTCATCCGCCGAACTCTCGCCGGCGGTGACCCGGCTGTCAGTGGGGAACTGCTCGCCTGGCAAGATCCTGATTTTTTCGCCGACACGGAGGGTGGAAACAGAAACCTCCTTGGTGCTGTCATCCTCCAGGATAGTCAGTGCCTTTTTCGGGGCGTCATGGAAAAGCGAGCGGATTTCGCGCTCGGTGCGCGCCATGGCCATGGCCTCCAGCGCCCCGCTCAGTGAAAACAGAAACAGCAAGGCGGCACCCTCCCACCAGGCACCGATAAACGCGGCGCCTACGGCCACGGCAATCATCAGAAAGTGGATGTCGAGCCGGAGTCGGCGCAGTTTTTCCAGGGTGTCCAGAGCCGCGTCCCAGCCGCCGGTCATGTAGGCGATCAGGTAGATGCCAAGCGCGATGTCTTCCGTGCCGGGGAACCGCTGAATAATGATCCCCGCCAAGGTAGCGAGCCCACAGACCATCGCGCTGCCGAGAAGAAGTTGCCAGGAGTCGTCGTCATGATGCTGGGCCATTGGATTGATATCCAAACTAGCGGGTTTGAATGAGAGGGGAATCGAAAAACCCTTGAGACTCCGTCTCAATAGTCAGCCGGCTCCTCGTCGCTGCTGCGGGCGATCACGGTGACAATCTGGCTGTTTTCATCACAGGCGCGGTCGGGGTCGAAGTCACCGATGGTCCGCACCCTAGTAAAGCCGGCTTCCTCGAGAAGCTTGCCCATCTCCCGTGGCCAATACCAGTGCAGGTGATGGATGCTTGTGCTGGAGTCGACCACCTGACCTTCATTGGTTAGAATTTCGTAACGATGCTCACGGGTGAGCTGCTGCGATAAGCGCTTGATCTGAAAACGTGTATGACAACGGGCGGTGTTGCCGTCCGGAAGTCGGGTTTCCTGGTCGAGAAACCATTGGTCCTCCTCAAGCTCGCCGGTGATCTCAGCCCACGGGATGAATGTGGTCAGGTAAAGCCCGCCTCCCGGGTGGAGGTGTTGGTTGATGTTAGAAAGTAGTCCGGGGATCACCGCAGGCGGGAGCAGTTGCAGGGTGAAGGCCGGAATCGTGATGGCTCCGTACGTGCTTCCCGTCTGGAAATCAACCATGCTGCTCTGATGCAGGACGGGTTCAAGATCTCCCGTCTGCGCACGGCACAAGCCAAGCATGTCCGCGGAGTTGTCGAGCCCCTCGACAAAGTAGCCTGCGCGCAGAAGGGGCAGGAGAAGCCGGCCCGAGCCACAGCCCAGCTCGAGTGAGGTCCCCGGGAATTGGCCGAGGAACGATTCTAACAAAGGAAGCTCGGCGCTCGCTCCTTCGGCAGCCCAGAAGGCATCGTGTAAGGTCGCTTCAAGTTGGTCATACATGGGTTTGATGAGGGGGGACGGGAGTTCGAGCCGGGAGTTGCACGCGCGGCACAGGCTCAGGCGTCCTGGGGTCTGATCATGGCGTAGAGCGTGGTGCCGGGGGTGGGCCGGCGCATTTCATCATAGGCCACCTGCAGACCCTTGTCCTCGGTGACACGGAAAAGAAGGATGTGTTCCTGTCCATACATCTTTTCAAAATCCGCCATGGTGAATTGTTCGGTCAGGGTGGTTTTTTTGACCACCGCACCGCGGGCGGCAAAGTCTTCCAGCCTCTTGAACTGGGGCCGTGACGGGAAGCATATCCGCCCGCGCATGTGCGCCGCCACCGCCGTCTGGTGGTGCGCGTCATCATCCGTGGGGGCCACCTGCCAGACGTTTTCCCTGCCGAACACATGGATGAAATGATGGGCCGCCAGCGAGTTCACCTCGTCATTGGGTGTGGTGGTAACCAATTGCCCCAGCCCGGTGAGCTCAAGCTCATCTTCAACATACTCGGAGAGGATGTTGGCCCGGTGGGCCGGCAGCCCCTCAAGCTTGGCCCGGGCAATGTTGTCATAATTGGTGTCGAGCAAAAGGATGTCATGGCCATCATCCTTGAGCGCCTTGGCGGCAAGCCGCACCCATTGCCCGGCACCCGCGAACAGGATGCCGCGCGGATTCTTGGAGGCCAGACCAAGACGACGCGCGAGCGGCGCGGACAGCAGCCCGTATATGGCCACCGTGCCCACAATGACAATAAAGACAATGGGCACCATCTGGTGGGTGACGTCACCAATGGCCTTGTCCAGTCGGCCCGCGTGAACGGCATGCTCAAATTCCAGGGCGAAGATGGCGGTGACCGCCGCCGCCACGATACCGCGCGGTGCCATCGCCGACAGAAACACCTGCTCCTTAAAAGTAACCTGCTTTGAAAAGGCGTTCGATATGAAGACGGACAGCGGCCGCACCACGATCACGAGGATGGCAAGCAGCGCCAAACCATCGGGCAGGGCGTCGCGCAAATCCTCGAGCTCGACCCGGCCAGAAAGGATGATGAACAGCACCGAGATGATCAGGATGCGCAGGTTTTCCTTGAACTCGAGAATGTGTCTCACGGAAACCGATTTCTGGTTGGCGAGGGCGATGCCGAGCACGGTGCAGGTGAGCAGCCCCGACTCCGCCTGGATCGCATTCGAGGCCGCAAAGGCAGTGGCGGTCACCGCCAGCAGAAAGACCGAGTGAAGATAGTCCGGAATAAGGTGATGCTTGAGCAGGAGTTCGATGATTTTTGCCAATATGAAGGCGAGCACGACACCCACTAACAGAGTGAGGCCGAGCGCCCGCAAAATTTCCTCCCTTGCCGCATCCACATCCCCCGCAATCGCAACCTGATAGACAAGAACCGCAAGGATGGCGCCGATAGGGTCGATGACAATACCCTCCCACTTGACCACGTTGCCGATTTTACGCGAGGGCTTGATGTGACGCAGCAACGGGGCAATCACCGTGGGGCCCGTAACAACCAGGATGGCACCTAACAGGGATGCGACACGCCAGTCGAACCCGAGGATATATCGCGAGGCGACAGAGGTCAGTAAAAATCCCACAACCACACCCAGTGTGCAGAGTCGGAACACAGGTGTCCCGCTTTCCTTGAGGTCAGAGAATTTCAGTGTCAGCCCCCCTTCGAAAAGAATCACGGCGACACAAAGACCCACGGCCGAGAGCAGGACGTCGCTGGCAACGAGATATTGGTCGATCGTGGCTCCGGTGAAGTTGCCGAAACCGAATCCAACGGCGAGTAGAATCAGGATGGATGGCAGCTTGCATCTCCATGCCAGCCACTGGGCAGCAATACCCAGTGCGAGAACAAGTGTGAAGTAGGTGAGGGGGGTCATAGCGTGAACAACCATTGAAGAGCGAATTGCCGACGATGACCATTGTAATTACATTGAATTTTCACCATGGCAACTAATATGAGAAATCGAAGATGACGGCTTGACGAGGGGTTGCGGGTTGACCAGTCTGGCGCCGATGGTTTCCGCGGATGTTACGGCGGAAGCTGTTTTTTTCCGACTCATCGCCCTCTTTATAATCACCTCTTAGCGAAGATTTTTACTGTGTATTCTAACGAAGATTACCTTCTCGAACTCCTGACAGAAGCCGGACTGGTGACTGTGGAGGAGATCGAGACCGTCCGTAGCCAATTAAAAGGCAGGGAGAGTGTTGTCGAACGCCTGATCGGGGGGGGGCGCGTCAGTGAGGAACAGGTGGCGCAGACCTCTGCCCGAAGCTCCAGCATGGACTACATCGATCTGGAGCACACGGCGATTTCGCCGGATATGTTCGAAAAAATCCCGGACGACGTTGCGAGACGCTTCCGTGCGATACCCGTAGCCGACGACGGCACCTATCTGACGGTGGCGATTGCCGACCCCTTGGATTTTGAGGTCCTTGACAGCCTGCCCCACATTCTGGGGCGTGAGATCAATCCCATCTGCGCCACGGCCACGGCCATCGCCCACGTCATTCGCCAGAATTACGGCGGCGATATCAGCGATGAGGCCAGCGGGGAGCAATTCACCGTGGTCAGCGCGGAAGGCAACGAGGAGGCGTCCGCAGATGACGCGCCGATCATTAAAATGGTGTCCACCATCCTGCTCGAATCCTTCAAGATGAAGGCAAGTGACATTCACATCGAGCCGCTTGAGACAAGCCTGCGCATCCGCTTTCGTGTCGACGGCAAGCTGATCGAGGTGGATAACCATCCCAAAAAACTTCACCCTGCCATCATCGCCCGAATCAAGGTGATGAGCGGCACCATGAGTATCGCGGAAAAACGCCTGCCCCAGGACGGACGTATCCAGATCAGGGTGGCCGGAAAAGAGGTCGATCTCCGGGTCTCATCCGTGCCCAGTAACCACGGCGAGAGCGTCGTCATGCGTATTCTCGACAAGACCTCGCTCATGCTCGGCCTGCCCGAACTCGGGTTCCTCTCCGACGACCAGGAAACCGTCGACACGATGATCCGCCTCCCGGACGGGATCATCCTGGTCACCGGCCCCACCGGTTCCGGCAAGACCACCACGCTTTACGGTTGCTTGAACACGATCAACACCTCGGACCGCAAGATCATCACCGTGGAAGACCCCGTGGAATACGAACTCCCCGGGATTAACCAGGTGATGGTGAAAACAGATATCGGGATGACCTTCGCCGCCGCCCTCCGGGCCATGATGCGTCAGGCACCCAACATCATCATGCTGGGTGAGATTCGTGACGCCGAAACGGCGGGGATCGCCATCCAGGCGGCACTCACCGGTCACCTTGTCTTTTCCACCCTGCACACCAATGACGCGCCGGGAGCCGTCGCCCGTCTGGCCGACATCGGCGTCAAGCGCTTCCTCATTGCCTCGTCGGTGCGCTCGATCATCGCCCAGCGACTTGTCCGGAAACTCTGCCCGAAGTGCAAGGCTCCCGCCGTTCTCAACGATCGCCAGATGCGTGTTCTCAGCCTTGATGCCAAGCAGGTTGCCGAAAGCGATATCATGGGCCCTCAAGGTTGTGATATGTGCCGCCAGCTGGGCTACCGGGGCCGTATGGGAATCTTCGAGATATTCAAGGTGGACGACGAGGTCCGCCACCTCATTAACGAGGAACTGACTTCGCCGCAGTTGCGTCGCCGCGCACGGGAGTTGGGGATGCGCACCCTGCGCGAAGACGGCATCCGCAAGGTGCTCGCCGGCACCACATCTGCAGAGGAAGTCCTGCGCGTCACAATGTCCGACAGCGACTAAACATAACGATTGAATCCGATGAATCACCCCGGTGACCAATCATAGGTTCGTACAACAGCCTACACATCTTCCATGGAAAATTCACAACTCATCGACATTTTCGTCAACCGCGGCTTGATCGATCAGTACCTTGCCGCCGACATCGTTCAGGAGGTCAATAACAGCGGTAAGGAAATCTCTGAAATTCTTGCCGACTACGAGGTCATTCAGGAAAAAGACGATGTCTGGCCGATCATTGCCAACGAGTTAGGTGCCGGCATGGTCGATCTCGCGAACTTTGACCCTCCGCCGGAGCTTCTCGCCATGATTCCTTCCGGAATGGCCCGCCTGCACGGCGTCCTTCCGGTCAATGTGGACAGCGAGGGCCTGACCGTCTGCCTGGTCGATCCTCTCAACCCGCAAGTCGTCGAGGACCTTCGGTTTGCCCTGGGTAAGGAAATCATCGTCGCCATCGCTCCCGACCATCTGGTTGAGAAAAAACTGAGCGATTCCTATGGGGGCGAAGGCCAGGCGATGGATGATCTGCTGAGCCAGCTGGAGGAGGGTGTGGTCAATCCTAACAAGGAAAGTGCGCAGGACATCGAAGCCGAGGCAAACTCCGCTCCGATCATTCGTTACGTCGACCTGGTGCTTTATCAGGCGATTAACGAGGGGGCGTCCGATATCCATTTCGAGCCCTTCGAAGCCGACTTCAAGATCCGCTACCGCGTCGATGGCGCGCTTTATGAAATGGCGCCGCCGCCGGTGCACCTCGCGTTGCCCATCCTCTCCCGGATCAAGGTGATGTCGAACATGAATATCGCGGAGAAGCGTGTCCCCCAGGACGGCCGGATCGTCAAACACGTCGGCGATAAACAGGTGGATATGCGTGTCTCCAGCCTGCCAACCCAACACGGTGAAAGTATCGTGCTGCGTGTGCTTGACCGCAGTAACATCAACCTCAATCTCGAGTCCCTCGGGATGCCGCCCGGCGTCTTGGATTACATCAAGGAAACCGTGCGCAAGCCGAATGGGATCTTCATCTGCACAGGCCCGACCGGTGCGGGCAAAACGACCACCCTCTACGCCGCGCTGAAGGAAATCAACACCATCGACTCCAAGCTCCTCACCGCAGAGGATCCGGTGGAATACGATGTCGACGGAATCATCCAGGTGCCTGTGCACGACAGCATCGGGCTCAGCTTCGCCCGTATTCTGCGCGCCTTCCTGCGTCAGGACCCCGACCGTATCCTGGTGGGGGAAATCCGTGATGTTGACACCGCCCAGATTGCCATTCAGGCGTCCCTCACGGGGCACCTCGTGTTGTCCACCCTGCACACCAACGACGCGCCGGGTGCCGTGACCCGCCTCATTGACATGGGGACCGAGCCCTTCCTGGTGGCGGCGTCGCTGGAGGGCGTACTCGCCCAGCGACTGCTGCGTACGATCTGCAAAGACTGCAGGGCCGCCTACGAACCCAATGAGGCCCTGCTCAACCAGCTCGGCGTTTCATCCCATGAACTGGGTGACAAGGAGTTCTACACAGGCCGCGGCTGCGACGCCTGCGATCAGACTGGCTACAAGGGGCGTCGCGGGCTCTTTGAGCTGCTCGACATCACCGACCCGATCCGCGACCTGATTACGGACCGCGCGCCTACCGTCGTGATCAAGCAAAAGGCGATCGAACTCGGTATGCAAACACTGCGTGAGGATGGGCTGCGCAATATTTACGATGGGAATACCTCGATCGAGGAGGTCCTCAAGTACACCTAACTCGAGGAATTTTTCATTCTAAGCTCGAAATTCAAAACATTACCCGTAATCTCAACGTCCAACATTCGACACACCATGGCCAACTTCCAATACATAGCACTCGACGCCAAAGGGGAACAGACCACCGGGTCTGTCCAGGCTGGCAGCGAATCCGATGCGATCCAGCAGCTTCGTTCCCAAGGGCTCTATCCCACCCAGGTGGTGGAAGAGGGAAAGGGATCACTCACCAGAGGAAAGGCAAAGGCCAAGCAACGTGGGAAAAAACGCGTCAAGTCAGCATCGGGCGGTAAAATCAAACCCAAGGTGCTGATGATTTTCACCCGTCAGTTGGCGACCCTCATCGACTCCGGCCTGCCATTGCTGCGCGGATTGACCGTGCTTGGCAAGCAGGAGCCCAACCCCGTGTTGCGGAACACGGTTAACTCGCTTGCCGACTCCGTGCAGTCAGGTGCCACTTTCTCGGAGAGCCTTTCCCAGCACCCGCGGATTTTCAACAAGCTCTTTGTCAACATGGTCAAAGCCGGTGAGCTCGGTGGTGTGCTGGAGGTCGTTCTTACCCGCCTTGCCGAATACATGGAGAAGGCGAATAAGCTGAAAAACAAGATTGTTTCCGCGATGGTGTATCCGATCATCGTGCTCTTCATTGCCGTGGCGATCCTCGTATTCCTCATGCTCTTCATCGTTCCCAAGTTCAAGGAGATGTTCGCCGAGCAGGGGGGGCAACTCCCGCTGATTTCGCGGGTCGTTTTCGGGGCGTCTGAAAATATGTTGGCAAGCCCGTTCATCCTGCCCAATGTCGTGTGGATTTTCCTCGTGCTGGGTGGCATATTCGTCCTGGTCAAGGTCTGGGGCAATACCACCGGCGGCCGGGCCACCATCGATGCCTTCAAACTCAAAATCCCGGTCTTTGGCGACCTGACCCGGAAAAGTGCCATCTCACGCTTCTCCCGAACCCTCGGGACCCTGGTGACCTCCGGTGTGCCCATTCTGCAGGCGCTGACCATCACCCGTGACACGGCCGGCAACGTCGTGGTCTCCAATGCCATCGATAAGGTGCATGAGTCCGTCAAGGAGGGGGAATCCATCGTCGCACCGCTTCAGGCCAGTAAGATCTTTCCGGCCATGGTGATCAGTATGGTCGACGTGGGCGAGGAAACCGGCCAGCTGCCGGAAATGCTTCTGAAAATTGCCGACGTCTACGATGATGAGGTGGACAATGCCGTGACCGCCCTGACCTCGGTGCTCGAGCCTATCATGATTGTGTTCCTGGCATTGGTTGTGGGAACGATTGTATTTGCACTGTTCCTACCCCTGATTAACATGATCAAGAATGTGGATCAGCCGTAGATCGTGTTCAGCGCGCGTCGTTTGCCGCTGCACAACGGCGGCCGGCACGCCCGACCCACGGAACATCCCGACCCACGGAACACGCCCCACTCACTGAAATACCGGATCAGACCATCATGAAATTTGTCCCCCGCCACAGAGCGTTTCGCGCCCCAGCCTTCACCCTCATCGAGCTGATGGTCGTCATCGCCATCATCCTCGTGCTGGCTTCGATGACCATTGGCGGGCTCGGCTGGTACAAGCGCAAGGCCGCCGTGGGTAAAACAACGGTTTTGATGTCGTCGATTGGCCAGGCTCTCGAGGCCTACCGCTTGGAAAATGGGTTTCTGCCCCAGGGAACAGGGGATGACGACAGCACGGCGCAGGTTTACATCGCCCTCTACGGGGACGGTGAGCTGGTGTACGATCCCGCCAGTGACCAGGTGACGGTTAAGACGCAGCCGGACGGGAAACCCGATAGCGGTGCGACCATCCACCTCGATATGCTCAACCCCGAGCTCAGCGGAAGCCGGCGGAACGTCAGATCCTCAGCCGGCAAGTATATCATCATCGATGCCTGGGCCCGGCCATTCCGATATGAGAGCCCCGGTGAGATGAACCCAGAGGACGACTTCGACCTCTGGTCGCTCGGGCCCGATGGTAAGGGGGGCGGGACCAGCGGCGAGCCGAAGGAGCGCCGCGACGATATCACGAACTACAAATAAACTGCCCCCGCACCCCGCGCCAAGAGCCTCACTGGCCCGGTCCAAGCACGGTCGCGTCTTGTTTTTACGCCGGATTCACCTTTACATCGGCCACCCCACTGCTTAGCTGCGCGCCCACCCCATTATTTCATGTCAGAAGAATCATCCCCCCCGGAATCCCAGCAGGAGAACCCCCGCCCCAAGAAGGTCAGCAAGGCGAGCAAGGCCAGTGGAAAAACCGAGTCCGCGGCTGCGAAGGCGCCGGCGGCGAAAGCCGGCAAATCCCGAAAGGAGGAGGCGACCCAAAATCCCGCCCCACCGAACGCTGGCCCGGCGGACAGCTCGGAGGACCGCCCTGCGATCAAACGCGGCGTCCGTGGCAGCAAAAAGACCGCCAAAAAAGAGGCGTCAAAGGAGGCGGCAAAAGACACGGCAAAAGACACTGCCAAGGAGCCGCGCACCGACAGGCATGGATCCGCCCCGGAAGCGAAGGATCCGGACCCGTCGTCCGCGCCCAGTGCAGGCGAAGCGGCCAACGAGCCGTCGTCCAGAGACGAGCCGCCCCGGAAGCAGGCCCGCCGTGGCCGTAACCGCAACCGCCAGGAACCACAGCAAGCGCAGCAACAGGACGGTCCCAAGATCAAGCTGGACGCCAAGATGGTCGCCAGACGCGCATGGAAAATTTTCCTCGGCGAAGTCAGCGAAGAGGGCCTCGCCCTGATTGCCGACAAGGACGCCCGGGAACTCGCCCGCCGGAGCCTCCGCGTGGCGGAAATCTACTCGCTCGAGGAGCAGATTTCACTCCAGAAGAAAGGCCCGTCGAACCACGAGCGCTAAGCCGGTCAAGCCGGTTTGGCCGGTTTGGAGCTGGCCAGATCGATGGCGTCGAGCTCCGCGGACGTGAATTCCAGACGATCCAGGCAGCGCACGTTCTCCTCCAGCTGCCGCACACTGGATGCGCCGACCAGGGCGCTGGTGACCGCAGGATGGCGGAGCACCCAGGCGAGAGCCATGTGGGCAAGCGATTGGCCGCGCCGCCGCGCGATGGCGTCGAGCTCCCGGACCTGGGCGGCTTTCTCCGCGACCGCATCCCGTTGCAGGAACCCGTGATCTTTTTCCGCCCGGGATCCGGACGGGATACCCTCGAGGTATCGACCTGTTAGCAGCCCCTGGGCAAGCGGGGAAAAAGGGATGCAGCCGACGCCGTGAGCACTTAAAACGTCAGTGAGCCCGTTTTCGATCCATCGATCGAAGATGTTGTAGCGCGGCTGGTGAATGAGGCAGCTGACCCCCATGGAGGAAAGCAGCCGGAACGCTTCGGCGGCCACTTCCGCCGGATAGTTGGAGATGCCCGCGTAGAGAGCCTTACCCTGCTGCACCGCAGAGGCAAGGGCACCCATGGTCTCTTCTAACGGGGTGTCGGGATCGGGGCGGTGGGAGTAAAAAATATCGACGTAGTCGAGCTGGAGGCGTTGCAGCGACTGGTCGAGCGACGACAGCAGATACTTGCGTGACCCCCACTGGCCGTAGGGGCCGTCCCACATCAAATACCCGGCCTTGGACGAGATGATGAGCTCATCGCGATGGGCGTAGAAATCCTCCCGCAGAATCCGGCCGGCATTGCGCTCCGCCGATCCCGCGGGTGGCCCGTAGTTGTTGGCAAAGTCAAAGTGGGTGATTCCGAGGTCGAAGGCGCGGCGCATGATTCGCCGCGACTCCCCCAGGTCGTCAACATCCCCGAAGTTGTGCCAGAACCCGAGCGAGATTGCCGGCAGCATCAGCCCCGACTTGCCGCAGCGCCGGTACGGCATGCGGCCGTCGTAACGGCCGGGGTCGGGTGTGTAGCACATGGCAGGAGAATTTCGAAGCCCGCATAGGCCTCGCTACGGAAGTAGCGCAGGGTCGTCGCCCTTCGTTGGCTCAGACGGTCATCAATTCCGTTTCCTTGGCTGCCAGATGCTCGTCGATCTCTTTGATGAACTTGTTCGTCAGATCCTGGACCTGCGCTTCGAAGTCGTGTTGACCGTCTTCGGTGATTTCATTGGCTGCCTTCATCTTTTTGGCGGCGTCCATGCCGTCCTTGCGGCAGGAGCGCACGCGCACACGGGCTTCCTCCGCCTGCATTCGCACCATTTTGACCATGTCCTTGCGGCGCTCTTCGGAGAGCTCGGGCACGGGAACACGCAGGTGCTTGCCTTCGTTGGCGGGGTTCAGGCCGGTATTGCTTTCGATGATCGCCTTTTCGATGTCCTTGGTGGTCGAGGGGTCGAAGGGCTGGACCATGATCATCCGCGGCTCGGGGATGGTGATGACCGCGAGTGCCTTGACCTTCATCGAGCTGCCGTAACTGGCAACGTGGACGTCGATGTTTTCAATGAGTGCCGGGCTGGCTTTTCCGGTGCGGACGGCGGCAAATTCATGCACGACGTATTCCACCGCTTTTTGCATGCTGTCCTCTGTTTGTTTGAGTGCTTCGCTTGGTTCCATGATGATAGTGTGGTTGTGGTGGCAGGTTGGTGAAATGCGTTAGGGTTGGTGGGGTTGGCGGGATCGGTGTTTGCATGGGTGGGGTTGAATGCTTGCCCCCGGTCTCTAGCCTTTGTGGACGATGGTGCCGATGTCTGCGCCGGTGAGGGCTTTGGTGATGTTGCCATCGACCCCGATATCAAAAACAATGATGGGGATGTCGTTGTCCATGCAAAGGCTGAAGGCGGTGGAGTCCATGACCTGAAGGTTCTGGCTGAGACACTCCCGGAACGTCACCGTATCATAGCGCACGGCCCCGGAGTTCTTCTTGGGGTCGGAGCAGTAGACGCCATCGACCATGGTCGCCTTCATGACGGCGTCGGCCCCCATCTCACTGGCGCGGAGGGCGGAGGTCGTATCGGTGGAGAAAAACGGACTGCCGGTGCCGGCGGCAAAGATCACCACCATGTTGCCAGCCAGATGACGGGTGGCCTTGCGGCGGATGAAGGGCTCGGCGACATTCTTCATCTCGATGGCGGATTGCACAATGCACTGGACCCCCTCGGCTTCGAGCGCGCTCTGCAGCGCGAGCGCATTCATCACCGTGGCCAGCATGCCCACGTAGTCGGCGGTGGCCCGGTCCATGCCCCGCGCACTGGCGCTGGCACCACGCCAGAAGTTGCCGCCGCCGCAGACAACGCCAATTTCAACGCCGGTGTCAGCGGCCTTTTTGATTTCCTTGGCAACGCGTTCGACGATTTCCGGTGAGATGTTGTCCTGACTGCCCGGCTCCCTCAGCGCCTCGCCACTGAGTTTTAATATGACACGTTTGAAGGAACGGCTATCGCAGGGGTTACTCATGACGGATGGGAGAATCAGGAATCAGCCCAGAAGAGTCAAGTAGCAAGTAGTCGGGGGCGGGAGCAGAATTGATTGACGAGTGATGATTTTTGATTTTTGAAGTAGGCTTCCGCCTCTGCGCCAGCTCTTCACTTCAGCAATCAACAATCGTAATTCACCAATCATCAATCACCCGATCACCGTCGGGAGTCGGGTCTGGATCTCTGGTGTGCCATCAAGTTCACGGTGTCTTGACCCCACCCGCTGCCCCACCCGCCCGGTGCGCGCTAGAGCAGCCCGTCCTTGCGCGCTTGTTTCCAGTAAGCATACTCGGAGCGATTGAAATCGATGTACTCCGGCGACAGGTCGCTGGAGTAGACTTCGTAGTCGGCCTTTCCCAGATGCAGGCTGATGGTGATGGTAAAGGCGTCCTTGGCAACCATGTTGCGCAGGGTGTCCATGGAGGTTTTCGCCTGCAGGCCGCCGAGGCAGGCGGCCTTGCCATTGATGTGGATGTCGATGAGCTCCTCGCGGACCATGGCGCGCGAGTAGCCGACGGCATGGATGATCCGTCCCCAGTTCGGGTCGTTGCCATTCCACGAGCTTTTGACCAGGGCGGAGTTGGCCACGGCTTCGGCCACCTTTTGCGCATCGAGGTAGGTGCGCGCGCCCTTGACCTCGACGGTGACAAACTTGGTGACGCGCTCCCCGTCGCGGACAAGGGCCTTGGCCATTTTTAACATCACATACTGAAGCGCTTCACGAAACTGGCGGCACTCCTTGCTGTTGCGTTTGATGGTGGCCATGCCGCTCTGACCATTGGCGAGGGCGATCACGGTGTCGTTGGTGCTCATGTCACCGTCGATGGTGATCCGGTTGAACGAGACATCAACCGCCTCGAGCACGGCTTTCTGCAGGCACCCCGGGGTGGCTTTGGCGTCGGTGGTGATGAAGCAGAGCATGGTCGCCATGCTGGGGCAGATCATGCCGGCCCCTTTGGCACAGGCTCCGATCCGGACGCGGTGGCCCCCGATTTCCACGGAGACGGCGATTTCCTTCTTACAGGTGTCGCTGGTCATGATCGCCTGGGCGACACCCTCCCCGTTTTTGGCGCCGAGTCCGGCAACCAGTTCGGGTATTTTCGGTTCGATCCGGGCCATCGGCATCGGCAGGCCGATCACGCCGGTCGAGCAAACCGCGACTTGACGCTGGCGCAGCCCGAGGCCTTTGGCGACCAGGTTGGCGGTTTTCCGTGCATCGCTGATGCCTTGCACGCCGGTGCAGGCATTGGCATTGCCGCTGTTAGCGACGATGGCCTGGATCGCATCGGCCTTCAGGTAGGCCTGGGAAACTTTGACCGGCGCCGCCTTGACGCGGTTGGTGGTGAACGCACCAGCCGCGGCGCACGGGTGCTGGGAATAGACGAGCGCGAGGTCGAGCCGCGGCGCGTCCGGGTTCTTGATGCCGGCACTAACAGCACTGGCATGGAATCCGCGCGGAGCGCAGACTCCACCTTTGATCCTCTTGATGACAAGTTTATCCGGCATGACGAATCTCCACCCTGACTGGTTCCTAAAAATTTTGCAACCCGGCAGTTTCGGGAAATTGACAAATCAGGTTGAAATTCTGCACCGCCTGGCCGGCGGCGCCCTTGCCGAGGTTGTCCTCGGCACTGAGCAGCAGCACCCGGCCGGTGCGCGGATCGTGGTCCCAGCCGATATCAATGAAGTTCGTGCCCGTGACATTTTTTGTGTCAGCGCAGCCACCCCGGCCCAACAAGCGGACGAAGTGCTCGTCGCGGTAGGCTTCTTCAAGGGCGCGCCCAATGTCGGCAGGCTGACCCAGCAGCTTGGCACTGGTGGTCGAGCAGATGCCATTGTGCGCCGGCACCAGATGGGGGGTGAACGAGATCGCCACGGGTGCGCCCGCCGCCTTGCCGAGCTCTTGTTCGATTTCGGAGAGGTGGCGGTGCTTGGGTAGGCCATAGGCGCGCACGCTTTCGTTGCACTCACAGAAAATGAGCGAGAGGTCGGCCTTGCGGCCGGCACCGCTGACTCCGGACATCGAGCAGGTGACGATGCTGTCCGGGTCGATGAGCCTGCTGCGCAGCAGCGGCACCAACGGCAGGATGATGCTGGTCGGATAGCAGCCGGGGGCGGCAATCAGGCGTGCGCCGGGAATGTCGGCGCGATGCACCTCGGGTAGCCCGTAAACCGCCTCGGCAAGAAGTTCCGGGGCCGGGTGCGCAGCCTCGTAAAACTCCTCGTATACCCCAGGGTCATCCAAGCGGAAATCCGCGCTGAGATCAATGATGCGCAGGCCCTTTTCCAGCAAACTGGAGGCATACCCTGCGGCGACGCCGTGGGGTAGGGCAAGAAAGGCGACCTCCGCGCCTGTGGCGGCCACGGCATCGGCATCGGGGTCGATGAACTCGAGCTCCGCCGCCTCCGCCCCGGTGAACCGCGGAAACAACTCGCCGATACGGCGCCCCGCGTTCTGGCGTGAGGTCACACAGACCAGCTCGGCATGCGGGTGGGTAAGCAGGAGGCGCAGGAGCTCAAGGCCGGTATAGCCGCTGGCTCCAATGACGGCGATTTTCACACGTTTCATGGGGCCATGGAAATGCCACGAAAATCGGTGCTTGCCAACTCCTAAGTGTTGGGCTTAATTGCGCCCCCCGCCCGTCGGAGTCAAATTCACGGGCAGAAAATCAAGATCGGGACTTGGCGCAGTTTGGTAGCGCGCTTCGCTGGGGGTGAAGAGGTCGCAGGTTCGAATCCTGTAGTCCCGACCATTCTAAAAAAAACGGAATCATCCACAAGATGGTTCCGTTTTTTTTGCACCGGGACTCGAGGATGAGAACGCAGTTCGAGCGCACCGCGGAACCAAGAGAAGCGCCGTGCATCACGGCATTCTAACTCCAAGTTTCCGGAGGAGGAAGTCTGCAAGCCAGCACAGTGCGAGCGGGCGAGGTCAGCGCACGATCTATATCCCAAGTTTCCGGAGGAGGAAACTTGCAAGCCAGCACAGTGCGAGCGGGCGAGCACAATCCTGTAGTCCCGACCATTCTAAAAAAAACGGAATCATCCACAAGATGGTTCCGTTTTTTTTGCACCGGGACTCGAGGATGAGAACGCAGTTCGAGCGCACCGCGGAACCAAGAGAAGCGCCGCGCCGTGGCGGTGGCTTCCGGCCGCCTCGCCCCTCTTCACCAACACGCTGATAGCTGGTCACGCGACTGTCCCCTGCCTCTTCTCCTTCTCCGCCATCAGCTTTTTCTGATAGCGGCCCTGGATGACATCGACCAGGGCCAACATGGCGAGGCCAAAGAGGTTTCCCCGCGGCAAGCCGTCATCATCTGCGCCCGGACTTGCCAAGTCCGCCTGAAAGAGCATGATGTATCCATGCGACAAAACCGACTTGGAAGCAGTGCCATCGTCGTCAGCGATATCTGTATGGGTACGATGACCTTTGGCAAGCAGTGCGAAAAGGACGAGAGCTTCCGGATCCTCGATAAGGCGGCGGACGCCGGGATTGATTTTTTCGATACCGCCGAGGTCTATCCGGTGCCCGCGACCGCGAATACCGCAGGACTCACCGAGCAGTGGCTGGGGGAATGGATGGCCCGCCGCGACCGCGAAAGTATGATCGTCGCCACCAAGGTCGCGGGTGCCGCACACGGATGGTGGAACCCGCCGGTCCGCGGCGGCAAGGCGGCCCTGGACCGACACCACATCCGCAAGGCTTTGGAGGGGAGCTTGCGAAGGTTGAAAACGGATTACATCGACCTCTATCAAATTCACTGGACGGATCACGGGATGCGGGTGGAGGACACGCTCGAGGTGCTCGACGAGCTGGTCCGGGAGGGGAAGGTGCGTGCGATCGGCACCAGCAATGAGGATAGCTACGGACTGATGAAGTCGCTCTGGGCCAGCGATAGCTGCGGCCTGACACGGCTCGACACCATCCAGAACAATTTTTCCATCAACAACCGCCGCTTCGAAGATGAGCTCGCCGAGGTGTGCCGGCGCGAGAAGGTGAGCCTGCTCCCTTACAGCCCGCTGGCCGGCGGTGTGCTGACCGGGAAGTACAACGACGGCAAACGCCCCGAGGGTGCCAGGTTCAGCCGCTACCTCAGCACCGGCCAACCGCGGCAAAAGGAGATGGCGCGGCGCTTTGTCAACGACAAGAGCCTGGCGACCACGGAACGCATGATCGCGATCGCCAGGGAGATCGATATGGATGTGGTGACACTGGCCACGGCGTGGAGCAAACAACACGACTTCGTGGCGTCGACCATCGTCGGGGCGTCCCATGAGGATCAGCTCGACCCGATCATCGCCGCGGCAGAGGTGACGCTGGACGACGAGGTGCTGGAAAAAATCGACGCGGTCAGCGAGGAGCTGCTGTACCCGATGGGATGATGGCCGGCACCATGTTTGATCCGGGTGTCATGGTTGCGTGGGTGGTCTTTGGCGGCCTCGGCATGATCTATGTTGCCTACGGGAAATGGAAAGACCTCTGGCAGCCCAAGGCGCTCGGCTTTGCCCTGATGTTTTTCCCCTATGTGGTGACGGATGCGCTTTGGCTGTGGATTGTCGGCGGCGTCCTGACCTTCGCCATCCCCTTCGCCCGCGACTGACCGCCATGCCGGAGTTTAAAACTTAGAGTTTGCCCCAACTTAGAGTTTGCCCCCTTTGGAACCTCAGGCATGCGCCCCCCCCATTCAATCACTTTCCATGTCCAGATCCGGGATATGGCCGAAGGAGATCCGCATCGGCGCGGCCTCAATGGCGTTGTGGGCCCCGCCGAGGTAGATCGACTGCCGACCGAATTTCCGCACCAGCCTGTCCATGGATTCATTGAGCGCCTGATGGTTTTTAGGGGGGGAGTGGATGGATGGCTCGCCGTCATCGGCGAAAAGTGACGGCGTGTAGTTGCCCGCGTGGGTGAGCCGAGCCAGCACCATGGAGACTTTGAGCAACGACTCGCCGTGGTGCGGGCGTTGGCGCCAGAGCTGGCCGGCGACGCGGGCGAGTGTGAGCGAGTCGTCGGTGGCCTCGAGCATGAGCTCATGCTCCCACCTTCCGCCCCGGAGATACTGCAGCGATAGCTGGAAACTACATGCCAGCATGCCGTGGCTCCTCAGCCTCTGCGCCGCCTTCTGGGTGAGTTTGTGCAGGACGGGAAGCGCACCCTCAGGATGCCTTTTCTCCGGCGGCAGCACGTGGCTGTGACCGATGCTGCGGCGCGCGCTTGCCGTGGCCGGGTCCGGGATTTCCTGCCCCCTGAGCTGCATCCAGAGCTGGTCGCCCCCGATGCCCCCCCAGGCGTTGTGCAACTGCTGTCGGGTCGCCGCACAGAGCAGCCGGCTGTGATGGATGCCGTGGGCGTGGAGCCGGAGTTCCATGGCGCGGCCCACCCCGTGCATGTCACGCAGATCAAGCTCATACAGGATGTCGGGCAGGTGGTGCGGTTCAATCACCAGAAGTCCGTCGGGTTTGCGCATTTTAGACGCCATCTTGGCAAGCCAACGGTTCGGAGCAACCCCGACGGACGCCTTGATCCACGGGCTGACCTGCTCAGACACCGCCCGCTTGATGCTGCGGGCGATTTTTTCCGTGGTTTGCGGCTCGCGCAGGTTGTAGGGGAGCCAGCACCACATCTCGTCAATCGAGAGCACCGCCTCGACGTGGATACAGCTTTCCACGGCGGCAACCAGCCGGTGGTGGAGCTCGACATACCGGGACGGCCGGGCCTCGACAATCTCGATTCCCGGGCACAGCTTGCGGGCATCGCCGACACGGGTGCCGGTTTTGATCCCGCAGGCCTTGGCCTCATAACTCGCGGCAATACAGCAGGATGTCTCCGCAAGAATGGGCGCCACCCCCACCGCCTTGCCGCGGAGGTGCGGTCGGAGGTGCTGCTCGGCAGAGGCAAAATAGGCATCAAAATCGACGAAGAGGGCGGTAAGTTGCATTCCAATTGTGTGTTCGAAAGAACAGTAACCCAAAAAAAGAGGGGGGCAAGTCCGAAATCATTGAGAGGGATGCCAGGCACCCCATACTTCGCCGTCCTCCCCGGTAATCCGTCCGTAAACCATATGGAAACATAGGCCTGAGGCCATCCCCGGTTGGCGCAAAACACCCCACGGAAACAAGCATGCCGGTGTCCAGACCGATCCCGGCCCCCGCCTTTTCCGGGTTTTTGTTGCACATTAGAATCATTCTAAAATTAGACTTGCCAGCTTGCAGATCTGGGCTAGTTTGCCGTGCCCGGAGGTTCCTCTCCCCCAATTTGCACATGGAAAACAAGCTCACAGACTGCGATCACGCCTATCACCCCAAGGTGAAAGGGCTGCGAATGACGCGCCAGCGCTGCGCGGTCTACAAGGTGCTCATGGATCACCGTGACCACCCGACCGCAGGGGAGGTGTTCGATCGGGCCAAGTACAATATGCCCGGGATATCGCTGGCGACCGTCTACAACTGCCTCGAGGCTCTCGTCCAGCACGGGGCGGTGCGCCAGGTCAACTTCGAACGCGAATCGTCAAGATATTGCCCGAACTTAACCGAGCACGGCCACTTCCATGACGAGGAGACCGGCACCATCATCGATGTCCCCCTCAAGAAAGGGGCCAAGTTATCCGACCTGCTCGACCTGCCCGAGGGCGCCCACATCGACAACCTCGAGATCATTCTGCGGGGAACCATTCCTTCTTAAACCGACTTCAACCAACGCCAAGTTTCACAATCCAAGCACTCTCAACCTAGTAATCCAATGAGCCTCGTAATCAAAGACCTGCACGCCAACGTAGAAGACACCCCGATCCTGAAAGGGGTCAATCTAGAAATCCCCCACGGTGAAATCCACGCCATTATGGGACCGAACGGATCCGGCAAATCCACGCTGTCCAAAATCATCGCCGGGCACGACGACTACTCCGTGCAGTCCGGCTCAGTGACCATGGACGGCAAGGACCTGCTCGACATGGATGTCGACGAACGCAGCCGCGAGGGCGTGTTCCTCGCCTTCCAATACCCGGCGGAAGTCCCCGGCGTGTCCAATGCCAACTTCATCCGCGCCGCCCTCCAGGCCCGCCTGCCCAAAGGCGAGGAAATGGACGCCGTCGCCTACTACAAAAACCTCTACTCGAAAATGGACGTGCTGGAAATGGACCGCAAGTTCACCGCCCGCGCCGTGAACGAAGGCTTCTCCGGCGGCGAGAAAAAACGCAACGAGATCCTCCAGATGATGATGCTCGAACCCAAGTTCTGCATCCTCGACGAAACCGACTCCGGGCTCGACATCGACGCCCTGAAAATCGTTGCCAAAGGCGTCAATGCCATGCGCTCGCCCGACCGCGGATTCCTCATCATCACCCACTACCAGCGCCTGCTCGACTATATCCAGCCCGACCACGTACACGTGATGGCCGACGGGAAAATCGTCAAATCCGGTGGCAAGGACCTTGCCCTCGAACTCGAGGCAAGCGGCTACGACTTCCTCAAGGAGGGTGAACTCGCCAAGGCCTAACAAAGACAATTGCCAGAAGCTAACAAAAACAATCCTCAATCAGCCATGAGCTACGATACTACCGTCGACACCATCGACCAGGAAACCCAGGTCGCGATCGATATCGACCGCGCCAAGGGCGATTTTCATTTTCCCGAGAAGCATGCCTTTGATGCCGGCGTGGGTCTGTCCACCGATACCATCAACTACATCAGTGACGTCAAGGATGATCCCGACTGGGTGCGTGCGTTCCGCCTCAAGGCCTACGAGACGTTTCTCAGCAAGCCGATGCCCACCCACTGGGCGACCAAGGACCTGGAGAACATCCACTTTGATGAAATCCGCTACTACCTTGCCGACGGCCAGAAGCCGATGCGCAGTTGGGATGATGTCCCGCCCGAGGTGCTTGAGACCTTCGAACGCCTCGGCGTGCCCGAGCAGGAACGTGCCTTCCTCGCCGGCGTGGAAGCCCAGTACGACTCGGAGACCGCGTACTCGAGCGTCAAGGAGGAGCTTGAGAAAGAGGGGGTGATTTTTGTCAACTCGACCGAGGGACTCAAGGAGCACGAGGAGATTTTCCGGCCATGGTTCGGCAAGGTGATCCCCACCGGCGACAACAAGTTTTCCGCCCTGAACAGCGCCGTGTTCTCCGGCGGCTCGTTCATCTACATCCCCAAGGGGCTGAAGGTGAAACACCCGCTGCAGGCATACTTCCGCATCAACTCGGAAAACTTCGGCCAGTTCGAACGCACCCTCATCATCGCCGACGAAGGGTCCGAGGTGATGTACATGGAGGGCTGCACCGCACCGAAATTCGAATCAACCACGCTGCACTCCGCCGTGGTCGAACTCGTCGCCATGAAGGGCGCGAAAATCCAGTATGTCACCGTGCAAAACTGGAGCTCGAACGTCTTTAACCTCGTCACCAAACGTGGCCTCGCCCACGAAGACGCCGAGGTGCGCTGGATCGACTGTAACATCGGCTCGCGCCTGACCATGAAGTACCCCGGCGTCGTCATGAAGGGGGAGCGCGCCCGCGGCGAGGTGATCTCCATCGCCCTGGCCAACAACGGCCAGCACCAGGACACCGGCGCCAAGATGATCCACGCCGCGAACAATACCACGTCGAACGTGGTCTCCAAATCGATCTCGGTCGGTGAAGGACGCGCCACCTACCGCGGCCAGGTGACCATCCCGAAACATTTGAAAGGGTGTAAAAATAACACCGAGTGCGACGCGCTGATGATTAATGCCAACAGCAAAACCGATACCTATCCCGCAATCACCGTGCGCGGCAACCAGCACGTCACCCAGCACGAGGCAAGCGTCAGCCAGGTGAGCGAGGAAATGCTCTTCTACATGCAGCAGCGCGGGATTTCCGAGGCCGCCGCCATGAGCCTGGCCGTCAACGGCTTTATCAACGACCTCGTCAGCGAGTTCCCCATGGAATACAGCGTCGAGCTGAAACGCCTGATCGAACTCGAAATGGAGGGGTCCGTCGGCTAATGCCGACGAATCTGTGATCTGTGATTTGTAATGAGTGATTTGTGATTTTCAGTAGCGATGACTTACGATTGCTTTGAAGATGTTCCAGTTTGGAAGGACGCTATTCGTCTGGCCGAATTGGTGGATGACTTCGTCCGCGGAGAAGCTGGCCAAGCCATTAGTTACTCAAAGAAAGATCAGATTGAGCGAGCGTCATTGTCTGTTTCTAACAACATAGCAGAAGGATTTGATCGGGGTAGCAATAAGGAACTCATTCACTTTTTATATGTCGCACGTGGGTCGGCTAGCGAAACATGCTCGATGGCCCTCTTTTTTGAAAATCGTCCCTATCTAAAAAAATATTTCGAGGAAATCAAAGTAATCGAAACGCTAGCCCGAAGCTGTGCTAAACAGCTAAGAGCTTGGGCTGGACACCTCCAGCAATCCGAAATCAAGGGTTCCAAATTCCAATAAATTTAACTAACCATTCTATACCGATGATCACACAATCACCAATCACAAATACCCAATCACAAATACCTTCCTGGTTCTCCGACCTGCAGCAGCAGGCATGGACGGAATTTGTGAACACACCCATGCCCACCCGCAAGGATGAAAACTGGCGCTTCGGTAACTTGAAACAACTCGATTTCGAGGGCTACTGCGACGAAACCTCCAGCCAGATCGAATACCACATCCCGGAGCTCCCCGAGGGCGTGGTCTGCCTGCCGCTCGAACAAGCACTCCAGACGCACGGCGACCTGGTCAAGGAGCACTTCATGCAGCGTGAAACACGCCTCGGCTCCGCCAAATTCGCCGCACTGCACAAGGCCCGCGTCCGAACCGGACTGTTTGTCTACGTCCCCGATGGCATTCGCGTCGAACAACCCATCGAGGTCAGCCATGTGCTCGCGGGCGATGCGACCGCGACGTTCCCCCACACCCTGGTCATCACCGGTAAAAATGCCGAGGTCAGCGTGCTGGACCGTTTTGCCAGCGCCAACGACAGCGACGCCGGCCTGTGCGTCGCAGTCAACGACCTGATCGTCGGTGACGGCTCGAAGCTCACCTACTGCGCCATCCAGGAACTGAACCCGGCCAGCCGGATGATCCAGGTCAATGCCACCACCGTCGGCCGCGATGCCCACGCCGTCGCCTTCACCCTCAACACCGGGGCCCAGTGGGCACGGAACGAATCAGTCAGCCGACTCGATGCCGAGGGCGCCCACTCCGATATGCTGTCGTGCTCCATTGCCGCCGAGACCCAGCAGTACGACCAGCGTACCTACCAACACCACGCCGCACCCCATACCAACAGCGACCTGCTTTACAAGAATACGCTCTACGGCACCTCCAAAACCATCTTTTCCGGCCTGATCCTCGTCGATCAGGGCGCCCACTACACGGATGCCTACCAGACATGCCGTAACCTGATGATGGAGGATACCGCGGAGGCAAACTCCATGCCGGGCCTCGAAATCAATGCCGACCAGGTCAAGTGCTCCCATGGCAGCACCTCCGCCAGTATCAGCGACGAGGAAATCTTTTACCTCCGCGCCAGGGGGATCCCGCCACGCCAGGCACGCCGCCTGATCGCCCACGGGTTTTCCATTGAGGCCGTCGAGCGCATCCGCCACGAACGTCTCGAGGAGGTCGTGCTCGCCGCGATCGACCGCAAATTCGCGTCCATCAACTAGCGCCACCGGCGAGACCGGGTGACTTGCCGGCGGTCTCGAAAACTAATTTGTTCATTTTTTATTGAACAAACACGCGCTTCTGTGGTCTGTTCTCTGCAACCCGAAGTGGATATTTCCCCCTGTGATTCACCGTGGTTCACACTCCTTTGCGTCCACAGGCACGGTTTTGGTCGAAATCAGACCAATCGACCAAGGGCGGCAGCGTCTTTCGTCCGAAGGACGAAGGAGCAAATTTGAAATGGGGAAATTTAAAATGGGGAAATGAAATGCAGCCTGCAGCGGGTATGTATTTATTTCCGATTTCGCAATTTCCGATTTCCAATTTACTAAACCGACTTCATGACTTTTTGCTAAGGAAAAAACAAATACATTAGTAAGTTGATCAACTTACCACTCATTTAATGCTTGCATGGACGGCTCCGATAGCCCATGTCGCGTCCGCACAACGTCGTTTGTATCGAAACACCCCCGCGACCCCACCGTCACAGCATGAGCCAGCCCACAGAAAAAGAATCGAAAATCCGCAGCGTGCTGAAAGGCCTGACCTGGCGCGTCCTTGCAACCACCACCACGTTCCTGCTCGCATGGCTGCTCGCCAAGGACATGAACGTCGCCGGCACCATCGCCGCCGCCGAATTCTTCATCAAACTCGCCGTCTACTACCTGCACGAACGTGCCTGGCAACTCGTGCCCCGCGGCAGCATCCGAACCCCCAATCCAAATCCGAACCCAAATACCACCCCCGCCTAACCCCATTTCAGCTTTCCCGGTTTCCCGGTTTCCCGGTTTCCAATTTCCCAATTTCCCAATCTCAAATTTACTGACAGTGAACGCAACCCCAGACCACATCCACCCGGAATTCGACCGGCAGATCGCGCGCGAGAGCAAGGAAAAGCTGCTCGGGCAAAAAGGTCTGGTGGTCTGGCTCTATGGCATTTCCGGTTCGGGCAAATCCACCATCGCCAACGCGGCGGAAAAGGTGCTCCACAAACAGGGCCGGATGACAACCATCCTCGACGGCGACAACCTACGCACCGGGGTGAACGAAAACCTCGGGTTCTCCGATGACGATCGGCGCGAGAACATCCGTCGCGCCGCCCACGTCGCCCGCATTTTTGCCCAACAGGGGGTCATCACCTTTGTTTCCGTCATCACGCCCCGCCACGAACTGCGCGACCTCGCCCGCGATATCATCGGCGACGACTATTACGAGGTCTTCGTCAACGCGAGTTATGACCTGTGCGAACGGCGCGACGTCAAGGGGCTCTATGCCAAGGCCGCCGTGGGCGAAATCAAGCATTTCACCGGCAAGGACAGCGCCTTCGAACAACCCGTATCCCCCGACCTCGTGATCGAAACCGAAAACCAGTCGGTCGAGGATAGCGTGTTTACGCTGCTGGAAGCCATCCGACCCGCCATTTCAGCCTGATTCATTTTTTACCCAGCTAACACATCATGTCTAACTACACACTCAGTCACCTGGACCACCTGGAGTCCGAGGCCATCTACATCCTCCGCGAAACGGCGGCCCAGTTCGAGAACCCCGTGCTCCTGTTTTCCGGCGGCAAGGATTCCATCGTCATGGCCCACCTCGCCTACAAAGCCTTTGCTCCGGCGAAAATCCCCTTCGTCCTGATGCACGTCGACACCGGCCATAACTTCCCCGAAACCATGGTCTTCCGCGACCAGTTTGTGGAGAAAATCGGCGCCCGCCTGGTGGTCGCCAGCGTCCAGGACTCGATCGATCAAGGCCGCGTCACCGAGGAAAAAGGCGTGAACGCCAGCCGCAACGGCTTGCAGACCGTCACCCTGCTCGACGGTATCGAGAAACACCAGTTCGACGCCGCCCTCGGCGGTGGCCGCCGCGACGAGGAAAAGGCGCGCGCCAAAGAACGCTTCTTCTCCCACCGCGATGATTTCGGCACCTGGGACCCGAAAAACCAACGTCCCGAGCTCTGGAACATCCTCAACGGCCGCAAACACCACGGTGAACACTTCCGCGTGTTCCCGATCTCGAACTGGACCGAAATGGATGTCTGGCAATACATCAAGAAGGAGCAGATCGACCTGCCGCATATCTACTTCTCCCACGAACGCGAAGTCTTCGAACGCAACGGCTCGCTGCTCGCCGTCACCGAATTTGTCACCGTCCAGGACCACGAGGTCGTCGAGAAAAAAATCGTCCGCTTCCGTACCATCGGTGACGCCACCTGCACCGGCGCCGTCGAATCCCCCGCCGCCGACCTCGACGCCGTCATCCAGGAAGTCGCCTCCGCCCGCCAGACCGAACGTGGCACCCGGTCCGACGACAAACGCTCCGAGACCGCCATGGAGGACCGCAAAAAAGAAGGTTACTTCTAGGCCGCCACCCAACCACTCACCACTTCAACGATATTACTCAAATGAGCTCAAACGACACATCCACCGACACCTCCGGATACCTCGACATGGATCTGCTGCGATTCACCACCGCAGGCAGCGTCGACGACGGAAAATCCACCCTCATCGGCCGACTCCTCTACGATTCAAAAAACACCTTCGAAGACCAGATGGAGGCCGTCGAGCAGTCGAGCCAGCAACGGGGCGACGAAAATGTCAACCTCGCCCTGCTGACCGACGGACTCAAGGCCGAGCGCGAGCAGGGGATCACCATCGACGTCGCCTACCGCTACTTCGCAACACCCAAACGCAAGTTCATCATCGCCGACACCCCGGGACACATCCAGTACACCCGCAACATGGTGACCGGTGCCTCCACCGCCAACCTCGCCATCATCCTCGTGGACGCCCGCAAGGGTGTCATCGAACAAACCTGCCGCCACTCCTTCATCGCCAGCCTGCTCCGCATCCAACACATCGTGGTGGCGGTCAACAAGATGGACCTCGTGGATTACGACGAGGGCGTGTACGATGACATCGTTGACCAATACAAGGACTTCGCGTCACGCCTCGATAACGTGGTCGATATCAGCTTCATCCCGATCAGCGCCCTGAATGGCGACAACGTCGTCGACGCCTCGGACAACATGCCGTGGTACAAAGGCTCCTCGCTGCTCTATCACCTCGAAACCGTCTACGTCGGCAACCAGGAAAACCACGTCGAAGCCCGCTTCCCCGTGCAGTGGGTGATCCGCCCCCAGTCCGACGAATGGCACGACTTCCGCGGCTACGCCGGTCGGGTCGCCGGCGGCGTCTTCAAGCCGGGCGACGATGTCACCGTCCAGCCATCCGGGTTTTCCACCAAAATCAAAGCCATCCACAGCGACGGCAAGGAACTCGAGGAGGCCTACAGCCCGCTGTCCGTCGCCATCACCCTGGAGGACGAAATCGATATCTCCCGCGGTGACATGATCGTCAAATCCAACAACCCGCCGGAGGTCGGCCAGGATATCGACGCCATGATCTGCTGGTTCTCCGACAAGTCGCTCAACCCGCACGGAAAATACATCATCCGCCACACCTCCCGCGAGGCGAAGGCCCTGATCAGGGAGGTGAAATACAAGGTCGATATCAACACCCTGCACCGTGCCGAGGACGACCTCGAGCTTCGCCTCAACGACATCGGCCGCATCAGCCTGCGCACCTCCGCCCCGCTGATCCACGACAACTACAAACGCAACCGCATCACCGGCTCCTTCATCCTCATCGACCCGATGACCAACGAAACCGTCGCCGCCGGCATGATCGCCTAGGGAGGAGGGACACTCCTGTCCCTCGGCAACCCAAGCCCGCAACCCAAGCCTCCTCCGCAGTGGACAAGAGTGTCCACACTCCCTATCCCCCCTAGGGAAGAGGGACACTCCTGTCCCTCGGCAACCCAAGCCCGCAACCCAAGC